>DASTSI010000283.1:0-50977 GCA_035760745.1 Nitrospira sp. | reverse complement strand
TCTACGATGACCGGCAACTGGACTTGAACAAGATCGCCTACGATTTCGAGTACGAGCTCGACGATTGGCCCGTGGACCCTCACGTCTACCAGGAGCTCGTGGCGGCGATCGAGGATTGGCAGCGTCTTCACGCCTCCAGCGACAGGCCGTTCCTCTATTACTCCAAGGCGCTCGAATACGTGACCGTGTACGACGGGCGCGTACCGCAGGCTCCGACTCGCCGCCGCTATGACGGTCTGGCGGGACAGGTGATCGAAATGTGCAATGAAGCGCCGAAGACCGCCGACCAGATTCGTGGAGCGATGAGGCAGGAAGGCCCGGCAGGAAGCGAGAACCTGGAGACTGCGCTGACGCGGCTCGTGGCCGACCGCGTGCTCTACGAAGAACGAGGCAAATACTTCACCTTGGCGATCCCCGAAAACCCCTATCTCTAGCGCGCCAGGCTCGCCTCATGTGATCCCGCTCACCGCAGAGTAACCGAAGCGGGATTCCCTACATCGACAACTTCTCGGCAACGTTGCGCATCTGCACACCGTGCACCAGCGAGGCGCCGCCCCTAATGGCGCAGGCCACATGGACCGCTTCGGTCATTTCCTCGATGTTGGACCCTTTTTCGAGCGAAGCCTGCGTGTAGGCGTCAATGCAATAGGGGCACTGTACCGTGTGGGCCACCGCCAGAGCAATCAGCGCTTTTTCGCGCTCGGTCAACGCCCCTTCCGCGAAGACCGCCCCGTAATACTCCATGAATTTATCCCACAACGCCTTGCCGCCCTTGCCCATGTCGGCGAACTTTCCGAGATCATGGGGATGGTAGTAGGTTTCCATATCAGCTCCAGAACGTGGATTGGTAAGGAAATGCTAACGTGGACTCAACGAAGACACGCGATCGTACCACCGTGGATGCCGCGCCTCGTGCTAGGCGTTCGATTGAGGATCCTGATCAGCTTGCTTGAGGACTTGCGAAAATCGGTGCGACACGATGCCGGAGACTTTGGCCATGAGGTCCGTGACTTCTTTCCATTCGTGCGGAAGCAAGTCGATCTTGAGCTGGGGGTGTATGGCCCATTGCGCATCCACCTGCATCCCTTTTCTGCTGACCAAGACGCGCAGCAGCTCCACCTCGGATCCGCCGGTTTCTTCCGAAGCCGGCGCGTGAGGATTCCCGTTGGACTGCCCGGATGGCGGTGATGAAGTGGCCATGATCTTGCTCCTTGTTGCCAGGCTGCAGACACGGATCATACCCGATCGACGGTCGGTCTGTACACGCGGCCGAGCAGAGGGATCACCCATCAGGCGCCGATGACGGGCGTGCGCTCCCGCCTTGGTGAGCGCCTGCCTGAAGCACGCTCAGCATGGACTGATGGATCCGGCCGTTGCTCGCGACCAATTCTTTGCCGTAGATCGAGAACCGGACTCCCGAAAAGTCGGTGACTGTGCCGCCCGATTCCCGCAAGATCACGCATCCCGCCGCCATATCCCAGGGATGAAGCTTGACCTCCCAAAACCCGTCGAACCGCCCCGCCGCGACATAACATAGGTCGAGCGCGGCGCTGCCCGTACGCCGCACGCCTTGGGCTCGTAGGGCAAATCGCGAGAAGTGATCGAGATTATTGTTCGGGGTGTCGCGAACGTCGTAGGCAAAGCCCGTGACCAAAAGGGCGTGATCCAGTCGGTCGACTCCAGACACGCGGATCGGTCCTGCGTTGAGGTACGCGCCCCGGCCCCGTTCGGCGGTGAACAATTCGTCTCTCGTCGGGTCGAACACGACGCCGATGATGCATTCTCCATCTCGTTCAACGGCGATCGACACCGAGTAGACAGGCAATCCGTGGGCAAAGTTGGTCGTACCGTCCAGCGGGTCGATGATCCATTGGTAGGGCGAAGCACTGTGAGCGGCCACGCCCTGCTCTTCAGCGAGAATTCGGTGGGACGGATACCGGGCTCGCACAAAATCAACGATGCACCGCTCCGCGGCCCGGTCGGCATCCGTCACGAGATCGATCGTATTCTTGTGCTCGATCTGAAACCCGGTCCTCGCGTACTCCAACAAAACGCGCCCCGCTTCACGAGCGGCCTGTACTGCACCAGCCAAGAGCAACTCGGGTGCGATGTCTTCATCCGTCGTCTGCATCAGCCGTGCGTCATCATAGCATGCTGCTGCGGTGAGAGTGCGCTGACACGGCCAAGCAAGTCGTGGCTCGACGTATTTGCATTGACTTCGTCGGCAAGCAAGGCTATAAAGCAAATGTGCTTGAGAGGAGTGTCCCGGTTTTGGAAGAACTCACCGATATACTTGTCGGCCTCGAACAACGCATTACCGCCTACAAACATCGCCTACAGGAACTCGAAAAAAAACGCCGCCGCCTGGACGACGAGATCGCGACCATCAAAAAATATCTCGAGCTCGCTGAGACCCTTTACCGTGTTGAAGCGGACAAGGCGAAGGTGGCGAGCTTGTCCGGCCATGCTGCGTCCGACGATAGAGGACTGCGGCACCTGCCCGTCGTTGACGTCACCGACCAATCGCGGGAAATCTTACTCGGCCGGAGCAAATATGCCGGGAAAAGCGTCCCGGAGGCCGCCTACCAAATGCTTCGTGAAGCCAACCGTCCGATGCATGCCAAGGAGTTGGTTCAACGTTTGCTGGAGGGGGGACTGACTATCAAGGGCAAGACCCCGTTGACCTCTGTCGCGACGTCGTTGAAGCGTGACAAACGGTTTCGAAAAGTGGGGCCCAATACATTCGAAGCATTGGATGACGTCTTAATTCATGCAGTCTGATTCCTGAATGCCTCGTGTACGAAGGGAGGTGAGAGTCTTGGCGACGAAGAAAGCTGCGAAGAAGAAGAAAAAGTAACCCGCCTCGATTCTAGCGTCGGGAACGAGGCCACTCGTTCCCGACGTTATCTACCGGGAGCCCGAGTATCCGCCAACGGGCAGCCACCATGTCGGAACAGTTTAGGGAGCAGCTTGAAGGGCCACGGCCGAGGGCTGGCGTGTGGCGGTCGTCGTGGGGAGAGACTCCTGCTGAGACGCGGTGTGATCGGCGTTGAGAAGCACCCAGCACTCCGGGTGATCCAGGATCAACTGCACAAGTTTCGTATGGACAGCGTGACCAGACCGGTCCGCGATGATGTGGCCGATGAACGGCACGCCAAGGAGCGAGAAGTCGCCGATTAAATCCAACACCTTGTGGCGTACGAACTCGTCGCTGAAACGGAGGCCTGATTCATTCAAGATGCCGTCCCGGGAAAGGACGACCGTATTATCGAGGTTGCCGCCACGGCCGAGCCCGCGTGCCCAAAGCGCCTCGACTTCCTGCAGAAAGCCGAAAGTTCGCGCTGCCGCAATGTCCGTCTCGAACGCCCGGGCCGAGTGCTCGTAGCTGTACGTTTGCGTTTGAATGAGCGGATGGTCGTAATGAATCGAATAGGTGATGCGCGGCGTTGAAGAGGGTTCGATGCGGACCCGCCGGGAGCCGTCCACGACTTCGAGAGGGCGAGTCATCTTCAAGTACGGCTGGCGTTTGCTCTGCGAGACGATACCGGCCGCTTGGATCAGGTGGACGAACGGAGCGGAACTGCCGTCCATGACCGGCGCCTCCGCTCCATCGAGCTCGACGTAGACGTTATCGACCTGAGAGCCGGAAAAGGCCGCCAGTACGTGCTCGATGGTCTTGACCTGAAACCCGTTTCCGCTAATCGCCGTGCACAATTCGGTCGGAACAAGATGTTGGATGTTGGCGGGCAGGGTCGCACCGGCATGGCCGTTCTTATTGACGAAGACGATTCCCGTGTCGACAGGAGCCGGTCGAAGAGTCAGCTTGACAGCTTGGCCGGAGTGAAGCCCGATACCCGCACAACCGATTGAATTGGCTAGTGTTTGCTGTAGTCTCACCAGAGTACCTCCAAAAAGCACTGATGAGTACAGCAACTCACGTGCCAATCGATTTTCTGAGGGAATTGCCTATAAGATACTGTATTTATTTGAGATTTTCTAGACCAGATCAGTCACGACAATGTTGTAAAAACGAAACACTTGTGACTTTTCCCTTGCTGATTGGTCGGTGCGAATACCAGACGAGGCCCGCCTTGAGCCCTTCAATTGTTAGCCTTCTGCTCGCCGCTTCGTCAACCGAAAAGTGACGCGACAGGATTTATCGAACGACCAAGACGCTTTGTGCGGCATGCTGCACGACGCGAGTCGAGACGCTGCCCAGGAGAAAGCGCGCGACCGCCCCCTGTCCCTTGGCCCCCATCACGATGAGGTCGGCCTTTTGATGTGCGGCGATCGTGATGATTTCGTCCGCCGGCCTCCCCAGCAGGCACAGTCCTTCACTCGAGTATCCCGCCCGAGATAATTTCATGCTGTATTGATCGACGAGTTCGGTCCCTGCCTGCTTCAATTCCGGATAGTTCAGGAAAGGCATGATGTGCAAGACCGTGACATGAAGCGGCAAGGCCTGTCCGCCTGCGTTCGATGCGGGACGTAGCCGGGTGGTGATGAAATTGAGCGCCTTTTTCGAAGAGGTTGAGCCGTCGACCGCCAGAAGGATGCGGCGGAGCGAATCGGGGTTGGTCTTCACCACGAGAACCGGACAGGAGGCGTGCTGAACCACGTTGGTAGACACACTGCCCAGCATGAAGCGATCCAGCGCATCGAGGCCTTGGCTGCCCATTACAATCATGCCGTTTTTCTTTGGAGCCTGCCGCAGAATGACCGAAGCCACCGGCCCCTGCTCCTGTTTGATTCGTCCGTTCAATTTCAGGGACGCCAGTAGACGTTTGGCCTCTTGCAACGTCTCGGCCGCGCGATGCTCGATCCGTTTGATCTCGTCACGGATGAATCGTTCGTTCCCGGCCACCACGGGTTGTGCGACGAACGGGGCGCGCAGGGCGCCGATGTCGACCACGTGCAGAGCCGTGACGTTCGGCGGGTCGGCGAACGGCAGTTTCGCGACCCAATTCAAGCCCCATCGGCCATACTTCGATCCATCCATTGCCACCAAGACGTTCATGGTTCAGGCATCCTTTCTTTGAGAGGCGGCCGCGCGGCAACGGCGCTCAGGGCCGTTCCCCGAGCCTGCGATGGATCCGCCCCGCTGCCTCGTGGGCGGGGTCCACCTCATCTGGTTCCACCGGCTCAACACGAACGGCCGAGACTTTGTATTCAGGACATTTCGAGCTGTCGTCCGCGCTCGACGACAGAAGGCTGTTCAAGTCCGTGCCGGGGAAATGAAACGTGGTAAACACTTCGCCACGGCGAACGCGGTCGCTCGCGACGAGCGGGAGCAACGCGCTGCTCCGGGCGCTCACGAGCCTGACGAGCCGGCCCGGCCAGAGGCGGAGGTTGGTCACGTCATCCGGGTGCATTTCGAGAACGTCGCTGTCCACAAGATCGATGATCGGCGTCCGCCTGGTCTGCGCCCCGCAATTGTAATGCTCGAGCAGGCGCCCGGTGATCAGGATGAACGGGTACTCTTCGCTGGCATGCTCGCCGGGAGGCAGGTAGTCGACACCGACAAAACGGGCCTTGCCGCGGGCAAACCTGTCACGGTGCATCAGGGGCGTACCGGGATGGCTCTTGTCGAGCACCGGCCATTGCAGCCCCTCCGGCTGCTCCAACCGATCGTACGAAACGCCGGCCAGCATCGGGCTCAACGACGCCATCTCGGCCATGATTTCCGATGGGTGATCGTAGCGCATCGGATAACCCATTCTGGTGGACACTTCGCATACCACCCGCCAATCGGGCAAGATTCCGTTCGGCGGATCCACGGCCTTCCTGATGCGCTGGATGCGCCGCTCGAGGTTGGTGAACGTGCCGTCTTTTTCGAGGAACGACGCGCCGGGCAGCAACAAGTGAGCAAACCTGGCCGTCTGGCTGATGAACAGATCCTGGACCACGAGAAAGTCGAGCTGCGACAAGGCCGCTCTGACCTTCTTGAGATTCGGATCCGTCTGTGCCACGTCGTACCCGATGATCCACAGTCCCTTCAGGCGACCCTGCAGCGCGGCGTCCCACATCTCGGGGATCTTCATCCCCCGACGGCTTGGCAGCGGCCGACCGGTGACGGCCTCATGGCGGGCTGCCGCGGTCGGATCGTCCAGCGGTTGATAGCCAATGAAATGCGTGGGCAGGCAACCGGAATCCGACGCGCCTTGGACGTTGTTCTGACCGCGGAGCGGGTTGATTCCGGTGCCGGGCCGCGCGATGTTTCCCGTCGCCAGCGCGAGGTTGCAGAGCGCGATCACGCCGTGGCTTCCCCATCGGTGTTCGGTCACGCCCAGGCCGTGCATGCAGAGCGAGGCTCCGCTGGAAGCGTAGAGGCGGGCTGCGCGGCGGATAGCGTCGGCCGGGACACCGGTCAAGCGTTCGACCGTGTCCGGCGAATAGTCCCTCACCGTCGAGAGCCAGTCTTCAATGCCCTCCGTCCGTTGCGCGATGAAGGACCGGTTCAGCAGCCCTTCCTGGGCAATGACATGACCGAGCCCGTTCAGGAGGGCGACGTTCGTCCCGGGCTTGAGTTGCAGGTGGAGCACCGCCGCGCGGGCCACTTCGGTCTTCCGCGGGTCGGCCACGATCAGCGGCACGCCCCGCCGGGCCAACTGCAACAGTCGTGCTCCGAGCACCGGGTGGGATTCAGTAGGATTCGCCCCTACGACGAGAATGAGTTTGGCGTCCTCCAAATCGCGGATTGAATTCGTTGCCGCCGACGCGCCGAGCGTCTCCATCATCCCGGTGACAGTCGCGCTGTGGCACACACGGGCGCAGTTGTCGATATGGTTCGTACCCATGACGCAGCGGATGAATTTGCTGAAAAGATAATTTTCCTCGTTCGTTCCGCGGCTCGAAGAGATCACGGCGATTGCATCAGGCCCCGCTTCTTGCTTCAGGCGCCCGAACGAGCGGGCTACCAAATCGAGGGCCTGCTCCCAGCCGATCGCCTTCCATCGGTCACCGTCCCGCAGGAGCGGCGTGCGGACCCGATCTTCGGCGTCATTGTAGGTCCACCCGAAGCGTCCCTTCAGACAGGCATGGCCGTGATTCGACGGTCCATTGTCGGACGGCACCATCGAAACGATCCGCCCATCCCTCAGGCCTGCGTCGAAGGCACACCCCACACCGCAGTAGGCGCAAGTCGTACGCACGCGTGTCATCGGAGGGCCGTCGCGCAGCACGGTCTTTTCCGTCAGCGCCCCGGTCGGGCATTCCTTGACACAGGCGCCGCACGACACGCACGTCGAGGAGGAAATTGCGCCCTCGCCGCCGACACGTTCTCCGCCCCAGGCGGGACGGATGCCGAAGCCGGCCTCGACCATCGAGATCGCGAAGGCCGGCTGGATCTCGTCGCAGGCGCGGACACAGCGGGCGCAGGAGATGCATCGTTGGTTATCGAAGACGAAGAACGGGCTCGACTCGTCCCGGATTGCGGCACGTTCGGCACCCCTGGGATAGCGGACGTGCGTGACGCCGTACGCCTTGGCGAGGTCGGTCACTTGCAGAAGGGCTTCCCCATCGGGGCGTTCGGACAGATACAGCTCGATCAGATTCCTGCGATGGCGCGCGAGCGACTCGCTTTCCGTCCTCACCACCATCCCGTCCCGCACCGGCAGCGAACACGTCGCGTGGACGCCCTTCATGCCCTCGATTTCAGCGATGCAGAGCCGGCAGGAGCCGTAGGGCGAGAGATGCGAGGAGGCGCAGAGGCTGGGGATCGTGATGCCGGCGCGCGCCGCGGCTCTATAGACGGTGTCACCCGCCTCCGCCGTGACGGAACGATCATTGATCGAGATGTTCATCGCCGCCGGGCCCCCTGACCGGCTCCCTGGTCGAGGCACGCTCACCGCTCGTGCTCGGGAGCCCCGAGCCTCTTCGTGAACTCTCCCGGGAAATGCTCGATTGCCGTCAGGACCGGAAACGGTGCGCGGCCGCCATGCGCGCAGAGGCTCGTCGCCTTCATCGTCTCGCCGAGATCCGACAACAACGCCATGTCATCAGTGGTTCCCCGCCCGGACTCGATCCGCTCCAGCAGTTCACGGGCTCGCACCGAGCCGATGCGGCAGGGGGTGCACTTGCCGCAGGATTCATCGGCGGTGAACGTCATGTAATGACGTGCGAGGTCGACCATATCGGTCTGATCGTCGAAGACGACGAGGCCCCCGTGCCCCAGCACGGCACCGGCCTCGTTGAAGGCGTCGAAGCAGAGCGGCATGTCGAGCTGGGACTCGGGGAAGAGACTGCCGAGCGGTCCTCCGACCTGAACGGCCTTCAATCGCGCGCCCTCGGCCATGCCGCCGCCGAACCGTTCGAGCACCTCCCTCACGGTGGCGCCGAACGGAATTTCGACCAACCCCGGCTGTGCGATCCGTCCCCCTAACTGGAGGGCGATCGTCCCCTTGGAGCGATCAGTTCCGAGCGAGGCATGCCAAGCGCCGCCGCGCGCAAGAATCTCCGTAGCCGTTCCGAAGGTGAGGACATTGCTCACGACGGTCGGCTGGCCGTACAACCCCGCGACAGCCGGATACGGCGGCCTGACCTTCACCATGCCGCGCCCACCCTCCAGCGAGGACAGCAAGGCCGTCTCCTCGCCGCACACGTAAGACCCCGCCCCTCGAAAGACTTCCAGCCGGACGGGCCTCCCGTCGATGTTCAACAGCCCCACCCGCTCCGTTTCGGCGATGGCCGCGCTCATTGTGGCCGCGGCGGCGGGATATTCCCAGCGACAATAGGTGTAGCCGTGATCGGCGCCGATCGCCTTGGCGCAGATCAACATGCCTTCGATCAGCCGGAACGGCTCCCCTTCCATGATCATGCGGTCGCAATAGGTGCCCGCGTCGCCCTCGTCGGCATTCGCGACCACATATTTCCGATCCGCGGCCGTGCGCCGGGCGATGTCCCATTTCTGCCAGACCGGAAAAGCCGCGCCGCCGCGCCCGCGCAAGCCGGAGGTCTTCATGTCCTCGATGACCGCCTCGGGGGACAAGGCCGCGGCCCGTTCGAGGCCGCGCCAGCCGCCGTGCCGTCGGTACTGATCGAGCGACAAGGGCTCGCCCTCGCCGAAATGCGCGAACACGACGCGCGTCTGTTCGGCCAGGAAGGGCACTGCGGCGACCTCGATCCCTCCGACTCCGTTGCGGATGCGGGGCAGATCCTCCGGCGTCGCGCGCGGCCAAAGAAGCCGGCCGTTCGGTCCGTCTCGTTCGACCAGTGGTTCAAGAAAAAACGCGCCCCTGGTGGAGGTCCGCACGAGACGGATGTCGTGGGCCGCGCTCCAGGCGTCGGCCAGACGGTCGGCGCCCGCCGCCCGTGCCGAGGTATCGTTGGAGAGATAAATCGTGATCATGCGATCATGAGCGGTCGCGGCGTCCGGCCGGTCGAATGTGCGGGCCGCCAATCCCTCATCGGAATGACTCGATGAGGCTCGCCAGTTGCGCATCGGTCACACGGCCGTAGAGTTGGTCGTCCACCATCACGGTCGGGCCTACCGCGCAATTACCGAGACAGTAGACGCGTTCAATCGTCAGACGCCCGTCCGCGGTGGTCTCGCCAAGGCCGATGCGGAGGCGGGGCTTCAGGTCCGCCAAGAGCCGACTGGATCCGTTCGCCACGCAAGCCTCGCCCAGGCAGAGACGCAGGATATGACGACCGTGCGGCTTCGTATGAAGGTCCGGATAGTACGACACCACGCCGGCCACGTCGGCTTCCGGGACGCCGAGGGCGCGGGCCACCGGGGCGATCGCGGCCGCGGGCACATGGCCGAATCGCTCCTCGATCGCCATCAGCGTACGGAGAATGTTCGCCGGCCGCTCGGCGGTGGGCTGATGGTCCCGAAGAACAGCGATGAGTTCAGCCTGATCCATGGCGTTATGAACGAACTTCGTCCAAGCCGACGTGCCCGCGCAGGGTATTATAGTTGAACGCCGGGCTTCCGAGGCGGCCTCTCGCGGGATCGTTGCGTTCCATTTCATCGATGAGGTCGGAGACTGTGCCGCGCATCGCAGCCGACGCGGCGGCATGGCGCGGCGTCTGGGCCTTTAGGAGACGATGCGGCTGGTCGGCCCATTCGAGATACGCTTTCTCAAGAAACTGACCGATCAGCGTCCGATCCTCATCCGGCGTCACGACCACCGTCAAGGGCTCCGAGGCGGCCAATTCTCCGACGGACAGCCGTCGAACGGGCGGAGCCACAGACTCCCCACGAAAATGCAGTGAGAATCCGAATGTGGCGGCCAGCCGGTGTTTGACGTCATTCAGCCGGTCAGGACCATCGCATTCCACGATGAGTTGAGAGGACGTCAAGGTGAGCCTGATGACGACCGCCTCTCCTTCTCGGCAACACCATTGTCGTGTTGGAGGGAGGTTTCCGCGCGAGACGCGCTGACTGGGACCCGGTTCTTGCTCCTGGAACCCGCTCATCTCGGAGATGCTTTGGGCAAAGAACCGATACTCAGCATGATCGTAGAGCGCGATCGCGTAGAGATAGGGCTCTCCGTCGGGCGTTTGATACCGAATGTGGAGCACGGCGTCGGCCAGGGCGGCGAAGCGCAGGTCGGCGAAGTTCCACAACAGGACGTGACCGTATCGCTTCGCGAATTCCTGCCACTCACCAAGAACCAAGGAGCCGGAGGCGATCTCGAGGCTTTGCTCCCAGTCCCGTGCCTGCTCATACAGGGCCTTTCCATCCGGGGGCGTGAGGACCAGCCCGCAGCCGGCCAGTATGCCTTTCCCGGAATCGGGCGGCGAGTCGGGATCGGAAACGATCCTGGTCAACAAGATGTGGCCCCGTTGAAACCGCTTCGCGAAATCGCCGCCGGGAACGACGAACGAACGGCCGTCGCCCATCGACCGCAGTGTCACGGCTCGATCCGGCCCACCGGCGTCCGAAATTTCGAGGAGGTCCAGATAGGAATGTTTCAACGGATCGAGCCAGCGTCGCTCCTCCTCCGGGATATGGTCGCTGATGACATCCCGCAGTTGTTCGATCAGCGTCAACTGTCCGTCTTCAGGGTAGTAGTCGCAGAAAAGCCACAGGCTTGCCAGCTCGGACTCCTGCTCAAGAGGCGCGAGCAGTCTGCCCGCGTCGCCTGCCAGGTAGGGTTTCAGCGCCCGCGCCAGAGCGATCTCGCGCTGCGGGGCGAACTCGGGCTTCAGGGAAAGCTGCTCGATCCTTGTGAGGACAGCCTCAAGTGACGGAGGGCGCGGGGTCCAAAACCCGACGTCTTGATCACTCCCGAGCTTCATGAAGTTGTTCCATCACGATACTTTCCGCGTCCAACCAATCCCTCAAGGCATACCCATCCTGCCGGCCCCGTTGCTCCCACAGCTCGTACGCCTTTCGCGCAATTCGGTCCCACATGCCGTCCGGGGACCCGATGGATTTCTCCGCGGGCGGGTTTCCCGAGCGGGATGATGGTTTGCCCGTTCGCTGTTTCTTCACGACGACGCTCATGTCAATCTCCTCCTCTCTCGTGTGTGCTGCCCTCGACCGGTCGCGGCGCGAGGCGCCGGTGCCCCGGTGCGAATTTCGGGCTTCGAACCGCCAGTACGGGACAGGCGGCCTTCCGTAGGACGGCTTCCGCGACGCTGCCGCACAGCACGTGGGACATGCCTCGCCGTCCGTGGGTCCCCATGACGATGAGATCGTGCCGGCCTGCCCGAGCCTCATCAAGGATCGAATCCGCCGGCACACCGCCGCGGATCAGGCTCGAGGCGGAGAGCCCGGCTTTAGACAACGCCGTGGACAATGCGTCGAGTCTCATGGCACATCGCTCCCGCTTCCGCTGCCGCTCATCGGCATGGATGAGGGTGAAGTCGAGCCCGTAGGACAGCGGCTCCAGCACATGGAGCAGTTTCACCGAAGCCTTAGCTCGCGCCGCGACGAGGGCGGCATACTCGACGGCGTCCAGCGAATAGTCGCTGAAATCGATCGGCACGAGCAGGCGCTCGAGCGCCACCCCCGTGACTCGTTCGGGTGGAGAGTCCGCGTCGATATGCACGGCGAGGACCGGGCAGGGCGCGGTCCGAATCACGCGCTCGGCGGTGCTCCCCAGCAGGACATGAGCCAGTCCGCTCTTGCCCCTCGTCCCCAACACGATCAAGTCCGAGTCGTCCGCACGAGCCGCCCCCACGATCTCCTCGCTCGGAAGCCCTGTCGTGATCCGGCTGGCAACCCGGAGACCGCGGCGGCTCAACCGCTGCGTGCAGTCCGCGAGTTGCTCCGACGTCTCGTTCATTCGATATCTCAAATATTCCTGGTTGATCGGATAGTCGGGGTTCATACCGGGCGGAAATTCCAGGACGCTCATGACGGTGAGGGCCGCGTCCCAGGCCGCAGCCATGAACGCGCCGTAATCCTCCGCTCGGCGTGCATGGGCGGAAAAATCCGTTGCGAGGAGAATTCGCTCGATCTTCATGATCCGCGGCGTAGCGCAGCACTCGTCGTCATGTTCAGACCGCCTCCGCGCTCAAGAGGAGCAACTCTCCCTTCATATTGGGATGGATCGAGCAGGCGAACGTGTAGCTCCCCGGGCGCTCCATGTTGAACCGAATCGTCGCATCATGCTTGGGATCGAGCATGACGCCCCCAACCCCCCGACCGTAGGCGATCAGGCCGTCCGCTTCGACTCTCGTCGCAATGCCCTCGAACATCGCGGATCCGAAGTCGTGTCGCTCGGCGTCCTGATTGATGATGCGGATCACCGTCGGGATCCCGAGGCGAAGGCTGCTCTGTTTCGTGATGAACGTGAAGTCTTTGATCGCCACCTCGACAACTTGTTCTGCTTGCGGCTCGGCCGTGATGGGTTGTCCCAGGCCGGCGATGCCGGCCATCACGAATAGAGCGGTCCATCTGGCGTGTCTCCTCATAGATGCCTCCCTTCACAAGACGAGATCCTTGCGCGACCGTTTTGCGGGCAGGGGGACGGTGAGAACCGCGCAACCGGCGGTTCTCACGACTTTCTCCGCCGTCGCCCCGAAAAAAATCTTGTCCATGCTGTCCGAGCGCCCGCCGTAGCTGCCCATGACGATGAGATCGATCCCTTCCTCCCGAGCCGCCTTGGCGATTTCCACGAACGGCGTCCCCTCAACGACGACACGCTTGATGGCGACTCCTTCGCTCGGGTGCGCGGCCCGCATCTCCCGGATCTTCAATCGCGCCTGGTGACGCAGGCGTCGTCGCTGGGCAATCGCCTCGGAAGGAACGGCGAGCAAGCCCAACCGGTTGAACGCCGCGATCGCGCCGATGTCGATCACATGGAGCAGGAAGAGCTCTGCGCCGAACAGGGCTGCCATCCGGAGCGCGACGCCGAAGGCTTCGTCCGAGCAAGAGGAAAAATCAACGGGAACGAGAATCTTTTCGAATGGACCGGTCGCCATACGACTCCTTGCTTCACGAGCTGAGCAAGGCCAATGCCACCGGAGAGCTCTCCAGCGGCTCAATCCTCAGAAGTAGCGGAAAGCTGAACGATCAATCGTCCTGATTGCCACCGTGATCCAGCGGCCTTCGATTCTTCGAGATTCAACGGGGAGCCTTGCTACAGCCGGGAGTAGGTCGCTGTAGCAGAACGGGACACACCCAAGACAACGTCGGGGAGAAGGTCAATGGAAAATGCAAAGCGCGGTGACGCACTCAATCCGAGAGGCGGCATCGGAATTGCTGTTACGTGAGAGTGAAGAAATCACGAACGTGCCCGAGGGCACCGGCTATGAGCAGGGCGAATTGGTTGCTTGCAGGAGCGATTGCACTCGGTGTGGCGGTGGTGCTGTATTTTCTATTCTTCTGCCCGGCCGAGTGCCATTGATTCGGGTGCAGCACGGTTGAGCTGCGACATCCCGAAGCGGTGGAGTCCCTCCGAAGCCCTCAGGGGCTGAGAAAGCTCTATTTCCTATGACGGATGAAGCAGTAGTCGTGACCGGTCCGGACGTGACGCTCGAGGGGCGCCTAGGGCTTCCCCCCGGAGCCACAGGCATGGTCTTGTTCGCCCATGGCAGCGGCAGCGGTCGGTTCAGCCCGCGAAACAGTTTTGTCGCGGAACATCTCCAGCGTGGCGGGATGGCGACGCTCTTGATCGATTTATTGAGCGAGGAGGAGGCCGAGGACCGGCGGATGGTCTTCGACATCGATCTCCTCGCCGACCGCGTGCTGCTCGCCGCTGCCTGGCTCAAACAAGACCGGAGGACGGCTCAGCTGCCGCTCGGCTATTTCGGTGCGAGCACCGGCGCCGCCGCGGCCCTCCAAGCGGCCGCCCGGTCCCCGGAGATGGTGAGCGCCGTGGTGTCCCGGGGCGGAAGACCGGATCTCGCGGAAGCGTATCTGCCCCGCGTTGCGGCTCCCACGCTGTTGATCGTCGGCGGTGACGATGAACCGGTCATCCGGATGAACCAAGCGGCCTTTCGTCTGTTGGCCACCACCAAGGAGCTGGTCATCATCCCGGGCGCCAGTCATTTGTTCGAAGAGCCCGGAACCTTGGAGCAAGTGGCCGACCATGCATTGAACTGGTTTCACCGACATCTCGCCTCCTCGCACGCGCGACACGCCGGCTCGACACAAGAGAAGGAGACGTCACGATGAAAACGCTGTTGGCTGTCGACGGGTCCGACCATTCGTACGAAGCCGTCCGGGCGTTGAAATTTCTGAGCCGGGCGGAACACCTGATCCTTCTCCATGCCCTCAATGTGCCGAGACCCGCCTATCCCATGATGATGCCGGAAGTCGCCGATGAGCTGTACCATGCGCTGGAACGCAGCATGCGGGAAGACGGAGAGCGGCTGCTCAGCCGCGTGGAATCGCTGCTCCCTCTCCATGCAGGCCCTTCCACCAAGCGATTGGAGATGGGCTCCCCGGCCGAAGCAATCGTCACAGTCGCCGAACAGGAGCGCGTGGACCTCATCGTCATGGGAGCAAGGGGCATCGGTCCCATCAAGGAGCGGCTGCTGGGCAGCGTGTCGCATCGCGTGCTCACGCTCGCGCCCTGCGCGAAGCTGATCGTCAACGGCCCGGTGAAAGGATTGAAGCGGGTCCTGTTGCCTCTCCAGGGCTCCTACGACCAAGAAGCGGCCATCCGTTTCCTGCAACTCAAGCCGTTCCAAGAGCCGGTGGAGATCGTCCTCCTCACCGTGCTGCCCAGCGTACGCCCGCCCTGGCCCGTGGAAGCGGCGGCCGCCGAACAGCTCGAAGCGCGCGCGCTGCAAAGCGCTCGGGACTTCATCGACCACACGGCAGCCCGGATACGAGCGTCAGGCTATGAGGCCAAAGGGCGGGCCGTATTGGGAACCCCGGCGGAAGCCATCCTCGAAGAAGCGCGCCAGCTTCGATCGGACCTGATTCTGATGGGTTCGCGAGGCCGCGAGGGCGTGACGCGGTTCGTGCTCGGCAGCGTGTCCCACGCGGTGCTGCACGACATGCCGTGCCCCGTGCTCGTCTTCCACTAGGCCGGCCGATAGACAGGCAGGAGGCTGAGGTCTCAACGCGACAGGGAACCTCCTTGGGTCTGCCCAAGGTCTCCCGCTGGACAGGAATCCGCAATCAGGCTTTCAGATCCGGTGCCGGGAACCGTTCTTTGATGAGCGCGACGACCTTGAGCGCGGCTTCCGGAGGAGAGACGGTCGTCGTGTCGATCCGGAGTTCGGGATTGATCGGCCGTTCGTAGGGAACCTGCAAGCCCGGGACGGTGGAGGTCTCTCCGCGCTGACCACGGCGGTAGGTCCCTTTGTAATCCCGCCGCATGCAGAGCTCCAAGGGGCATTCCAGCGAGACTTCGATGAAACGAGGAATGAGCGATCGCGCAAAATCGCGATAGGCCCGCTTGCTCGCCGTTGCGTCAAAGATGACGGTCACGCCATGGGCCACGAGCCGCGAGCCCATGTACGCCATCGCGCGATAGAAGAGATCCCGTTCAGATTCCGAATAGGTCGGATCGGGAGTCAAGACCTGCCGCAGCGCGTCCGATTCCAGGACCTCCACGACAAGGTTCAATTCCTCGAGCCGCGGCTTGAGCATCCGGGTGATCGTGCTCTTGCCCGACGCCGGGAGGCCCGTGATCCACACGGCAACGTTGCGAGCGTCAATCGTCATCACGCGATACCGGGACGAGCGTGCGTCGCTTCATCGCGGTCCGGCTTCCTCGAGCATCGAGGGGCTTCCTCAGAGCTTGCAGTAGTCATTCACGAGCTTCGGCTCGAACCGCGGCGCCTCCAGCACCCTGAGGATGAACGAAAAAATCCGTTTTCGGACGTCGGTCGACAGGGTGGGATACCAGACGGGACTCGCGACGACGAGGCCACGGAAGGCGAAGAACGGCGCCGCGGCCGCCGTGATCTCACGGTCGCCGCTGGCCTCCTGGTAGATGTCCCAGAACGACCGGAACAGGACTTCGAAGGGTCCTTGCAGCCTCCCCCACCGGATCAAGGAATTCAGCAAATAGTTCATCGTCATCGCCGTAAGATCGTCGGCCGGTTCCCCCCATTCTCCCCGCGATCGGTCGAGCACTGAAAAATCCGTCCCCCTCCGGAAGAGCACGTTGTACGGGTGGAAATCACCGTGCACCTGGCACAATCGTCCGGTCCGATCCCGCAATCGCCACCGCCAGCGATTGCACGAGTCCTCGATCTGGCGCAACAAGTCTTCCGTGATGAAGCCGTACCGCTTCGGATAGCTGTCGGTCAATCCCATGATGCATTCGCCGTGGCCGATCAACTCTCGTAACCGGCGCTTGTAGAGATCGGCATCGCGCCGCTTCTTTCGGTGGATGTCCGCGAGATAGCGCGCGAGGGCGGCCGTCCGTTCTCGATCCAACCGCCGCAGGGGCCGGCCCCGGGAGAGCCGTAAAAGATCATGCTGGTAGCTCGATCCTTCAGCCCATTCGTTCAGCACGAAGAACTCGCGGGCCCGTGAGACGGAAAACAGTTCCTGCTTGGCGGTGAATGCTCCGACGTCGAGCGCCGCGACGTGGCGGGGCAAGCGGCCGTACGAGTGATAGTCCCAGAGGATGGCTTGGGCCCGGTCGGCCATGTGCTCGTGACCGAAGGGCCCCGGGCTCATGGTTTCGATCACGGCCGATTTGGTGGTCGGTCCAATCCGGAAAGTGACCTTTACCGGGGAGCCGTATCCGTACCGCTTGTACGTGCCCTTCGAACTTTCCTTGCCGATCGGCCCGAACGACAGCAGGGTCGTCTCTGCCCCGAAACGCTCTTTGAGATAGCATTCCAGCAACCGCTTCTTGAGCACCGGCATGGCGATCCTCCGAGGCAAGTCGTGTTCCAGCAAACGCTCCTCCCACCCCACTCGTGTTATCGCCCTGCCGCATTCGGCTTCACTGCCGGACAAGCTCGTGGGGAATAATGCGACAGAGAAAGATGAGGGAAGAGCGGGACAGGAGGCAAGCGTTCGTCGATCCGGGGTTGTTGCCCGGCTCTTTTAGCTCAGTCCTACAAGAGGAGAGGCACACCCTTTGCTGACACGACAGCATTGGCTCCTCGCAATCAGTTGGAGGGGAAAGGCCAGGTGACGAGATGCCCATGTACGACTATAAATGTCTTGATTGCGGGAAGGAATCGCTCCTCGTCTTGACCTTAAGGGAGCATGAGAGCGAAAAGGTGACCTGCCCCTCCTGTCAGAGTGCCAACATGAAGCAACTCTATACCTCGTTTATCGCACAGACGACGAAGAAAAGCTGAGGGGATACATGCGAACATGGTCCTTGATAGGAACCGCGCTTTTGGGGCTCGTGACCATGCCGCCGCTGCTGCCGGCGCAGGACTACCCGCCGGACCTGACGCGCGGCAAGATGGTGTATGAACGCCACTGCCAGCGCTGCCATGGCCCGGAAGGCCGGGGAAACGGACCAGCCGCCGGGTCGCTGAACGTCAGGCCGAAAGATTTTCATCGGTTCGCGTCGTTCCTGAAATCCGACGAAGAATTGCTGAGAACGATCGAGCACGGGATCGTTTTCAGCCCGATGCATTCCTGGCGCGGACAGCTCACAGACGGGGAGATGCAGGATGTGGTCGCGTACATCCGGCGGCTCTCTGAACCGGGGCGCTGACCGCAATGCCTGTCCGGCTGAACGGAGCTTCGTATGACGCTTCTCGACGTAGGCGATGGGCTCCTGATCGCCGACATTCAAAACGATTTTCTGCCCGGCGGTGCCTTGGGCGTCGTCGATGGCGACAAGATTCTTCCCGCGCTGCGTACCTACATCGACCGGTTCCATTCGCGAGGCTTGCCGATTTTTGTGACCCGCGACTGGCACCCTCCCCACCACTGTTCGTTCCGAGATCGAGGGGGGCCTTGGCCCGTCCATTGCGTGGCCGGTTCGGCCGGTGCCCTTCCCCCCGATGATTTTCAGGTTCCGGCCTCCTCGGTGATCATCTACAAGGCCATCGACCCGGATGAGGAAGCCTACTCTGCCTTCCACCACACGCCGCTTCAACGGCATCTGAAGGCGCTTGGCGTGCGGAGGCTGTTCATCGGCGGCCTGACCACCGAGTATTGTGTGCTGAGCACCGTCAAGGATGCGCGGGCCCTCGGCTACGAAACGTACGTGCTGATGGACGCGATGAAGCCGGTGAACCCCGATGACGGGCGCCGGGCCGAGGAAGAGATGCTCTGGATGGGCGCGCGCCCCGTCACGCTGAAGGACCTTCCGGCATGATGCCGCCCACGAGCCTGCTGCTGACCGACCTCTATCAGTTCACGATGATGCAGGCCTATCTCGACCACGGGATGGAGCAGGAGGCGGTATTCGAGTTTTTTGTCCGGCGTCTGCCGGCCCACCGGAATTTCTTGCTGGCCGCTGGTCTCGAACAGGTCTTGGATTATCTCTCCCGCCTGTCTTTCCCGGCAGAAGAGCTCGAGTGGCTCGAGGGGACGAAACGGTTCAGCCCCGCGCTGCTCGACTACTTGAAGGCCGCTCGATTCACGGGCGACGTCGACGCGATGCCTGAGGGCACGGTGTTCTTTCCCCACGAACCGATCCTCCGCGTCGTTGCTCCCCTCCCGCTCGCTCAATTCGTCGAGACGCGCATCATGAATCTCCTCAATTTCCAGACCATGATCGCCTCCAAGGCCGCCCGTTCGGTACTGGTCGCGCAAGGACGACCGTTGATCGATTTCGGCTTGCGTCGTGCCCACGGCGCCGAGGCGGGCCTCCTGGCCGCGCGCGCGAGCTATCTGGCCGGGTTCGCTGGCAGCGCGACGGTATTGGCCGGGAAAGAATTCGGCATCCCATTGTACGGGACGATGGCGCACTCCTTCGTGCAGGCCCACCAGGAAGAAATCGTGGCGTTCGAGCATTTCGCGCGAGCGCAGCCGGCCAATGTCGTGCTGCTCATCGATACCTACGACACCGAAGAAGCGGCGAAGCGCGTCGTCTTGTTGGCGCCCCGGCTGAAAGCCCGGGGCATCCCGGTTCAAGCGGTCCGGCTGGACAGCGGGGATCTGGGAGATCATGCGCGAAAGGTGCGAAGAATTCTCGACGCTAGCGGGCTCCCAGACACTCGGATCCTCGCCAGCGGCAATCTGGACGAGTACCGGATCCGCGATTTGGTGAAAACGGCGGCCCCCGTCGACAGCTTTGCCGTCGGCACGGCGGTGACAACGGCGGCCGACGCTCCCTCGTTGGATTGTGCTTACAAGCTCCAGGAGTACCACGGCCGTCCAAGGCGAAAGCGGTCGGAGGGGAAGACCACCTGGCCGGGGCGTAAGCAAGTCTATCGGCAATACGGGAAGAGCGGGCTCCTTGGTCGCGACATCCTGACGCTGGAGCAGGAATCGGAGGACGGCGAGCCGCTGTTGCAGCCGGTCATGAAGAAGGGCGAACGCCTGGGCAATTTCCCTTCCCTGGATGACATTCGCACAGCCGCCGCCCGGCAGCTCGCCCGTCTTCCCGAGCCGTTACAACAGCTGGAGGATGCCGCGACGTTCCCGGTGGAGATCTCTCCCGCACTCCGGCAGTTGGCGGACCGAGTAGACCGAGGTATCGCATGACCACGAACGGAAGGAGAAGCGAGATGAAGACGTGCTGTTCCGCTGCCAACATGATGTGCCGCCTGTCCTGGGTCATCCTGCTCGGGGTGGCGACGATCGCGCCCGCGTACGGGGGCAGCCCGTCATCCACCGCGCCCTCCTGCGACGGCCTGCATACAAACAAGAAGGTGCCTGCAAAGGCGCTTCGAGCTCTCGTGCAATCTCACGGCGAATGGTTGGAGCATCGGCATAGCGCTGCTCATCATCGGGCCGATCTCTGTCGGGCAGACCTTCGTCAGGCGGTCCTCAAGGGAGCGAACCTGGAAAAGGCCAACTTCGAAGGCGCCCTACTGCGCCAGGCGAACCTCTATGAGAGCACCCTGTCCCAGGCCAACCTCGTCGGAGCGGACCTGACGCAGGCCAGTCTCGAGGATGCCAACTTGTCGGGCGCCGATTTACGGAAGGCGCGGCTGTCACAGGCTAATTTCTTTCGCGCCGTAGGCGATGAGGCGGCGCTCTATGAGGCGGTTTTGATCGGAACCCAATTGCATGAGTCCACGTTCGAGCGCGCGCATTTTGAGGGCGCGGATCTGACCGCTGCGGATTTCACCAACGCCAACCTCACGGAGACCTATTTCTACGGGGCCAATCTTCACCGGGCGATCCTCTCGGGAGCCGATCTCCTGGAAGCGGACCTCCGTCGGACGATCCTGACCAAGGCGACCTTGCTCAAGACCAACCTGCAGGGAGCGCTGTTGGATGGGGCCCGGTTGAATGGAGCGCAGCTCGTGGAATCGGATCTCGAAGGCGCCTACTTGGACGAAGCCGACCTGACGGATGCGAACTTGCGGCAGGCGACGCTACGCGCCGCGGACCTCCGCTTCGCGAATCTGCAAGCGGCGATCTTCGAGGAGGCCGACCTCGAAGGGGTGAACTTCGAGGGAGCCAGACTGGCTAGGACGGCTCTGAAATCGGCCAACCTCAAGATGGCGATCCTCTATCATGCCAGCCTCGATCAGACCGATTTCAGCGAAGCCAAGTTACCCATGGCCGTTCTGATCGGCGCACGAGGCGAGGGAACAAGCTTCAAAAAGGCCGACCTCAGCAACGCGTATGCGGCCAACGTCTCGCTGCATCGCGGACGATTCGACGGTGCCAACCTGGAATCGGCTAATTTCGTCGGCGCCGACTTGCGGGGCAGCGGCTTCAGCGGCGCGGTGCTCATCCACGCCAATCTCGCGGACGCAAATCTCCGGGATGCGGCCTTTCGAGGGGTCAATTTTACCGCCGTTCGCCTGGACGGCGCCGACCTCCAGGGCAGCGACCTGTCAGGCGCCGACCTCGGCGAAGCGGTTGGCTTAACGCAGGCCCAGGTCAACGCCGCCTGTCTGGACGAGCGGACCACCTTGCCATCAGGGATCCACCGGCCTGCTCCCTGCCGGAGCGGCAAGGGAACGGGTAAGTGACCCGTCTGCGAGGGCTGCGCTTGTGCGGCGGAGGATGAACATCGGCGAAGAGCTCATGCGGGTGGCTCACGTGACAAGTCAGTGGAAGGGCCTGCGTTTGGACCGAGCCTGGGTCCCTCACGCAGAACCGCCCTGATCCTCATCGATAGTTTCGACAGGCCCGATCGCGGAGGTCGCCAAGCCGCTCGGAATCGCGACCCGTGATCGGAACCGCGACCTCCCGGGGAACCGTTTGACGGCAGAAAACTGCGGGTACTAGGATAGTTTCTAGGGACTCGATGAAGCGCAGATCGACCCTTTCCCCAGAGAACGCACGGGCCAGGAGGGGCTCCGAGGATGCGGTCCGCCGTCGGATCGTGGAGGAATCACGCCGCCACTTTTTTGCGCACGGGTTTCGCGGCGTGACCATGGACGATCTGGCGCGTGAGACGGCCATGAGCAAGAAGACCCTCTATGCCTACTTCGCGAGCAAGCACGAGCTGATCGAAGCCGTCATCCTCGAGAAATTCCGCGAAGTGGACGGGGATCTCAGCCGGATTACGGCCGAGGCCGCGGCCGACTGTCTTGGCGCGCTTCAGCGTCTCCTCGCCCGCGTGCTCCTGCACATGGAGGAAATCCAGCCGCCCTTCGTGCGCGACATCAGGCGGGAAGCGCCGCAGCTCTTCTCGGTCGTAGAACAACGGCGGCGCGAGGTGATCCAGCGCCATTTTGGGGCCGTGTTTTCCGAGGGCCGCAAGGCCGGCCTGATCCGGCACGACATTCCACCGAAGCTCGCGATCGAGATCCTGCTGGGCGCGGTTCAGGCCATCATGAACCCACCGAAGATGGAGGAGCTGGGCCTCACGACCAAGAACGGGTTTTCGGCCGTGACCAAGGTCGTGCTGGAGGGACTGATCACGAAGAAGGCGCGGTCGGAGTGAGCGGATGGCCGGGATGCAACGCATCGCCTTGATCGTGTTCGCGGCCATCGTCGTGCTGGCCGGGGGGTATCTGTACGTCCGCTCCGCCGGCGAGCATGCGGCCGACGAGGGGCTGCGAATCTCGGGCAACATCGAAGCCCATGAGAGCGTGGTCAGCTTCAAGGTCCCCGGCCGCATCGTGGAGCTCCCGGTTCAAGAAGGCCAAGAGGTCAACCAGGGCGACCTCTTGGCTCGCCTGGATGACGACGATTACCGGCAGCAGGTGAGCATGGACGAGGCCGCCGTCGGAACGCGCGAAGCCGAGCTTAAGTTGGCGGAAGCCGGCAGCCGCGTTCAGGAGATCCGCGCGGCCGAGCAGTCCCTCATCGACGCTTGGGCGGCCCTCCAATTGAGGCGGGCGGAGTTCCAGAGACGGAAGGCATTGTTGTCGGAGCAAGGCATTTCCCGGGAAGAGTTCGATAATGCCGCAACGGAATTGAAGCGGGCCCAGGCGGCCTATGAGCGGGCCAAACAGACGCACGATCAGATCGTGGAAGGCACCAGGAAGGAAGAAATTGCCGTGCGGCGCGCCAACCTCCAGCTCGCCCGCGAATCGCTGGCCATGTCACGCGTGAAGTTGTCCTACACAAGGCTCACCGCTCCGGTATCCGGCGTGGTGCTTGTCAGACAGGCCGAACTGGGGGAGGTCGTGTCGCCCGGGACACCGGTGGTGACGATCGGGGATATCGATCATCTCTGGATGCGGGGATACATCAACGAAACGGACCTCGGGCGGGTCCGCTGGGGCCAGCCGGCCAACGTGCGGACCGACACGTTCCCCGACAAGGTGTACCCGGGCCGGGTCTCCTTCATTTCATCCCAGGCGGAGTTCACGCCCAAAAGCGTCGAAACGTACAAGGAACGCGTGACGCTGGTGTACCGGATCAAGATCGACCTCGACAACCCCAACCATGAACTCAAGCCGGGCATGCCGGCGGAAGCCGTGCTCGAGATCCCGCCGGGGCGGTGATGCATGGCGGCCGCGATCGTCACATCGTCTCTCACCAAGCGGTTTCCCGGAGTGACGGCCGTGGATGGGCTCACCATTGACGTGGAGCCCGGCGAAATCTTCGGCCTGGTCGGCCCGGACGGCGCGGGCAAATCCACGACGCTCCGCATGTTGGCCGGCGTCCTGAGTCCCGACTCGGGGACGGCCAGCGTCGCAGGCTTCGACATCGTTCGGGAACCCGAGTCGGCGAAAGCGCATCTGAGCTACATGCCCCAACGCTTCGGTCTCTATGAAGACCTGACAGTCGGGGAAAACATCCGCTTCTATTCCGACGTGTTCGACGTGCCGCGCGCCGACCGTGAGCAGCGGGCTGCCCATTTGCTCGAGGCGGCGGGCATGAAGCCTTTCACCGGCCGACTGGCAGGACAACTCTCAGGCGGGATGAAGCAAAAGCTCGGGCTCGTCTGCGCGCTCATCCACCGGCCCCGGGTGATCCTGCTCGATGAGCCCACCAACGGCGTGGATCCGGTCTCCCGCCGTGACTTCTGGGGCATTTTGTATGGGCTGCTCGATGAAGGCATCGCCATTCTCATGTCCACCGCGTACCTGGACGAAGCGGAGCGATGCCATCGCGTGGCGCTGCTGCATCAAGGGCGGGTGTTGTTCAGCGATACGCCGAGTCGACTCAAGACCCGGATCGGGGGGACGGTACTGTCCATCGTGTCCTCGAACCCCCGCGCCGTCCGTACCGAGCTCGACGGTGCGGACGGCGTGATCAACGCGTTGCTCGTCGGCGACGGCGTGCACCTGGTCGTGGATGACGGCGGCCGCCGGATGCCCGAGCTTCAGACGAGACTCAGACAGGCGGGGATTCCGTTCGACCGCCTGGAGCCAGTCCCGCCCACGATCGAAGACCTGTTCGTCGCCGCCACGTCGCGGGACGCCGGGAGGCCCGCATGACGCCGGACGCACCGCCCGTCATGGCGCGCGACCTCGTGAAGCGCTTCGGCGACTTTGTCGCCGTGGATCACATCAGTCTGGAGGCGCAGCGGGGAGAAATCGTGGGCTTCCTCGGTCCCAACGGGGCCGGCAAGTCCACGACGATCCGGATGCTCTGCGGCCTGCTGCGCCCCACGGCCGGACTGGCGCTCGTCGCGGGATACGACGTGGCGAGGGAGCCGGAACACGTACGCAAGCGGATCGGGTACATGTCCCAGAAATTTTCGCTCTATAACGATCTCCGCGTGATTGAAAACATCCGGTTCTTCGCCAGCATGTACGACGTCCCGGCTTCCCAACTGAAGGAACGCGAGTCGTGGGTCCTCGAGATGGCCGGGCTGACCGGACGGGAATCCTCCCTGACCGGGACGCTGCCGAGCGGGTGGAAGCAGCGGCTGGCGCTGGGCTGCGCGGTCCTCCACCGGCCGCCGATCCTGTTTCTCGACGAGCCGACCTCGGGCGTGGATCCCATATCGCGGCGCAACTTCTGGGATTTGATCCATGCGATGGCGGGCGACGGGGTGACGGTGCTCGTCACGACGCATTACATGGATGAAGCCGAGTATTGCAACCGGTTGGTCTTGATCTTTCAGGGTCGGATCGTCGCGGCGGGGTCGCCCACGACGTTGAAGCAACAGGCGATGCGGGGCGAGCTCCTGTTGCTGGAATGCCGGCCGCTCGGTGCGGCCTTGGAGGTGCTGCCGCACCTGGCCGGCGTCCGTGACGCCGCCGTCTTCGGGAACGCGCTGCACGTCGTCGTGTCGGAGGCGACGACCGTGGTGCCGACGATACGGCGGGCATTGTCGGAGCGAGGAGTCGCGGTGGAGCGGATCGAGCCGATCCGCCCGAATCTCGAGGACGTGTTCGTCTCCCTGACCGCGGCGCAAGGCGGAGGACGATAGCACCGATGCGGCGGCACCGGCTCATGGCGATCATGCGGAAAGAAACGCTGCAGATCGTCCGGGACGTGCCGAGCCTGCTGATCACCGTGGCCATGCCCCTGTTGCTCATGCTTGCCTTCGGCTACGGCGTGCGGTTCGACATCACCCATATCCCCGTCTACGTTTACGATCGGGAGGGCAGCCAGCGAAGCCAGGATCTGCTCAAGCGCTTTCAAGCCTCGGAGTATTTTCGCGTCGTGAAGGCCGTGGACGACTATGCCCAGGTGATCGACGGGCTCGACCGGGGCGCCTGCCGGTTGGCCATCGTCATTCCGGTCGATTTCTCCGAGCAACTCAATGCCGGGGGTCCGGTGCCGGTGCAGGCGTTGCTGGACGCGACCGACAACAATACCGCGAATGTCGGCATCAGCTACAGCGAGGCCGTGGTGCAGGCGTACAACCGGCAGATTCAAGTGGAATGGCTCCAGCGTCACGGTCGGGCCGATCTCGAGGCCCCGTTGAGCGTCGATGCGAGGACCTGGTTCAACGAGGATCTCGAGAGCACGGCGAACATCGTACCGGGTGTCGTGGCGATCATCATGGCGGTGATCGGATCGTTCCTCACCTCGCTCACCATTGCGAGAGAGTGGGAGCGCGGCACGATGGAGCAGCTTGTGTCGACGCCCGTCTCTCCGCTCGAGCTCATGGTGGGCAAACTCGTGCCCTACTTCGCGATCGGCCTTTTCGACACGGCGCTCTGCGCGTTCTTGGCCATTTGGTGGTTCGAGGTGCCGTTTCGGGGGCAATGGAGCGTGTTCTTCGTGAGCTGCACCCTCTTCTTGATCGTCGTCTTGTCGCTGGGCTACGCGCTGTCCGTCGTGGCGAAATCGCAGCTCGCCGCCAGTCAGGCGGCTTTGATCGCGACGTTCCTCCCGGCCTTTCTGCTCTCCGGCTTCATCTATCCCATCGATCAAATGCCGGCCGCCATCCAAGCCGTCTCGCATATCGTCCCGGCCCGCTATTTCATGACGATCATCCGCGACGTCTTTCTGAAGGGCACCCCGCTGCCGCTCCTCCTCGACGATCTCGTCGCGCTGGCGGTGTTCGCGGGGATCCTGGCCCTGGTCGCGACCCGCGCCTTCCGGAAACACCTCGTCTGACGGTGAGCCATGCTGGCGCGACTCAAGGGGATGCTGATCAAGGAATTCATTCAGGTCTTCCGGGACAAGCGGACGCGCTTTCTGCTCTTCGGACCCCCGGTGGTTCAAATGCTCGTGTTCGGCTACGCGGCGACGCTCGAGATTCGGCACATCCCGACGGCCGTGCTCGACTACGATCAGAGCCAGTTGAGCCGCGATCTCATCTCCCGCTTCACCGCCAGTCCGTACTTCGACGTGCGGGCACGGTTGACGGAGCGCCGTCAAATCGGCGACCTGATCGACCGCAACGAGGCGGCCGTGGCGCTCCAGATCAATGCCGGGTTTGCTCAGGATCTCCGCAAAGGCCGGACGGCGCGCCTGCAAGTCATCGTCGACAGCAGCAACTCGAATACGGCCTTGATCGCCGTCGGCTACATCAACCAGATCGCCGCGCGGTTCGCCCAGGAGTATCAGCGGGAGCGTCTGCTCCACGAGTCGCCCTTCCTTCAGGCGCAGATTCCCTCCCTCGTGCTCGAACGACGGCCCTGGTTCAATACCGATCTGGACAGTCAGTGGTTTTTCGTGCCGGGCGTCATCGGGAACCTGATCCTCGTCATGGTCGTGAGCCTCACCGCGTTCGCCGTCGTGCGAGAACGGGAAATCGGGACGCTGGAGCAGATCATGGTGACGCCGATCGGGCGGGTGGAGTTCATCCTGGGGAAGACCGTGCCGTTCTTCTTGATCGGCCTTCTCGATACGGTGCTCGTGTCGGTGGTCGGGACGCTCTGGTTCGGGGTGCCGTTCCGGGGCAGCATCGCGGTCCTGGCGCTCGGGGCGGTGTTGTTCATCCTCTGCATGCTGGGCGTCGGCCTGTTTATCTCGACGATTTCCATGACCCAGCAGCAGGCGATGGTCTCGGGCTTTTTCTTCAACATGCCCGCCATCACGTTTTCAGGGTTCGGCACGCCGATCAGCAGCATGCCGGAGGCCATGCAGTGGCTTACCTATCTGAACCCGCTCCGGTACTTTCTGGAGGTGCTGCGCGCGGTCTACTTGAAAGGCGTCGGACTCGAGGTGCTCTGGCCGCACATGGCGGCCATGGCCGGGTTGAGCGTCGTCATGCTGACGACGAGCGTGGTCCGCTTCCGCAAATCCCTCGATTGACCGGCGGCGAATCCGGGAAGCGTCCGGTCGTCAGACCGTTGCCGTCACGGCTTCTTTTGCCGCCTTGGCCGCGAGGCTGTTTCTCCGGTTCTGAGAAATGGTCCGGTCGATGACCGCGCCGCAGTTGACGCATTTCCACGCATAGAAGACGAGAAAGAAATCGGAGAAGCGTTCCAGCAGCATCAGACCCTGGCACTTCGGACAATCCATGTTGGTCCTCCCTGTTGTGGTGAAGTCAATCGACAGGGGAGGCTTCAGCAAATTACGGTCCAGATACTGCCATACGGATTTTCAATGGGTTAGCACTGTGGGGACTACTTATACGTACAACCCTGTACGATTCCCCTGCTGCGATATCCCAAATTTGTCCGAAGGACACCGACCGTCCCGGCGCGAGCGCCCTCCTTCACACATTCTTAACAAATGAACCTTTCGCAGGATGTCGCCCGAAATTGGGCCTCGCTATGATCCTCATTTTCCACCTTCATCCGGAGGCGCGTTATGTCTTCATCACGTGTCTGGCTTTTTCTCTCTCCCCTCGCCCTCGGTCTTGTAACGGCAGTCGCGGCCGACAATGACCGCACGGTCATCCCGAACCTGGTTTCCTTTCCTAATCCTTCCGGAGTCCTGCGGACGTTCAGCGCGACGGGACGGGTGAACCTAACCGGACCGTTCTTCCAAAGTCTCGGCACGAACGGCCGCTCCTGCGCGACCTGTCACCAACCGAGTGACGGTTGGAGCGTCTCGGCGAAGCACGTCGCGGAACGGTTTGAAGAATCGAGAGGATTGGACCCCATTTTCCGGACGAACGACGGCTCCAACTGCGATCACGATGTGGAGACCGCGACGGTCGAGGGCCGACGTGAGGCGTACAGCCTTTTGATCGGCCGGGGTTTGATCCGGATCGCGCTCCCCGTCCCGTCCGACGCGGAGTTCGAGGTCGTCGGCGTGAAGAACCCGTACGGCTGCAGCGAGACCTCGACGCTCTCGATGTATCGACGGCCGCTTCCCTCGACCAATCTTCGATTCCTCAGTACGGTCATGTGGGACGGACGGGAATCGTCCACCCAGACCGGCACGAAACCGATCACCTTTGCCACGAACCCGAGCGATTTGCTCTTCGACCTCGCCCATCAGGCGCTCGACGCCACCAACGGCCATGCGCAGGCGGCCACTCCGCTCACGCCGCAGCAGCAGCGAGAAATCGTGGCCTTCGAGTTTGGGCTGTCCACCGCGCAAGCGATCGACGCGGGCGCAGGCGCGCTGCACGGCCACGGCGCAGAAGGCGGCCCCGTCGCCTTGTTCGTCCAACCGTTCTTCGTCGGCATCAACGATCCGCTCGGCCAAAACCCGTTCATGACGCCGTTCACTCCGAAGATCTTTGCGCTGTTCACCCCCGCATGGGCGGCGTCGGGGCATCACGGCGCCGACCGGAGGGCCAGCATCCTGCGCGGACAGACGCTCTTCAATTCCCGTCCCATCGACATCACCGGGGTCGCCGGGCTCAACGACGCGACCGGCCGCTCGTTGATCAAAGGCACCTGCGGCACCTGCCACGACTCCTTCAACGTCGGGAACCATTCGGTCTCCGCTCCCTTGAACATCGGGGTCAGCGACGTGTCCGGGCCTTTGGATGTGGGATACTTGCCGGTCATCACGCTGCGCAAGAAGGCGGACCCGAGCCAGACCGTCTCGACCACCGATCCGGGTCGAGCGCTGATTACCGGGAAATGGGAGGACATCGGCAAATTGAAGGGACCGGTGCTGCGCGGATTGGCCGCCCGTGCGCCCTACTTCCACAATGGCTCGGCCGCGACCTTGAAGGAGGTGCTCGAGTTCTACGATGCCCGCTTCGACCTGCACCTGACCGAACAGGAAAAGGCGGACTTGGCGGCGTTCCTGAGCGCCCTGTAAGTAGGTGAGCGGAGTGTGCCGTCGATCCTCGGTGGTCCTCGCACGCCGCCCCGGCGTTCGACGCGCGCGAGCAGGCCATCGCTCAGCAGCCGTTGGGCGGCCGATTGAACAGACGCAGCCGCCTGGCTGAGCTACGAAAAATACTGCGAGGCCTTCGTGTAGCCGAAGAGCAAGTCGCGCCTCGCCAGGATTCCCACGAGCTTCTTGTTTCGCACGACGGGGACCCGGGTGATGTATCGATCCTGAAACAGATCGGCGACCTGCACGAGCGTCTGGTCCTCGGTGACGGTGACGGGGTTGGACGACATGATCTCGAGCGCCAGGATCTTCCGCATGTCCCGGCCGTCGATCATCGCCTGCAGCAGGTCATAATCGGTCACGATGCCGATCAAGGTCCCGTCCTCTTCCACGATCGGGACGCTGCCGAACTGGCGATGGGTCATCATGTGGATGATCGTGAGCGCATCGGTGCGCGGCGCGCAGGCCGTAACCGCATCCTGCATCAACTGGCCGACGGTCAACGTCTTGGGGTCCGTGGCCTTCATGAAAAATTCGGTTTGTCTCATCGCCGGCTCCTCACTGGTTACGTTTGCCGCCGGTCGCCAGATACGTCCGCAGGACATCGCGCCTCGCGATGATGCCGATCAACCGGTCGCGCTCGTCCACGACCGGCACGCGGACGAGGTCGCTGGCGCGGAGCACGTGGACCAATGTGCCCAGCGTCGTCTCGGGGCGGACCGAATAGGGATTGGCGGTCATCACGTCGGCCGCCGTGACCGAAGCCAGCGCACGGCCGTCATCGACCGCGGCCAGCAGGTCGTGCTCGCTCACGATGCCGGCAAGCTTCCGTCCTCCGTCCACCACCGGCACGGCGCCGAACCCTTCGATCATGAGCGAGGCGATGATCGCGGCCTTGGTCTTGAGCCGAGCCGATTGCACCTTCCTCTCCATCACCTGCTGGACCGTCATCGTGTCGAAATCCTTGACCTTGACCGGCCCGGCCTTTTTCTTTTTTCGCATCGAGCGCCTCCTCAGTCCAGTCGCCAATCCCCTAGTCCGTGCCGCTACTCGGCGATCGCCGTCGCCGCGGTGTTCCGGTCGTCCTTCCACCGGAGGTAGACGACCTTTTGCTTCCCCGATTCCACTCTGATGCCCTTGAGGTGCTGGGTCTGGTCGCCGAAGGTTGCCGTCACGTCGTACAGCCCCGGGGACAGATCGACGAACAACCAGGGGCCCTCGACCTGCTCCCGGGGGATCGCAATCGCCCCGGCGTTGGCAGGCTGGATGGTCACCGCGACGCCGGACAGGAAGGGTTTGCCGCCCGCGGTGAAGACGATCTTGAGCGGAAACGGAGGATACTCGGCCGAGCGCTCCTCGAGCCCGACGCCGGCGCTGAAGTAGCGAACTCCGGCGCTTCGGTACAGCGGAAGCGACATGATGACCGTCCGCCCCCCGGCCGGTGCTTCAAGATCGACCGATTCGCCGGACACTGAAATTGTGGCGACCGGATGCCCCTCCGCCCACACCCCTTGATGCACGAGGACAGCACCCAGGAGCATTATCGGCCAGCCGACTCTCTTCATCGAAGCTCCTTCTGTGGAGGTCGATTTCGCAATGTCAGTGCCATGATCAGACGCAGGAATCAGTCGTGCGATGTTGTAATCGTCTTACATCGCGCGGTCAAGACTGGCGCCAATCACCACAGTCCGCTCCCGGCGGCTGCTGCAAAACGCCGCATCTCGAGGCGGAGCCTTGGTTGAGGCCTTTGTCACCGGCCGTCTGTTCAGGCATTGCCCATGCAGGTCAGCGCCTCTGGCGCCTGCGGTGCTCGGTGGAAGGAGTCGATATGAGAATTCTGTGCGCGGTCGACGGATCGGAGTGGTCGCAATGGGGAATCGGGATGCTTGAGGCACTGGCTCCCCGAGAGCCCGAGCGCGTGACGGCGCTTCACGTGGTGGACGTCGGGCCGTCGGCCGCCAAGGGACGGAACCCCGTGGCCGACAAGCGGGCGCTCGCGGCGATGGAGAAGGCCGGGACGGTGCTCCTGCGCGACGCAGTCCGGTCGGCGCGGGCGGCGCTCGGCCAGGCGGCGACGGCGCCGCGGACGAAGTTTCATTCGGTTCTCGCTCGTGGACCGATCGCGCGCATCATCGTGCAGCAGGCCAAACGGGCGAAAGCCGATCTCGTCATCATGGGTTCTCGGGGCTTGAGTGACGTGCAAGGATTCCTGCTCGGAAGCGTTTCGCGCGAAGTCGTCGCACAGGCCCGTTGTCCCGTGCTCGTCGTCAAACGCCCGATCACCAAGTTGAGGACGGTGACGTTGGCGGTCGACGATTCCAGACATTCACGATCGGCTGCCCGCTTCCTCCGATTGCAGTTCCTTCCTGAAGACGCCACCGTGACGGTGCTCGCATCGGTCGAGAACCCGGTGACGGAGCTCGCAGCACGCTACCTATCCGCCTCGCAACTGACCGAGCTGAAGCAGCCCGCCATCGACCGGGCTGCCGCCCTGGTCACCAGCCTGCGTGAGGAGTTCATCAAGGACGGGTATTCGGTCGTGACCGACGTCCGGACGGGTCACGTGATCGAGACGGTCGTCAGGCAGGTCGAAGCGAGCGGTGCCGACCTGCTCGTCATCGGAGCGCGGGCGAAGACGAAGAGCGAACGACTCCACCTGGGCGGCGTTTCCGAAAGCCTGCTCAAATATGCGCCCTGCTCCGTGCTCGTCGTCCGCGGCCGCGCAGGGCGTTGAACACCGGCGCCGGCTTCGTTCGGAACGGTGAGTAGTGGCTACGAAGTCTTCATGGCGCCCGAATTTCGATACCAGGACATCAACCGGCTCTCTTCGGAAGAGGCCCTCAAACGGCTGGCGAGCGGAGAAACCGGACTGTCTTGTGGAGAGGCGGAGCGGCGGCTGGCCCAGTTCGGCGAGAACCGCTTGATCGAGCCGCATCGTTATTCGGCGCTGCGGGGCCTCGGGCGGCACTTCACGCATTTTCTTGCCGTGCTGCTCTGGATCGCGGCCGGTCTGTCGTTCGTCGCGGAAACGATGAAACCCGGCGAAGGAATGGCCACGCTCGGATGGGCGATTCTGGGCGTCATCGTCATCAACGCCGCCTTTGCCTTCTTCCAGGAATACAAGGCGGAGCGGGCGGTCCAGGCGCTCCACCGGATGTTGCCCGACAAGGCTTGGGTGACACGCGAGGGCCAGTCCGTCGAGGTTCCACGAAGCCACATCGTCCCCGGCGACGTCCTCATTCTGGAGGAAGGGGAGCGAGTCCCTGCGGATGCGCGCCTCATCGAGGCGTTCGGCATGCGAGTGGACAGCGCTGCGCTCACGGGAGAATCGAAGCCGAAAGCCAGGCACGCCGCGCCGGCAGAGGACGCACACTGGCTCGACTTGCCGAACCTCGTCTTCGCGGGGACCACCGTTCTCTCCGGTCATGGGCGCGCGGTCGTCTTCGCGACCGGGATGCGATCCGAGTTTGGAAAGATCGCCCATTTGACCGGAACCGTGAGGTCGGAACTCAGCCCGCTCCAGCGGGAGATCGTGAAGGTGACCCGCGTCGTGGCGGCGATTTCTCTCGCGATGGGAGCAGCGTTCTTCGCGATCGGGATCTATGCGGGGTTGGGATTCTGGATCAGCGCGATCTTCGGGATCGGCATCATCGTCGCCAACGTTCCCGAAGGGCTGCTCCCGACCGTGACGCTGTCACTCGCCATGAGCAGCCAGCGGATGGCGCGGCGCAACGCATTGGTCAAACATCTGCCGTCAGTGGAGACGCTCGGGTGCACCACGGTGATCTGCACGGATAAGACCGGCACGCTGACGGAAAACAAGATGACAGTCGATCGGTTCTATGTGGACCGACTGGTCATCGAAGTGCGCGAGGGCTGCTTCTTTACCGCGGGCCGCCTGGTGCCGAACGTGGAGGCGGACCGCTGGCAACCGTTTTTCGACGCGATGTTTCACTGCCACAACGCGAAGCGGGTGAAACGCTCGGACGGCAGGCCCGAATTCATCGGAGATCCGACCGAAGTCGCGCTCCTACGGTTCACCATTGACCATGGGCTCGCGCACCGGGCGCCGTTGCGCCGCATGGGCGAGCTCGCGTTCGAGGCCGATCGGAAGCGGATGACCACGCTGCACTGGGATGGAGGCCGATTGGTCGCGTTCACGAAGGGCGCGCCCGAGTCGGTCCTGTCGGTCTGCGAGAGGATACGGCTCAATGGCCGCGTCGTCCCGATGACGGCGGACGAGCGAGCGCGCATCCTGAATCAGAGCCGCAGTTTCGCCGAGCAGGCCTATCGAGTACTGGCGGTCGCGATTCAGGACCTGCCTCATCCGCCTGAGCGGATCGAAGTGGATGCGGTCGAAACAGAATTGACGTTTCTCGGGCTGGTTGCGATCATAGACCCTCCGCATCGCGAGGTACCGGACGCCGTCAAGAAATGCCGCCGCGCCGGGGTCCGGATCATCATGATCACGGGGGACCACCCGCTCACGGCCCTCGCCATCGCGCGCAAGGTCGGGCTCGCGCCGCAGCAAGCGCCGGCCCCGGAGGGATTCGTCCCCGTCATCCAAGGCTCCCAGCTCGACGCCATGACCGACGATCATTTGCGACAGTTGCTTTCGCCCACCCGCAGCCACGAGCCGGATCCCGTCTTCGCGCGCATGGCGCCCCGGCATAAATTGCGCGTCGTGTCCGCGCTGAAAGAGATGGGGCAGGTCGTGGCGGTGACGGGTGACGGGGTCAACGACGCGCCGGCTCTCAAGAAGGCGGACATCGGCGTCGCAATGGGGATCGCGGGGACGGAGGTCGCCAAGGAAACAGCCGACATTATTCTGCTCGACGACAACTTTTCGACGATCGTCAACGCCATCGAGGAAGGGCGCGCCGTGTTCGACAACATCAGAAAGTTCGCGACATACGTGCTCGTGAGCAACGTTCCCGAAGTCGTGCCCTATCTCGCGTACGGTTTTGCCGGCATGCCGCTCGCACTGACGATTCCACAGGTGCTGGCCGTCGATCTCGGAACCGACATGGTGCCCGCGATCGCGCTCGGCGCCGAGCCTCCTCATCCCGGCGTGATGGACCGCCCTCCTCGTCCTCGGACGGAGCGTTTGCTGACCGTCCCCCTCCTGCTCCGGGCCTATTTGTTCCTCGGCATGAATTCGGCCGTCCTGGCCATGAGTGCGTTCTTCCTGTTTCTCTACGCTCACGGCTGGACATGGGGTGAGCCGTTGAGTTGGTCCTCACCATTGTATAGGCAGGCGACAACCGCGACCTTCACCGGAATCGTCCTGGCGCAGGTCGCAAACGTCTTTGCGTGCCGTTCCGACCGTGTCTCCGTGTTCAAGCTCGGCTGGTTCACAAATCCCCTCATCTATTGGGGGATTGCGGCCGAACTCGTCATATTGGCAGCCATCGTGTACTCGCCGATCGGGCACGAATTCTTCGGCACCAACCCGCTGCCATTCGGGGTCTTCCTTCCCTTGGCGTCCGGCGCGCTGGTCCTGTTCGCGGCGGAAGAAATGCGCAAAGCGTTCGTCCGTCGCGCGCGGTACGACAGCAACGGCAGTCCCCAGCCGGTTGGTGCATGATGGCCGACGAACAGCAAGGATCCTTGCAGCCGGTGCAGGTGACGGACATCGTCCCAGCGCCGTTGCCGGCGCCGCGCTCGGGACCGCCGGCCGCCATCGGCGCGCCCCGAAGACCGGCCGAGTCGCAACTCTCGATGGCGCTGGGGCTGGCGGCGCTCGTGCTGTTGGGCATGGCGGCGTTCTGGTACTGGACCACGTCCGGTCCGCCCCCGCCCGCCTACAAGACCGCCTCCGTGGACCGCGGCCCGATCACCGCGATCGTGACTGCGACCGGCACGGTCAATCCGGTCATTTCGGTCCAGGTCGGCAGCCAGGTATCGGGCAAGATCGCCGCGCTGTTTGCAGACTTCAATTCCGTAGTGGCGCAGGGCCAGGTGCTGGCGCAAATTGACCAAGCACCGTTCAAGGCCCGCGTGAGTCAAGCCCGAGCCGCCGTGAAAAGCGCGAGAGGCAATGTCGCGAAAGCCAAAATCGCGGCCGCGCAACGCAAGCGGGAGCGGGGCCGGATGGCGGTGCTGCGACAACGAGCCTTCGTCGCACAGGCGGATCTCGATCTGGCGGAGAGCAATTACCGCGACGCCGAGGCGAACGTCGAGGTGCTGCAGGCGATCCTGGATCAGGCCGACGCGACCCTCGCCTCCGCCGAGCTCGATCTCGGCTACGCCACGATCGTGTCGCCGGTCAACGGGATCGTGGTGTCGCGCAACGTGGACGTGGGCCAGACCGTCGCCGCCGCCTTTCAAACGCCGATCCTGTTCGTCATCGCCCAGGACCTGACGCACATGCAGGTCGATGCCAACGTGAGCGAGGCGGACATCGGGGGCGTCGCCGAAGGCAGCCTCGCGAATTTCCGCGTGGATGCCTACCCGAAAGAATTCTTCGAGGGCACGGTCACGCAGGTGCGCAATGCGCCGATCAGCATCCAGAACGTGGTCACGTACGACGTCGTCCTCCGCGTGGACAATCGTGAGTTGAAGCTGAAACCCGGCATGACGGCAAACGTGACGATCATCAAAGCCAAAAAGGAGAACCCGCTGCGCGTGCCGAATGGCGCGCTGCGCTTTCGGATGCCCAACGTCCCGATCGATAAAACAGCCACGCGCGTGTGGCTGCTGGACCCGGACAAAGGGCCTCGCCAGGTCCCCGTGGCCACCGCCATTGCGGATTCGCTGTTTACGGAGATCGACGAAGGGCCGCTCAAGGAAGGCGATCAGCTCATCGTCGGCATCGAGACTCCGGACGAGCAGGCTCAAAAAACATTGCCGCCCGGGTTCGACACCGGGCCGAGGATGCGGTAGCGCTCACGGAGACCAGTACCCTGTGACTTTTCTTTGGTTGACCATCCTGTCGGCACTTCGCGTCTTGAGCCGGAATCCGTTGCGGGCCGGCCTGACGATGCTCGGGATCATCATCGGCATCGGGGCCGTCGTGGCGATGGTGAGCCTTGGTCAGGGGGCCACGCTCTCCGTGCAGTCGGAAATCCAAAGCTTGGGCACGAACGTGTTGATCATCGTGCCCGGGGCCACGACGGTCGGCGGGGTCCGCGGCGGGCTGGGCTCGGTCTCCACGCTGACCGTGGGCGATGCCGAAGACATCGAGAAGAAAGTGCCGGGCGTCACGACGGCACTCTACGCCACCCGCTCGGTGCTCCAAGTCGTTCACGAGAACAAGAACTGGAGCACCGTCGTGCTGGGAACCACCCCCGACTTCGTCGATCTCCGCAATTGGCCGGTCGCGGAAGGCAACTTTTTTACGCAGTCCGACATGGAGTCGGCCGCGAAGGTCGCCGTGCTCGGAAAAACCGCGGCCCAGAACCTCTACGAGACGGGCGATGAAGTCGTCGGCAGTGAAGTCCGCATCCGCAACGTCTCCCTCCGGGTCATCGGCATTCTCTCTCCCAAGGGGCAATCGGTCACGGGGCAGGATCAGGACGACCTCGTGGTCCTTCCCTTCTCGACCGCGGAACGCAAAGTGCTGGGGACCCAGTTTCTCGGGACCGTGGGGGTCATCCTCGTCGCGACCCAGACGCGCCATGAGATTCCAGCCGTCGTCGACGATATCAAGGAGCTGCTGCGCGCAAGGCATCATATCCATCCGTCCGACGAAGATGATTTCACGATCCGGACGATGGAAGACATCGCGAAGACGATGGCCGGTACCAGCCGCACGATGATGCTGATGCTCATGGGCATCGCCTCGATCTCGCTGCTCGTCGGCGGCATCGGAATCATGAACATTCTGCTGGTGTCGGTGACGGAACGGACGAAGGAAATCGGCCTCCGCATGGCGGTGGGCGCAAAGCGGGCGCATATCCTGCTCCAGTTTCTCGTGGAGGCGATCATCATGACCGCCATCGGCGGCCTGCTCGGCGTGGCCTTCGGCATCGGCAGCGCGCGGCTCTTGACGAAGCTCATCGGCTGGCCGACGATCGTCAACGTTCAGGTCATCACGACCGCCTTCCTGTTCTCCATGATCGTGGGCATCTTCTTCGGATTGTATCCGGCAAACAAGGCGTCGAAGTTGAACCCCATCGAGGCGCTTCACTATGAATGAAGCCGGGGGACACCGTGTCTGGCGTCGCGCGTTCCGCGTGAGCCATGTCTTGCAGCGACGGTCGAGGAACCCGCTCCTCGCATGACGACCCCATGAAGCCGCAGGCCCCGGCCTTTTGGACTCTCGCTCCTGAAGCCGCGCTGCGGCTCTTAGAGACGCGGCCGGACGGCCTCACCAGCGAAGAGGCCCGGACGCGCCGCGAGCGGTACGCCTCCGTGAGGCTCAGGCCCAGCCGCGACATCCGCGCGCTCACGATCCTCGCGGCGCAGTTCCGCAGCCCGATCATCCTGATCCTCCTCTTTGCGGCCCTCGTCTCGCTGTTCCTCGCCGACCGGAGTGACGCTCTCATCATTGTGACGATCATCGTGGCGAGCGGCCTGCTCGGCTTCTGGCAGGAACAGGGCGCCGTGAAGGCCGTCTCCGCGCTGCTCGCGCTCGTGCGGGTCACGGGCGAGGCCTGGCGGGACGGACGGAAGATCGAGGTCCCGTTCGACGAGATCGTCCCGGGTGACGTGATCGAGCTCGCGGCCGGCTCCAATATCCCGGGCGACGCGCTCCTGCTCGACGCCAAGGACCTCTTCGTCGACGAGGCGGCGTTGACGGGCGAGAGCTATCCGACGGAAAAGAGCGCGGGAGTCCTTCCGCCCGACACCGCGCTCGACAAGCGGACGAACAGCCTCTTTTTGGGCACGCACGTGGTAAGCGGACAGGCGAAAGCCCTCGTCATCCGCGTCGGCAAGGAGACCGAATTCGGCGCCCTGGCCCATCGGGCGGGGCTCAGGCCTCCCGAGACGGAATTCGAGCGGGGCGTGCGACGATTCGGCTATCTCCTGCTGGAGGTCACGCTTCTGCTCGTGTTGGCGATCTTCGCGATCAACGTGTACCTCCAACGGCCGGTCCTCGACTCGTTCCTGTTTTCGATGGCCCTCGCCGTGGGCCTCACGCCCCAACTCCTGCCCGTCATCATCAGCGTCAATCTCTCGCACGGCGCGAAGCGGATGGCCCGGCAGCAGGTCGTCGTGAAGCGGCTCGCGGCGATCGAAAACTTCGGCAGCATGAATGTCCTTTGCTCGGACAAGACCGGCACGCTGACCGAAGGCACGATGCGGCTGCACGGCACGTTCGATCTCGACCGGCGCGAGAGCGAGCGGGTGCGCTTCTACGCCGCGCTCAATGCCGCCTATGAGAGCGGGTTCATCAACCCGCTGGACGAAGCGATCAGGACGCAATGCGTCTGCGACCTCGCGGGATACCGCAAGCTTGATGAAGTGCCCTATGACTTCTTGAGAAAGCGGCTCTCCATCCTGGCTGAGACACCCCAGACGCGCATCCTCGTGACCAAGGGGGCGGTCGAGCAGGTCCTCGCCTGCTGCGCCAAGGCCGAGTTGCCGGACGGGACCGTCGAGCCGATCGACAAACACCGGGACGGCATCCGCGCCCAATTTGAATCGTTCAACGGGCAAGGCTTCCGGACGCTCGCGCTCGCCGTGAAGGACATGGGTTCGCTCCAACGGATCGGCAAGGAGCAGGAGGTCGAGATGACCTTTCTCGGCCTGCTGGTCTTCGCCGATCGGGTCAAGCCCGACCTGGAAGAGACCGTTCAAGGCCTCCGCCGCCTCGGCGTCGCGCTGAAAATCATCACGGGTGACCATCGGCTGGTCGCGGCGCACGTCAGCGCGCAGGCCGGGATCGATGCCCGGCGGGTGATCACGGGTCCCGAGCTCCGGCAGATGACCGATGAGGCGCTGATGCAGCGCATCGACGCGATCGACCTCTTCGCCGAGGTGGAACCAAACCAGAAGGACCGGATCATTCTCGCGCTGAAGCGGGCCGGGAACGTCGTGGGCTATATGGGCGACGGAATCAACGACGCTCCGGCGCTCCACGCCGCCGACGTCGGCATCTCGGTGGACGGCGCGGTGGACGTGGCGAAGGACGCGGCGGACATCGTGCTGCTCGAGAAAAGTCTCGGGGTGTTGGTCCAAGGCGTGCGCGAGGGCCGGACGACGTTCGCCAATACCCTCAAGTACGTGTTCATGGCGACGAGCGCGAACTTCGGCAACATGTTCAGCATGGCGGGCGCGTCGCTGTTCCTCCCGTTCCTGCCGCTGCTGCCGAAGCAGATACTGCTGACGAATCTGTTAACCGACATCCCCGAGATGACGATTGCCACCGACCGGGTCGATCCGGAACTCATCGAGCGGCCGAGGCGCTGGGACATCGGCTTCATCCGGAGGTTCATGCTCACGTTCGGATTCGTCAGCTCGGTCTTCGATTACCTGACCTTCGGCGCCCTGCTTTGGCTGCTTGAGGCTTCTCCCGCGCAGTTCCGCACCGGGTGGTTCATCGAATCCGTCCTCTCCGCGTCGGCGATCGTCCTGGTGATCCGGACGCGCCGTTCCTGCCTGGCCAGCCGGCCGAGCGCACCGCTCGTCTGGGCCACTGCGGCGGTGGCCGTCGTCACGCTCTGCCTCCCCTTGTCCTCGCTGGCGGCCCCGTTGGGGCTCGAGGCCATGCCGGTGTCCTTCTTGCTGTGGCTGTCCGTGATTCTGCTGGCGTACGTGGTCACGGCCGAGGCGACGAAGCGGCTGTTCTCCTGGTCGTGATCGCCCGCCGCCCGCTCAACAGATTTTGTAGAGGCCCTTGGCGAGCGCATTGCAAAAGGAAGGAAGATGGGCGAAGGCCTGCTGGACTTCCCGCCGGATTCCGGCGCGGACCGAATCCACGGTCGTCCCGCGCGACAGGAAGACCTCGATCACGATCGTCTGCGGGTCGGCGATCGGTTTCCCGATCTCGCTGGTCATCCAGACGGTCACGGCCTGGACGCCGCGGACCGTCTTATGGATGCTCTCCGCCAGCACCTGCGCCAGGACGTTGTAGATCTTCCCGACGTGGGTCATGGGATTCTTGCCGGCCGTGGCTTCGGCGCTCGCGGGCCGGGACAGTGAGATGACGCCGCAGGTCCGGTTGCCCCGTCCCACCTCGCCGGAATCCCCGGCCTCCGCCGACGTGCCGAGGAGCGTCAGATAGGTCCCCGCTTCGCGGGCGCGAGGCTGGTCGAGCACATTCAGGGCGATGTCAGGGGAGAGCCGCTCACCGGTCGCCTTCGCCACGAAGACGCGAAGGGCCTGTTCAACGGCCGCTTTGCGTTTGAAATAGTCCCGCTCCTTCCGAATCATCGGCGCAAAAAACGGCATGGCGATCGTGAGATGGACCTCCCGGCCCGTTCGGATGCCCAGCACTTTCACGTCCTGCCCCGTATCCGGAAACTCTTTCTTGAACGACGATCCGTTCAGAAACTGCTCGGTCTGGAGCACCAGGCGCTCGAGGGGCGTCAGCGGCGCGTAGCCGACCGTCGCGGAGGAATCGTTCGCCACGAAGCCCGAGGACCCTTCGGCCACGGACCGGAGCTCACCCGGTGCGGGGCGGAGCTCGACCTGACACTCGATGTCCTTGCGCGGCTTCACTCGCGGGAGGTGTCGGGCAAACCAGGAGAAGGCCGCCCGCTCGGCGATGTGTCCCACCGGCAGGCGCTTCTGTTTCCATTCCCAGGTCGCCCGGTCTCCCATCACGAGCCGCATCGGCGTGACGACCGTCCCCCCGCCGAAGCGGTAATCGACCTGGCCGGCCACCAGCATGGCCTTGTCCGCGTTGAAGTGGAGCACGCGCCCGCAAAGCTTGAGGTACGCTTGCGCCAGGTGCACCGCCACCGTTTCCATCACCGCGTCGCAGATGGTGTCGGGATGGCCGATGCCTTTGCGCTCGACGATCTCGATGTCTTCCTCGCCCGGCACGCGCCGGGATGCACCCACGATGACGGGATCGACCATGGAGGTTCCTGTGTCGCTGTATGGAGCGCCGGGCTCCTCGTTTCTTCGTACGGCAAGGTGCAGGAAGAAGCCCCTAGGGAGGACCCGAGTCACGGCGCGATGAGATGAGGCTAGTGCTGACGGCGCAGCGGGACCGAGACCGTGACCGTGGTGCCCTGACCCGGTTGGCTGGCGATGCGGACCTGACCTCCCAGCGGTCGCAGCCGTTCCTGCATGCTGGTGAGGCCGATCTCTTTCCGGCCTTCCGCGGAGCGGCCGGGAGTCAATCCGTTCCCGTCGTCGGCGACGGAGAGTTGGAGGCCGGTCTCGGTCGCTGACAGTCTCACCTGCACGCGGCCGGCGGCCGCGTGCTTTCGGGCGTTGTTGAGGGATTCCTGCAAGAGCCGGTAGAGACAAACCGTGACCGCCATCGGAAGGCGGCTTGGGACCTCCTCCTCCTGGAAGTCGATCTGAAGTCCGCTGTATTCCGACACCTCTTTGATATGAGTCCGCATGGAGAGCGCCAGCGAGATCGTATCCAAGTGCCGCGGGTGAAGATCATGGGCCAGATGGCGAAAATCCTCGAGGATGTCGTTGAGCTTCGTCTTCATCGATTCCATGCGAGGCACGAGCGACGGCATCGTGCTCAGCAGCAGCCGGGAGAGCGAGCTGGTCTCGAGGATGAGGGCCGTGATGCGCTGGCAGTGATCGTCGTGAATGTCGCAGGCGATGCGGCGCCGCTCCTCTTCCTGCGCGGAGAACAGCTTGCCGGCGAGATCCTGGAGCTCGATCCGGTTGGCCTCCAGTTCGGTCTGTTGCTGGCGAAAGGTTTCTTCCATCACCTTGCGGCGCGTGATGTCTTTGAAGGCGATCCTGAGCCGCCGCCCCTTCTTCTCGCCGGCAGAGCCGGGTACGGCCTGCAAGGCCGCCATGAAGACGCCGTCGTCGGCGCGTTTCATCGTGAGCTCGCAGCAGGTCGGCTCTTGTCTGAGCAGGGCGTTCTTGCAGAACAGGATGAGCGCGTCGGCCTCTTGGGCGTAGAAAAAGAAATTGTGGAGGTCGTGCTTCTTGCCGGTCAATCCCAACAGCGCCGCTCCGACCGGATTGAGATCCTGAATGCGGCCGTCGGCCTCCACCGTCACGTAGCCGAGCGGGATCGATTCATAGAGCTCGCGATAGCGATTTCGGCTCTCCTCCACCTCCGCATGGGCGCGCATCAGTTCCTGGCACTGCGCCTCGAGCTCGATCTGATGCACACGCAGCTCGTGCACCAGCGCTTCGACGCTCTCCGGAGGCAGCGAAGGGACCGACTGCATCACCACGCGACTCAAGTCGGCCTCGGGGCGCCGCCGGAGCTCCGTGAGATTTTCAAGCCGTGATTGAGCCATGGCAACTCCTTACGATTCGCGCTTCGCGGACTTCTCCGGCGTCCTGCGTTGGAGGATGCCGCCGAGTCCCACGGGTTTTCCGTCCCCTCCACGCACCGGGAAGCGGACGATGTGAACCGGCACGCGCGTCCCATCCTTCCTGACCACTACGCTTTCGTACTCGCAGGGCTCGAGCGCCTGCCCGTCGCGCTTCGGGGCCCCGGGTTCGGTCAAATCGGAATCCCGCATTCTCCCGACCAGCTCTTCCCGTGAATAGCCCGTGAGGCCGGTATAGGCCTGGTTCATTTCGAGCAGCAATCCGTCTGGCGCCGAAAAGAACATCGCGTCGGCCGCGGAATGGAAGAGGCCCCGGAACCGTTCCTCGGTCAGTTTCCGCTCCGTGACGTCGATCCCGACGCCCCATTCCGCCCATCCGGGGATCGGCACCTGATGTCCAAGGTCCAGCCACGCGACGTATTTAATTGTGCCGTCCTTGGCGGACATCCTCCACTCCCAATCTCCCCAGGCCCCTGTCCCCGGAGCGGAGTCGCGCGACAGGCGCGAGCGGGAGACTTCATCGGGAAACAGCAAGTGGAACCGATCGGGATGGCCGATCACCTCGTCGGCACGATAGCCGGTGACCCGCTCGCACTGGCGGTTCCAGGCGACGATCCGCTTGCGCTCGTCGAATGCGGCGATCATGACCGGCATGTTCTCGAAGAGCCGTTGCAGCCGGTTTTCGCTGTCCCGGAGCGACGCCTCGAGTTTCTTCACGGCATTGATGTTCGTGAACGTCAGCACGCCGCCGTCGATCACGTTTTCCGTCGTGCGGTAGGGCATGACGCGGAGCAGGTACCAATCGCCGTTCTTCGTTTCGACCTGCATTTCCTTGTACACCAGCGTGTCGAGCACCTGTTTCAGGTCGGCCACGAGGCCGTCGTATTTCAAATTGGTCGCGATGTCGCTGATCGGGCGGCCGACGTCGCCCGGAATGAGGTTGATCACGGTCGCCGCCTGCGGCGTGAAGCGCATGATGTTCAACTGGTTGTCCACGAACACCGTCGCGATGTCGGTGCTGTTCAGCAGATTCTTCATGTCGTTGTTGGACTGGGTCACGTCCTCGATCTTCTGCTGAAGCTCCGAATTCACCGTCACCAGCTCTTCGTTCAGCGACTGCAGCTCCTCCTTCGACGTCGTCAGCTCCTCGTTTGTGCTCTGCAATTCCTCGTTCGTGGACTGCAGTTCCTCGTTCGCGGATTTCAGTTCCTCCTGCGAGGTCTCCATCTCCTCGACGGTCGTCTGCAACTGCTCCTTCGTATACTTCAGTTCCTTGGCGAGGTCGTCCGCGGCCCTGCCCGAGCGCCCGGCCTCTTTCCGTTTCCCCCGTCCGTCGGACTTGTCCGGCTCCTGTTCCTCGAACGAAATGATCACCATGCCCCGCATGACCGAACGTCCGCTCAGGGGGCGGACGACCAGTTTGACGCTCTGATATCCGCCGTTGACCTGGACCCGCAACCCTTCCCGAATAATTTCGCGCCGCTGGAGCAGCGCCTTGCGGACCAGCGCGCCGAGCTCCAATCGCAAGCCTTCGCGGGCCATCGTGAAGATGTTCATCGCGGCCTCGCCGGACGCCGGCTCCAAGTAGCGCCCGGTGCGGCCTTGAATATAGAGAATATCCCCTGCTTCGTTCACGAGGACCGACGGGGGGACGAAGCGCTCGATCAACAATTGCCGGGAGAGGTCGGCCAGCGACACGGCGGCCTCCACTGGAATCTTCCGGTTGTTCGGCGACCGGCTCTGATCCTGAGGGAGGAGCGCGCTCGGCAGATCCACCAGCCCCACCGAAGGCGATTCCTTTCTGCGGAAGATCTTCCATTTGTTGTCCACGGTCGTGAACAGATCGTGGAAGCCTCCGATCGTCTCAGACGAACCGAGAAACAGAATGCCGCCCGGGTTCAACGTGTAATGGAAGAGCGGCAGGAGCTTCTTTTGGATCTCCGCCGTGAAATAGATGAGGAGATTCCGGCAACAGAGCAGATCCAGTTTGGTGAACGGCGGGTCCATGATCAGGTTTTGCGGAGCGAAGACGACCATTTCACGGATGACTTTGGAAACCCGGTATCCGTACTCGTCCTTCGAGAAGAACCGGTGCAGGCGTTCCGGCGAGACGTCGGTGGCGATGGTGGGCAGGTAGAGGGCCTGCCGAGCCCGGTCGACCGCGTCCTTGTCGATGTCCGTGGCGAAGATCTGGACCTTGACGGCTCCTTGCATCTTGAGCTGCTCCAGGCATTCCGCGATCACGATCGCAACGGAGTAGGCCTCTTCGCCCGTCGAGCAGCCGGGTATCCAGACCCGGACGGTGCCGTTCCTCGGCTTGCCCTTCAGGAGCGAGGGCATGGCGTCTTTGAGCGCCTTGAAGGCCTCCGGGTCGCGGAAGAAATTGGTGACGCCGATCAACAGCTCTTTGAACAGCAGATCGAGCTCGCTTGGGTTGTCCTGGAGAAAGCGGACATATTTCCCGATATGGCTGATCTGGTGCACGTTCATTCGACGTTCGATGCGCCGATAGAGCGTGTTGCGCTTGTAGAAGGAGAAATCGTGCCCGGTGTGGGCGCGCAGCAGCGAAAAAATCTTCAGGAGCGAGGAGGAAATCGTTCGTTCCTGGGTCACCAATTCCCGCGGCAGCTTCGCGCTATGCCGCACGTATCCGAGAAGCTTGAGGGGCAGGTCTTCCGGGGCAGCCACATAATCGACGAGGCCGGTCCCCAAGGCGCTCTTCGGCATGCTGTCGTATTTCGCGCTGCGGGTGTCCTGCACCAACGTCAGCCCGAGATGTTCTTTGACCGCCTTGATGCCGAGCGTGCCGTCGGTCCCCATGCCCGACATGATGACCGCGATGCTCCGCTCCTTCTGGTCCTCGGCCAGATGCCGCAGGAACAGATCGATGGGCGCACGATGGCCGCGGGGCTGGGTCACGTCATCGAGATGCAGCACGCCCTGCCAGATCGTCATGTCCTTGTTCGGCGGGATGATGTAGATGTGATTCGGGCGGACCTGCATTCCCTCTTCCACCTGCACGACCGGCATCGTGGTGCAGCGGCCGAGCAGCTCGGGCATCATGCCTTTGTGGCTGGGATCGAGGTGCGGGACCAGCACGAACGCCATGCCGGTATCCGAAGGCATGTGGGTGAAGAACTGCTCGAAGGCTTCGAGCGCACCGGCCGAGCCTCCCATGCCGACGATGTAGGTCGGCTGCTTCGGGCCGGCGACCTTTCCCGCTCTGGTGCGGCCGGCCGGCTTCCGGCTCTGGAACGTCGCCTTTGCGGCGCTGTTCTTTTTGGGGCGCGGCGTCATGGCCATCGCGTCAGGCTCGTATTGCGGCCGTGGCAGTCGGGCGATTCTAGGCTTCCACTGCTGCTTCGGCAAGACTTTTTCGGCCCAGGCAGCGCGCGACGTCCGGCGGAGGTCAGCGTGGCAGCCTGCATGCGCTATCCCGCGGCCCTCGATGTGCTCCGGATCGTCTCTCCTGCGGCCAACGCGGCCAGGTTCGTCGCCATGTTGTCGATGCTGAACAGCGCGCTGAGGTCGTCGTATCGGAGGGCGTTCAGCGGCATGTACGGCATGTAGGCTTCCTCCGGGTCCTGCGCGATGGTGAGGCCGGAGCCTCCGGCGATGCTAATCAAGCCGCTCACGCCGTCGTCACCGCAGCCGGTGAGCAGGGCTCCGACGACACGCCGGCCGTGCGCCTCGGCCGCGGATCGAAACAGCGGATCGATCGCCGGTCTCGTGCCGTGCTCTTTCGGTCCCCGGTGCGCCACCACCGCGTCCCGCTCGAACAATAAATGGTGATCGGCAGGAGCCAAGTAGATGATGCCGTGCCTCAACGGCATACGGCCCTCCGGCTCGATCACCGGCAACCTCGAGCGCCGCCTCAGCACCCGGGCCAGCTCTCCCGGTGCCGCGCCCCGATGGAGAACGACTCCGACCGCTGCCGGCATGCGAAAAGGAAAGCCTCCGAAGAGCTGGGTCAAGGTTTGGACTCCGCCTGCCGACGCGCCGATGACGATGATATCCCGTTTGATCCGCTCCCGATTGACCGCCATCCAAGGTTTCATGTGCGGCAGAGGAAGCCATCCGTTGCCGCCTCTACCTCGCGGCATGGGCGCCCTCGATCATGCCCTGAACGGTCTGACAGTGCTTTCTCGCTTCATTGAGCCGGCGCTGGACGCGCCGACGATCGGCCGCCGGTGCGCGCTTCATCTCGCCCAGCAGGTCGTCGTAGGCATAGGTCATTTGTTTCAAGAGCAGCACGACGGACCACAAGGTCCGTTCCAAGTGTGATTCTTTGGCGTGGAGCAGGCTGCTGACCGAGTATCGATGGTCGACCTGGCAGCGGTACAAGAGATGTCCGTAGGGACCCTCCCGCTCGAAGCGGAGGACCCCGAAGCAATCAGGGCATGATAAGGGCACAAGATTCAGGTCGCGCGTCGCCGAGGGAGGGGACGCACGTGAACGCCCGCCTTTGGCCATGGCGCTCTGACGGTAGTACAGGCAGAACGAGGCGAAAACTAGGGACATCCCGAGTGAAGACTGTCCCGAGGGGAGGCTGCTTACCGACGAGGCTCTTTCCGGGCAGGACCGACGGTCGCGACCGCTCGACGAACGGCGAGGTCCAGATCATCTCCGGAGATCAGGGACTTGATCAGGTAGGCCTGTGCCCCGTTGTTCTTCGCCAGTCTGCCCATCCCCTCCTGCGTGATGTGGGAGAGGAAGACCACGGCCATCTCGGGTCGATAGGCTCGGGGCACCAACTTGACCAGGACCTCGAGACCCGACATATCGGGCAGCGTCAGTTCCGTGACGACGCAATCGATGTGGCGAGCCTGACAGGTCGCTAATCCGGCAGTTCCTGTGTCCGCGTGAAGCACTTCGTATTCGCCGGACACGGTGTCAAGCCGGTGTTGCCAGTAGTCGCGGTCATCTTTGCAGGGATCGATGAGGAGGACGGTCGTCTTGAGAGCCATGGAGTCGGTCTCTCGGGGAACGGTATGCTAATCCTTTACGAACAGCGATGCAAGAGGTCGAACGGAAATGGAGCACGGTCGCAACGCTCAGTCTGCGGGCGAGCCGCCGGTTGAAGGAAGGTCGGGAAAGAGACGGGCATAGAACGCCGGAATGACGAGCAAGGTCAACAGGGTGGACGTCGCGAGTCCCCCGATGACCACTGTGGCCAGCGGCCGCTGGACTTCCGCGCCCATCGAGGTGGCCAGGGCCATCGGCAAGAATCCCAGGCTCGCGACCAGCGCGGTCATCAAGACGGGCCGCATCCGGTCGGCCGCGCCCTGGACCACGGCCTTGTCGGGTGAGAGGCCGTCGGAGTGGAGCTGGCGAACATGTGTCAACAGGACCACGCCGTTCAGGACCGCGATGCCGAACAGCGCGATGAAGCCGATGATCGCCGAAATGCTGAGCGGCATCCCGCGCAGCCAGAGAGCCAGAATGCCGCCGGAGAGGGCCAACGGCACGTTGAGAAAGATGAGCAGCGCCGGTTTGACGGATCCGAAGATCACGGACAGGATCCCGAGAATCAGCAGGAGGGTCACCGGCACCACGAAGGCCAACCTTCTCGACGCCTCTTGCAAGTGTTCGAACTGCCCGCCCCAGGCCATCTCGTACCCGGTCGGAAGCCTCACATTGCGCCCGACCGCCTGTTGGGCCTCGGCGACGAACCGGCCCAGGTCCCGTCCCCTGATGTTGCACTCCACCACGATCCGCCGCTGGACGTGCTCACGACTCACTTGAGCCGGCCCTGTATCGATCCGTATCGCGGCGACGCGCGAGAGCGGCACCAGTTCGCCGTGCATCGTCGGGATCAGAAGGCCGCCGAGCGTGGTCGGGTCTTCCGAGGCGCGCTCCGCGAGCTTGACCACCAGCTCGAACCGTCGGGATTCCTGCAGCACCGTGCCGACCACGTGACCGGCCCTCGTCGTCTCGATGAGCGTCAGCACGTCCTCCGCCGTCAATCCATACCGAGCGATCTCCTCGCGGTTGATGATCACGCGCAGGAGCGGCAGCCCGGCCACCTGCTCGACCTTCACGTCCGCCGCGCCCGGCACCTGTTCCAGCGCCCGTGCCACGTTGTCGGCCGCGTGCTTCAGGATGTCGAGGTCCGGGCCGAAAATCTTCACGGCGAGATCCGATCGCACGCCGGCGATCAATTCATTGAATCGCATCTCGATCGGCTGGGTGAACGTCAGGCCGACGCCGGGAACGGCATCCCCGATCGCCTCCTTCATCTTGGCGATCAAGGCGTCGCGGGTGAGTGCAGTGCGCCATTCGCGTTGGGGGGCGAGGATTACGAACATGTCGGAGAGCTCGACCCCCATGACGTCGGTTGCGATCTCCGGGCTGCCGGTTCTGGTCACGACCTGTGTGACCTCCGGAAACCGGCGCAGCACGCGCTCCACCTCGAGCGCGGTGGAGACGGACTCGGTGAGCGAGATGCTGGGCAAGCGCCACAATTGAATGACGAGATCTCCCTCATCGAGTCGGGGCACGAATTCCATGCCCAGACGGGGCAGCAGGACGAGGCTCACGACGAACAGCAGCAGCGCGGGCCCCGCGACCCAGGCGGGACGGTGGAGCGCCCGGTGGAGGCAGGGGGCATACAGGCGTTGGATCCCCCGGACCAGTCTCGTTTCGTCCTGCGCCGGCTTCGGACGGGCCAGCCAGAACGTCAGCAGAGGGACCGCCGTGACGGCAAACAGCAGCGACCCCCCGAGCGCCATGATGACCGTCAAGGCCATCGGGCGGAACATTTTCCCCTCGATGCCGGTCAACGCGAGAATCGGCACGTACACGAGGATGATGATCCCGACGGCGAACACCATCGGGCGGAGCACTTCGCGGCCGGCCGCCAGAATGTCCTCCAGTCGCTCCTGCCGGCTCACGGCGCCTTTCTTTGCCAACCGGCGCAGCACGTTGTCGATCATCACGACGGAGCCGTCGACGAGCAGCCCAAAGTCGATGGCGCCCAAGCTCATCAGATTGCCGGAGAGTCCCGCCTGCATCATCCCGGCGAAGGCGATCAGCATGGACAGCGGGATCGCAGCGGCGACGATCAAGCCCGCCCGGAGATCGCCGAGGAACAAGAGCAACACGGCCACGACCAAGCACCCGCCTTCCAACAGATTGTTCCGCACGGTCCGGATGACCTGGGAGACGAACAGCGTGCGATCGTAATAGGGTTCGATCGTCACCCCGGGCGGCAAGGCCCCCTGGATCTCTCTGACGCGCGCCTTCACCCGCTCCACCACCTGCTGGGCGTTTTCACCGGCCAACATTTGCACCATGCCGATGACCGTCTCGCCGGTGCCCATCGCGGTAGCGGCCCCGATACGGAGGGCCGACCCTTCCTGGACGGACGCGACATCCGCGATGTACACCGGCACGCCGCCGGCTCCATGCGCCACGACGATGCGGGACAGGTCGGACACCTGGGTGGCCAAGGCCTCCCCTCGAATCAGCAGCTGTTCCCGCCGCCGTTCCACATAGCCGCCCCCGGCCATCGCGTTGTTGCGCTGGAGCGCCTCGAAGACCTGGCGGATCGTGAGCTTGAACGAGAGCAGTTTCGCCGGATCGACGACCACCTGGAATTGCTTGGGCTCGCCGCCCCAAATATTGACCTCGACCACGCCGGGCACCGCGCGCAGTTTTATCCCGATGTCCCATTCGAGCAGCGTCCGCAACGCCATCGGACTGTATCCCGGTCCTTTGACCGTGAACTGGTACACCTCGCCGAGGCCGGTGGTGAGAGGGCCGATGGCGGGATGGCCGTAGTCGGCCGGGATCTTTTCCATGGCTTGAGCCAGCCGCTCCGAGACCAATTGTCTGGCGCGATAGACGTCGGTGCGCTCCTCGAAGATCGCCGTGACCGCGGAGAGTCCGTACCGAGAGACCGACCGCAGCTCGCGCAACGACGGCAGCCCGCTCAAGGAGGCTTCGATCGGAAACGTGACGAATTGCTCCACCTCCACCGGACCGAGTGCCGGCGCCTTGGTCAACACTTGGACCTGCACGGGGGTGAGATCGGGCACGGCATCGATGGTGAGATGGGAAAAGGACCAGAGGCCGCCCGCGACCACCGCGGCGATCGCCACGATGGTGAAAAACCGGTAGCGCAGTGAGAGCTCGAGCACCCGGGTCA
>DASTSI010000282.1:0-11022 GCA_035760745.1 Nitrospira sp. | reverse complement strand
AGGCAGAGTCCAAGGAGGAACCATGGCGAAGACCGCGACATACTGCAGCGAGTGCTACAACCGGGTAGGTCGGAGCGAGGACGCGCAAATTCAAGCCGCGGAGCGATCCGGCCAGGTTCCGATGACGACGCAGGGGACGTGCTGCAAATGCAACAAAGCCACCGTGGTGGTCTACTATGAGAGCTAGAAGGAGGACAGGGTCGATCCAGGTTCACCGTGAGATGAGCCAGACGGAAACCAAAATGCCCTCCTCTGCGTGAACGTCATCTTGTCCGTCTAGGCGCGGCCGGTACCTTCGGCATCATCGAGTTCATCGATCAGCTGCTCGAGCTCATCCAGCTCAGCCGAATTCAGATTCTGAAATTCCACACCAACGTGCCGATCTCCCACCCAGCGCACCAACGCCTCCTCGACCGAGATGGGTTCCTCGACTCCCGGGAACCGCAGACGAATCAGGATCACTTTCCCCGGGTGGACCTTCAGTTCACTTTGTAATTTTGCCCCACCGAGGGAGACGTCGATGGTCTTTCCCTCGACTTCATGAGCGTTCCCCAGGAACACCCCCTCGAGTTGGACGGGCACACGCCGGTACCTGCGTCGTTCCATTGAACGACCCTTGTTGATCGGCTGCGGCCGGAAAGGCAGCATACGGCTTTTCGGCGACCAAGTCACGGCAGCGGATGCGGCCCGGGCGTCCAAAATCCGATCCACCTGCTACACTAGTCCAATGGAATCACGTTCGAACACAACGGCCCTCGTACCGATCGATCCCCGCCGCATCATGATGCAAACAATCCGTGACGGCCTCGTGAGCCTCCACGGCGCACTGATCATCACCGAGCAGGAAACCTATGAGGGAACCATCGGACCGGTCGAGTCCGTGGATGCCCTGCTCGATCTGCTTCAATATGACCCTTGGTTCACATGGCTCCATCCCATTTCGGATCTTCTCGTTCGAATCGATCATCTTCTTCAGGACGAAGCGTTCGACATCACGGATCACAATGTCGCTCACCTCATCGCCGAGATCGAGCAACTCCTGCATCCCTCTGTGGAAGGAGATGGGTTTGAGCGGGCCTACTATGAAGCGTTGCAGCGGGCTCCTGATGTCGTGCTGGCTCATTTTCGATTGAAACGGATGCTTCCCCAAGCCGCATAGTGGCCTCAGTTGTTACAATGCGGCCATGCGGCGGATCGGAACGGCCTTCGGCTTCTGCGGCGCGCTGCTAGTACTGACACTCGCTGAGGCGAGTGGCGGTCTCGGCGATCTCCGGAGCAGGATCGGGAACCGATCGGACCCGCCTGGGACGCCGAGATTTACACCGTCCGTCCGACAACCGGAGCGATTCCCGCCCGAGCCGGAACGGTACTCGCCGGAGAACAGGACGCCATTCGGCACGCCGCTTCCTCCGAACAATGTCACGCCGCCTCCCGTTCTCCCCTTCAATCCCAATCGCCCCCTCGCGCCGACTCCCCCCGGTCCTCCGCCAGGAAGCGGATCAAGTCTCGGACGATTCGGCCGATAGACCATGAGTGGAAACAGAAACCCGGAGAATACTCTGGCACCATTCGGCGTGCGACCTGCTACAATGAAGGCATGAAGACCACCTCGTCCAACGACGTCTTGCGCCAGAGCCTTCTCGACATCCGCCGTGGCCTACTCGCCCTTCACAAGGCGTTGATCATCGCGGAGCAGTTGACGTACGAGCGGATCCACGGCCGTGTCGGATCCACCGGACAATTGCTCCAGCTCGTGCTCAACGACCCCTGGTTCACCTGGCTTCATCCGCTGTCTCAGATGGTGATCCGTCTTGACGAGCTGCTGGACAGCGATACCGACCCGAGCCCTATCGAAGTCGAGCATGTGCTGTCAGAAGTTCGTGCGTTGATTCGACCTTCGGAAGAAGGCGACGGGTTTGAACGAAGCTACTACGAAGCCCTTCAACGAGCTCCGGACGTGATCTTCGCCCACGTGGAAGTGAAGAAACTGCTGACCAGGGCTGCGGCCTGAGCCTTCGCTGAACCGGAGGCGGCACCATCCTGCTTCGCCGCCGCCTCCCTGGTTCTCGGCAAATTGGCGCCCGTCGGCTCGTGCCACGACGCCGTGCTGATTCCACGTCTTCCCGCACAATCGCGTTCCGATCGCAAACGACAGGATGGACGGAGATACGTGTGGGGCCGCCAATGAATCACCGAAAATAGTACGCGACTCCACCGGAAAACTTGCGGTTGAGAACGTAGTCCGCCACCGCGAGACATTCGAGACCGAATGGCAGATACCCCGCATAGCCTAGCAGGGGCATTTCAAAGAGCCTGAATCGATGGACGAAGGGAACCGTATATTCCCAGTGAGCGAGGCTTTTCCAGTTCCAGAGTTCCCACCAAAATCCGCAGATGAGGGCCGCGAGCGCCGTCACCCAGAGGACCCGCCAGTCGCCTTCTGCAAGCGGTGACAAAATCGTCGGCTCACCCCTCACGCGTTGCAGCGAGATGATGAGGGACAACGGCCCGATCCAGAGAAAGGGAAACAAGTAATCCGGCCAGAGACCGATTCCCAGCAGACCGAAACAGGACGAGCCGGCCCCAAGCCAGCCTGCTCCCTTCCCGCCGTCAAACCGTATCGCTCCGAACCGGTCCAGTCCCGTATAGAGGCGAGGAAACGTGGTCAACGCTTCTGCCGTGCCCAGGACTGCGGGCAACACGGTCGAGAATGGTAGCGTTGCTCTGATGAGATATTCGACGGGAGACAAGTCCGCGACGCCGACATAGTGCCAATTCTGCACGAAGCGATTGAGATACTCGAAGATCCACCAGAAAGCTCCGCTTAACGGGAAGAGGGAGAGAAAGTACCGGGGCCGGTTCAGCATCATGCAACGCCGAACCCGGGCGAACGAGACGGCGTTGACGACGACGATGTAGCCGAGCCAGACCGGCGTGAAGGTATGCTCCTGGAATGGCTCGGCCCAGGACCATCTGGTCCAGGCTATGGTCCACCAGAGACCGGTCCATGCGACTCCGACCCAGCCCCACCAGGGGAACGAGACACAACAACGCTCAGGCCCGGGCAATGCGTGCCGGGTGACAAGAGACGAGTTCGTCGCCGCACCGCGCGACGACGCATTCGCACGCAGCACGTGAAGCACCAATGGTCCAACTGTGAACAAAATCGATACGGCCAGTGCGACAAATACCGGCCAGGAAAACGGCTCATGCTCGAGCTTAAGCGTGCGAGGGGGAAACTCGAGGTACGGAAACAGCGAGGCTCCGCTCAGCCACACCCCCAGCAGAGGGCAAGCTATCAACGGCGCCAAGAGGACGACGGACACAACCCGCACGTCTTTCACCAGAGCATGGTACTCTGGCACGTCGGTCCTTGGAAGAGCGGAGATCATCTCACCAGGGGCGAGTGAAAGCCAGCCACCCCAAGAAGCTCTTCCGACAACAACGGCTTCCCCAGCCTATGGCTTTGCCCCCATCACAAATGAAGACCCCGCAGCATGCCGAGGGGGAGAGCCGTCTCGACCTCTTCGCGATGACCTGTCATCCCAACCGACGAGCCGGCACGAGCAGTGTTCGCGATCGCGAGCGCATCGCCGTCGCCCAACGGTTCAGCGAATGATTGGTGGTGTTCACAAACGTGATCGGAAGTCCCTGAGGATGCTCAACGAGAAATTGTCGGTGCCGAAGCCGTCGTGACAAGTTGCAATTCTCTTCCCCTCACAGGCGCTCTTCATCCAGTTCGATCACCTCCGTCCAGGTCGAGACAGGAGGGAGCGAATCGACCGGCCCGCCGCGTTTCGCCGCAATCTCTGCGAGACGTCCTTGAAATCGTATGCGCGCCGCTTCGTCCTTGGGGCCCGACGCCAGAAGCCGCGCGCTCCAGTCTGCGATCTCTTCGGGGGAATGGGAGATGCCGTTCGCGGCCACCCACGCCAGCAGCTGTTCGTCGGTTCCTCCGGCCAAGACGCGTCCCTCGAAAGCCTTGGCGTCAATGCCAAGAAAATCGATCAAATGCTTGTCGAAGCCGACCGTGATGTAGTTGTAGTCACGAATTTGCCCGGCATGCCGGAGACGGATTTTGTCGATGAACCGGCCGAGATGGGCGATACCGCCGAGCAAGGCTTTCGGACTGCGAGGATAGGTGGATGGCGGCATGATGATGCTCCTTGACGCGGCGGCTTACCCTACCGGCGGCCTTCGCCAAAGTCGAGAGCCGAACGGACCTATACCGAGACCGACAGCCGCCCGGCCCCAATTGAATTGGCCCGGGCCGGCCATCTGGCCGATTTTCTGCAGAAACGCAACGAGCACCCGCCGTACGTCGCCGCACCGACCACCACGCCGGCTACACCGGCTGAGACGACGGCAAGAATCGTGAGCAGCCAGGCACGGTGGCAAGGTGACGGAAGACTGGGAGATCCGGGATCCGCCAAAGAGACTCACCGCCGCTCGTTGTTCTTCGGAGGCGGCGGGCCTTATACCGTCGATGAACTGCGCGACCGTGCGCAGATGCTCGACAGGCTGCACGCGCAAATCGCCCTGACGAGTGAATATGAAGCCCTGTTGCTGAGAGCGTTTTGGACGATTCATGAAGAGCCGGAAAGCAAATGAGCCGGAGAACCGGCGTCGCGCATCGGTCCTTCGGCACTGCACCAGCGTGCGATCGTTGTGACGACATTGCCACGACCGATCATGCCGCATGCCGGTTCTCGCTCACGAGTGACTGTAGCGTGGCCGCATTCGCAGCCGAGTGGGCCAGCGCGTCATTATTAAAGAAGGCGTAGGTGTCGAGTCCCTCGTCGATCAATCGTTCAATGAGCGTCGCCTCCTGTCGCAGCTCCTCATCCGTGTAACAAGGGGCCTCGCGGGGCGTCCTGCCATGGTAGCGGAGATAGGCAAAATCGGCCGTCACCCGGTCAACGCGCGGGCGGTGGATGCTGTCCGCGATACACAACGCGGCTCCATAGCGTGCCAACAACCGGTAAGTTTGTTCGGCAAACCAGGATTCGTGGCGGAACTCGAACGCCAGACGGATCGTCCGATCCCCGGATGCCAAGTCCAGGAAGGACTCGAGACGGTGCTCATCCTTCAGAAACGACGGCGCAAGTTGGACGAGGATGGGACCCAGATGGCGCCCGAGATTTCGGGCGCCCTCCACAAATTCGCTCCAAAGCGCTTCGACATTCTTCAGCCTGGCAAGATGCGTGATCGACCGGTTGGCTTTCAGCACGAAGACAAATTGCGGTGGGATGAGGGCGGTCCACCTCCGGTAGGTCTCCGCCGACGGCACGTGATAGTAGGAGTAGTTGACTTCCGTGGTGATGAACCGGGTGGCGTAATAGCTGAGCCGCTGCGCATCAGGCAGCGTGGGTGGATAGAACCGCCCCTTCCACGCGCCGTACACCCATCCCGACGTCCCGATGAACAGACGAGCCATAGAGATATTTTACAGGGCAGGAGATAAGGATGAACGTGTCCGAGGGCCGCTGAAGCGAGCGAGTTGCACAGCCGAGAAGAAACGAAGCTTTGCTGAGGCACCGAAGCGTATCGGCGTCCCAGTCCGACATTCCTACACCAGGCGAGGGTAAGTGCGTACGCAGCGCGCTGTACCACGTGAGAGGATCTGCACAGATAAAAACACCCGGTTCTTCACCAGGTCGCTCAAAACGGCCTGCCAACGAAGCCGCAGCGAGCGAAAGCCCGAGGCGTACAGTTCCAGGTACGTTCAGGGTTTGAGTGGGCGAGAACGAAGATTGGAGGTCGTTTTCAGCGGCCAGTCTTTACAGACTTCCCAGCCTGCAAAAACTTGGCAATCCCCGCCGCCATCTTGCGGCCTTCGGCAATCGCCCACACGATCAGCGAGGCGCCCCGTTTGGTATCGCCGCCGGCAAAGACGCCGTCGAGGTTGGTCATGAAGTTCGGGTCCACGGCTACCACCCCCCGCGCGTCGTATTTCACGCCGAGGTCGTCCAGCAACCCGTTCTTGACGGGACCGGTGAAGCCCATCGCGAGCAGGACCAGATCCGCGTCCATCTCGAACTCCGTGCCCGGCATCGGCATGAACTTGCCATTCTCGAACTTCACGCGATGCGCGTGGAGCTTGGTCACGTGGCCGTTGTGGCCGGTGAATTTCACGGTCGAGACGCTCCACTGACGGTCGCACCCTTCTTCGTGGGCGTGCGACGTGCGCAACTGCATCGGCCACAGCGGCCATGGCGTGGATTCAGCGCGGTTGGGCGGAGGCTCGGGCAGCAATTCGAACTGATGTGCTTCGACGCAGCCCTGCCGGTGCGCCGTCCCCAAACAATCCGATCCGGTGTCGCCGCCGCCGATGATGACGACGCGCTTGCCCTTCGCCGTAATCGGCTCTTCGCTGATCGGGATACCGGCCGTCCGCTTGTTTTGCTGCGTGAGATATTCCATCGCCAAATGCACGCCCTTCAGTTCTCGCCCCGGAACCGGCAGTTCGCGCGCCTGCTCCGCGCCTATCGTGAGCCCGATCGCATCGTACGTCTTGCGCAACTGCTCGGCGGTGATGTCCTTGCCGACGGTCACGCCGGTTCTAAATTCCACGCCCTCGGCCTTCATCTGCTCCAACCGGCGGTCGATCACCCACTTCTCCATCTTGAAGTCCGGAATACCGTACCGGAGGAGACCGCCGATCCGGTCGGCCTTTTCGAACACGGTCACGCGATGACCGGCCCGCGCCAGTTGCTGCGCCGCGGCGAGCCCGGCCGGACCTGATCCGATGATGGCGACCGTCTTGCCCGTTCGCGTCACCGGCAGAACGGGAAACACGAGACCTTCGTTGAAACCGCGATCGATGATGTTCCACTCGATAATGCGGATGGAGACAGGGTCGTCGTTGATCCCGAGCACGCACGCCCCTTCGCAGGGTGCGGGACAGAGTCGGCCGGTGAACTCCGGGAAGTTGTTCGTGCTATGAAGCGCTTTCAACGCATCCTGCCATCGCCCGCGGTACACCAGGTCGTTCCACTCGGGGATCAGATTCACGACCGGGCAGCCCGTGCTCCCCTGGCAGAACGGGACGCCGCAGTCCATGCAGCGCGCGCCCTGCATTTTGAGCTTGTCCTCCGAGATGGGCTCGTACATCTCTTTCCAGTCGAGCACGCGCAACTCGACCGGCTTGCGTTTCGGCCCCTCACGGCGATATTTCATGAAGCCCTTCGGGTCACCCATCTCGTTCGTTCCCGTGCTCAGTCGTACGTGGTCAGTAGTGAATCGCTCGCCGCTGGCTCGGCTTGACGTTAATGGACGGCGCTCGCTTTCCGTTTCCGCTCTTCGATCACGCGCTTATAATCCACCGGCATCACTTTGACGAACTTCGGCAGCGTCGTGTCCCAAGTATCGAGCAGCTGCTTGGCCTTCCGGCTGCCGGTGTACATGAAGTGCTTCGTCACCAAATCGTGAACGAGCTGCCTGTCTTCGGGCGTGACGAGCGGTTCCAGCTCGACCATGCCCGTATTGCAGCGGCTCTGGAATTTACCCAGATCATCGAGCACGAACGCGACCCCGCCGGACATCCCGGCCGCAAAGTTCCGGCCGGTCCTGCCCAATACGACGACGACGCCGCCGGTCATGTACTCGCACCCGTGGTCGCCCGTGCCTTCCACCACCGCCCGCGCGCCGCTGTTTCGCACGGCGAATCGCTCGCCGGCCATGCCGTAGAAATAGGCCTCGCCCTGCGTGGCGCCGTAGAGCGACGTGTTCCCGATGAGGATCGTCTCCTCCGGATTGAACAGCACGTCCCTGGGTGGAAAGACGATGATCTTGCCCCCCGACAGCCCCTTGCCGATGTAGTCGTTCGACTCTCCTTCCAACGTCAGCGTGATGCCTCTCGCGAGAAAGGCTCCGAACGACTGCCCGGCAGAGCCGGTAAACTTGATCGAAATCGTGTCCTCGGGCAGACCGTCCAACCCGTACTTCTTGGCGATCTTGCTGGACAGCAGCGTACCGACCGTCCGGTTGACGTTCCGGATCGGCAGGTCGAGCGTCACCTTCCCGCCCTGCTCGATGGCGGGCCGGCACAGCTCCACGAGCGTCTTGTCCAAGATGTGGGCGAGCCCATGATCCTGCTTCTGGACGCAGTACCGCGCGACGTTCGGCCCAACCTCCGGCATCGTGAGCAGCGGGGTCAAGTCCAATCCCTTCGCCTTCCAGTGGTCGACCGCCTTGGTGATCTTGAGCTTGTCCACACGGCCCACCATCTCGTTGATGGTCCGGAAGCCCAGTTTCGCCATCAATTGGCGCGCTTCCTCGGCGACGAAGAACAGGTAATTGACGATGTGCTCCGGCTTCCCGTTGAACTTTTTGCGCAGCTCCGGGTCCTGCGTCGCGATCCCGACGGGACAGGTATTGAGATGGCACTTGCGCATCATGATGCAGCCCTCGACGATCAGGGGCGCCGTCGCGAACCCGTACTCTTCGGCCCCGAGCAGCGTCGCGATGACGACGTCGCGGCCGGTCTTCAGCTGGCCGTCCGTTTCCACCCTGATACGGCCGCGGAGGTCGTTCAGCACGAGCGTCTGATGCGTCTCCGCCAGCCCAAGCTCCCACGGTACGCCGCCGTATTTGATGGAGGACAAGGGAGAGGCGCCGGTTCCGCCCGAGTCGCCGCTGATCAACACTTTGTCCGCATGGGCTTTCGACACGCCGGCCGCGACCGTTCCCACACCGACTTCGGCCACCAGCTTGACCGACACGTCGGCGTCGGGGTTCGAGTTCTTGAGGTCGAAGATCAGTTGGGCCAGATCTTCGATCGAGTAGATATCGTGGTGCGGCGGCGGCGAGATCAACTGCACGCCCGGCGTGCTGTAGCGGAGCCGCGCGATGTTCTCGTCTACCTTGTGTCCCGGCAATTGCCCGCCTTCGCCCGGCTTGGCGCCCTGCGCCATCTTGATCTGCAGCTCACGCGCGTTCACGAGGTAGTGGGTCGTCACGCCGAACCGCGCGGAGGCTACCTGCTTGATGTAGCTGTTCTTGGAGTCCCCGCTCGGCAGCGGGTTAAACCGTTCCGGATCTTCACCGCCCTCGCCGGTGTTGCTCTTGCCACCGAGGCGGTTCATCGCGATCGCCAGCGTTTCGTGCGCCTCCTTGCTGATCGACCCGAACGACATCGCGCCGGTGTTGAACCGCTTGACGATCGCCGTCGCGGGCTCGACCTCCTCGATGGGAATCGGCTGCGGCGCAAACTTGAAATCCAGCAGCCCGCGCAGGTTGGACAGGCGCTTGCTCTCGTCGTTGACGAGCTGCGCGAACTCGGCATAGGTCTTCGCGTCGTTTGTCCGGCTCGCGTGCTGGAGTTTGTAGATCGTGTCCGGGTTCCAGTTATGGTGCTCGCCTTGAATCCGGTAATGGATCTCGCCGCCGAAATCGAGCTGCCGGATCGCGGCCGGTTCGTACGCGATCCGATGTCGCCGGAGCGTTTCCTCCCCGATCTCGCGGATGCCGACTCCTTCCACGCGCGAGGGGGTGCCGGTGAAGTACCGGTCGATCACTTCGTGATTCAAGCCGATGGCCTCGAAGATCTGGGCGCCGCAGTACGACTGCACGGTCGAGATGCCCATCTTGGAGAAGATTTTGAGCAGCCCCTTGTTGATCGCCTTGATGAACTTGCCTTCCGCCGTCTGCGCGTCCAGGCCTTCCGGCAGATAATTGTCCCGCTCCATGTCCACGAGCGATTCAAAGACCAGATACGGATTGATCGTGCCGGCGCCGTATCCGATGAGACAGGCGAAATGGTGGACATCGCGGGGCTCGCCGGTCTCCAGAATGAGCCCAACCTCGGTTCGCGTGCACTCGCGCACGAGGTGATGGTGGACCGACGAGATGCCGAGGAGACTGGGGATGGGCGCCCAGTCCTGATCGACTCCGCGGTCGCTGAGGATCAGGAACTTGTACCCGTCCTTGATCGCCTCGGAGGCCTGCCGGCAGAGATCGTCCACGGCCGCGCCCAATCCATCGCGGCCTTCCGCTACGCGGAACAGCATGCGCAGGGTCTTGCTCTTGAAATGCGGATCCGAAATCCCGCGGATTTTTTGCAGATCGGCGTTCGTGAGGATCGGCTGCTGCACCTTGATGCGGCGGCAGGATTCGGGCGACTCCTCCATGAGATTGGGCTTCGGCCCGATGTTGGTCACGAGCGACATCACCAGCTGCTCGCGAATCGGGTCGATGGGCGGGTTGGTGACCTGCGCGAAGAGTTGCTTGAAATACTTGAAGAGGAGCTGCGGCCGATCGGACAGGACGGCAAGCGGCGTGTCGGTCCCCATGGAAGACACCGCCTCTTCCCCCGTGACGATCATCGGCGTGATGACCATCTTTAATTCCTCGACCGTATAGCCGAAGGCCTGTTGCCGCTGGCGGATGCTCGGATGGTCGGGCTGCGGGACGTTCAACGGCTCCGGCAACTCATCCAGCGAGACGCCGTACTGCGTGACCCAGCTCCGATAGGGTTTGCGGCTCACGATGTCGGCCTTGATCTCCTCGTCGTCGATGATGCGACCCTGCACGGTATCGACGAGGAACATGCGGCCCGGCATGAGACGCCCCTTCATCCGGATGTCCTTCGGTTCGGCGGGCAAGACTCCCGCTTCCGAGGCGAGCACGACCATCCCGTCCGTCGTGACCTGATACCGGCACGGCCGCAGCCCGTTCCGGTCCAGCGTCGCGCCGATCATCTTGCCGTCGGTGAAGCAGACGGCGGCGGGCCCGTCCCACGGCTCCATCATCGCCGCGTGATATTGATAGAACCCGCGGCGGTCCAAGTCCATTTGGGGATTGGCGACCCAGGGCTCGGGAATGAGCATCATCATGCAATGCGGCAGCGAGCGCCCGCCCAGGAGCAAAAACTCCAGCACGTTGTCGAGACAGGCCGAATCGCTCTGGTTCTCGGAGACGATCGGAAAGAGCTTTTCCATGTCCTTCCCGAACAGCTCCGAGTGAAGCCGGCCTTGGCGCGCCTTCATCCAATTGACGTTGCCCTTCAACGTGTTGATCTCG
>DASTSI010000281.1:0-20677 GCA_035760745.1 Nitrospira sp. | reverse complement strand
AGGCTAGGATGGAAAACAAGGCTTCACGGACCTTTTCGGAAGTGGGGCGAACTCCCTTCCCCTGTGGCCCGCACAGGCGTCGACCTCGGTGAAAACCGGCTATGACGCGCATAGAACAAAAGGTGAGGGGCGAGCGCCGTTGACTCTAACACAGCGTTTTTGAAGGGGTCAAGGAGCGAGAACTGTCCGTCAACGGGAATCGCTGTATCAATACCTCAGGTAGGTACCAGTCGTATTGCTGTTATTTTGACGAGTGAAGATAGAGCCGACTATAATTCGCGAGACAAAACGATGTAGAACGGTGCGGTGTGGCGTCGCGATGCAGGCTCGACAGGACCGTATCGACGGCCAGCAGTCTTAGCGAGTGGCCACCGACTGAGCAGGTTGAGTTTCACGAGGAGCCAAACTCTTCCGTCGATTCTGAGAAATTGTGCGGTCAATGATGGCGCCACAGTTGATGCACTTCCAGGCGTAGAAAATCAGGAAGAAGTCGGAGAACCGCTCCAGCATCATGAGCCCTTTGCATTTCGGACATTCCATCGATTCCTCCCGGTTGTTGACGTGCACTGCTGCCGGCGCTGTCAAGCAAGAGCTACACCAACTCGTGGCCGTACGTAATTTCAACACCTTACATGGTACGTATTTGCCACCAAGCCTTCATCGACCGGTCGCCATCCGGTACAAAAACGTTCAAGTCGTCGGTTTTTTGTTCAAAGACTGAGATGGGAATACGCCCGACGAAACCCGGAGCGAGCATTGCTCAGTGGCCCGAAACTGAGCGACCCCGGGAGCGACTGCTGAGCCGTGGGGCCCCGGCGCTCACCGATGCGCAACTGCTCGCAATTTTGTTACGCGTTGGCCGGCGGCGTTCCTCCGCCGTGGATGTCGGACGGGATATCTTGGACCGCGTCGGAGGCCTCAACGGATTGGCCCACTGCGGGTTGGATGAACTTTGCGCGGTCCCGGGAGTTGGCGAAGCGAAGGCCGCGCAGTTGAAAGCGGCGCTCGAGTTGGGCAAGCGCGCATTGGCCGCTCCATTGTCCAAAGGCACCCGTATCGCGTCAAGCCGCGATCTCTTCGAACACTTCCATTCCGCCTTACGCGACTTGCGCCACGAAATTTTTAAAGTCGTTCTCCTAGACGCCAAGCATGCCATCCTTCGCGAGACAACAGTCTCTGTGGGCAGCCTGACCCTCAGTGTTGTCCATCCGCGCGAAGTTTTTTCCTTGGCCGTCAAGGAATCTGCGGCGGCCGTGATTTTTCTTCATAACCATCCAAGCGGCGATCCCACTCCGAGCCGCGAAGACCGCCTCCTGACTGCGCGGCTTGTCACCGCGGGGGAGGTCCTCGGCATTCGGGTGTTGGACCACCTGATCATCGGAGACGGCCGCTATACGAGTTTCGCCGACGAGGGATGGTTGCAGACGGGGGCCACGGCCCCACGAGAGGAATCGTTCACGATGTAATTCCACGACTCCGGAAGGGTGCCTTCCGGCCTCACAGAGGAGGGAGCCATGAACGAGCTGCGTGCCGCGTCTCTCAGGAATGTTGCTGTCGTGGGGAGCCGGGGTGCGGGAAAAACCTCCTTGGCCGAAGCAATGCTCTTCAGCGCCGGCGCCATTCCCGCTATGGGATCGGTCGCGCAGGGCACCTCGGTGTCGGACTTCGAGCCCGAAGAGCAACATCGGAAAATTTCGGTCAGCGCCAGTCTTCTCCGGCTTTCCTGGAACCAGACCACCATCACATTGCTTGACACGCCCGGCTCGCTGAGCTTGCTTGGCGAACCACTGTCCGCGCTCGAAGCCGCAGATGCCGTCCTGGTCGTCGTGACCCTTGGTGCAGGGGTGCGGAGCGAACTACTTCGTTTATGGAGCCGGATTAGGGAACGCCGCATGCCATGTCTCATGTTCATCAATGAGCCGGACAAGACGCAAGCGTCATTGGACGAACTGCTTGACGCATGCCGGCGAGATCTCGGAGTAAGCCCCATTCTCATGACCTCGCCGATCGAGCAGAGCGGAGTGGTTGACGGGGTGGTCGATCTTCTCGAGCAAACCGCGGTCTATTCACGCCCAGACCAGGCGAAGGGGCAGACGGGTCCTGTTCCGGATGCCGTCCGGAGTTCCGTCGATGAGGGCAGGAAGCGGATGCAGGAAGCGGTCGCCGAAGCCGATGATGCTCTCCTGGAGCGTTATCTGTCCGCTGGCGAATTGGCCCAGGACGATCTGCTGAACGGCCTGCGGAATGGGGTCCTCGCAGGAACCGTCATGCCGGTCTATGTCGGATCGGCGCTCAAGAATATTGGCATCGTCCCGCTGCTTCAGGGCATCAAAGACCTTCTCCCTTCTCCCGAAGATCGCCGTCGGGGGCTCCCCCTCATCGGAACACACCCGCAGACGGGCGGGGAAGTGGTACGGCGAGGAAATAGTGAGGAACCGTTTTCCGGCCTCATTTTCAAGACCATCATCGATCCATTTGTCGGACGACTGTCGTACATCCGCATTCTTTCTGGAGTGCTTCAGACTGATTCGATGATCTACAACGCCTCGCGGAAGATCAAAGAAAAAAGCGGCCACCTGTACGTGTTGGTCGGCAAAAAACATCAAGCCGTGCCGTCCGCCGCAGCCGGAGACATCGTGGCGATCGGCAAGCTCAAAGACGCGCAGACGGGGGACACGCTGTGCGAGGAGCGGGATCCGGTCTGTTACGCTTGGCCATCCCTACCACGTCCAGTGCTGTCATTTGCCATTGAGCCGAAATCCAGCTCGGACGTGGATAAGGTCAGCCTCGGCCTGCACAAGCTGATTGAGGAAGATCCGACGCTCGACTTTTCTCGGAACGCCGACACAAAGGAGATGGTCCTGAGCGGCCTAGGGCAGCTCCATCTCGATCTCGCTCTCGAAAAGCTCCATAGAAAATACGGCGCCGACGTGGTGATCCACACCCCCAAAATTCCGTACCGTGAAACGATCCGCGGCAGCGCACAGGCACAGGGAAAGTACAAGAAGCAGACAGGCGGACACGGGCAATACGGCGATTGCTGGCTGGAACTCACCCCGCTCGAGCGCGGAGCAGGTTTCCTGTTTGAAAACCGGATCGTGGGCGGTGTCATTCCGAGAAACTTTATTCCGGCCGTCGAGAAAGGCGTCGTCGAGGTGATGCATCACGGGACGCTGGCCGGCTTTCCGGTCGTCGACGTGAAAGTCTCGGTCTACGATGGCTCGTATCACGTGGTCGATTCGTCCGAGATGTCCTTCAAGATCGCGGCGTCGATGGCGTTTAAGAAAGCGATGGAGAGTGCGCATCCCGTCCTGCTCGAGCCGATGATGACCGTGGAAGTGGAGGCACCGGCCGAGAATATCGGTGCCGTGATCGGCGACTTGAACGGGCGACGAGGGCGAATTCTTCACGTCGAAGCCAAGGGGCATACGGAGGTCATTAAAGCGCTCGTCCCCCTGTCGGAAATCCTGACGTACACGACCACACTCAATGCGCTGACGGGTGGAGGCGGGAGCTATGTGATGGAATTCACGCGTTATGAGGAAGTGCCGCGCGAGTCGGCAACGAAGATCGTCGAGGAACACAAGGCGGCACGCCAGAACCAGACTGTTGCGGCGCAGTGAGCCAGACTAAGGCTCGCCGGATTTCAAGACAACATAGAAGGCCCGATTCTCCCGGAGCACGCGCAAGAGGACCGTTTCGCCCCGGCGGACCTTGGAGATCGCGGCCGTGAACTCCCCGACGGTATTCACGTCGGCGCGATTGACTTCCTTGATGAGATCTCCTTCTCGCAGCCCTTCGGCTTGAGCGAGACTACCCGGCTCGACTTTGGTAATGAGCACGCCTCGGCTTTCGTGCAGTTTGAATTTATCGGCCAGCGCCGCCGTCAGATCCTGAAGGTCCAATCCCAGCTTCACTTCTGTCCTCGCTTGCGGAAGCGAGGCCACGACGGCCTGATCGCGGCGCTCGCTGAGCGCCACGTCCAACAGCAGCCGCTGCTGATTCCTCACGACTTCCACTTTCGTCGTCGCCCCCGGCGGCAACGCGGCGACCACACGCGACAACTTGTTCGGTGTGTCGACGACCGTGCCTTCGATCCTCGTGATGACGTCGCCGGGTTTAATGCCGGCGGCCGCTGCGGGGTCTTTCTCAAAGACTTCATTGACCAGCACGCCTTCGTTTTCGGCCACACCGAACTTTCTGGCCAATTCGGGTGTCAGCGGCTGGATCCCGACCCCGAGCCAGCCGCGCACCACGCGCCCTTGCGCAAGCAACTGCTGCATGACAAGCTTGGCCATGTTGGAGGGAATCGCAAATCCGACTCCTTGCGCAAAATTGATGATCGCCGTGTTGATGCCGATCACTTCGCCGCGCAAGTTGAACAGGGGGCCGCCGGAATTGCCGGGGTTGATCGATGCATCGGTCTGAATGAAGTTTTCATACCGAGACAAATTGACGTTTTCACGGCCAATGCCGCTCACGATCCCCAGCGTCACCGTGCGGTCCAAGCCGAAAGGATTCCCGACCGCCAAGACCCATTGACCGACCCGGACACCACTCGAATCCCCGAACTTCGCGTAGGGCAGGGGGCGGTCCGCCGTCACCTTGAGCACCGCCAAATCCGTGTCCGGGTCTTTGCCGACAACCTGCGCGATCAACTTCGACTTGTCTGAAAGCCGCACCTCGATCTCCGAGGCATCCCCGATGACGTGATTGTTCGTGATGATGTGGCCCTCGGGATCGATGATGACCCCGGATCCCGAACCCGGATTGTTGGGAACGCGCTCTTGGGGAAATTCCCGCCCCTTTCCCATCGTGAGAGGAAAGAGATTCACCACTGCAGGCTTGGCGGATTCCGCGAGTTCGGTGATCACCGCTTGGATTTCTTCCAGCACCTGCAGGCCGGCCGACACGCTCCCTCCGGGCGCGCGGCCATCCGCGGCTCCGCAGAGGTCTGGCGAAGCGGCCAAGAGACACGAGAAAAGCAGTGCGCTCGAGACAGGGTGCAGCCTCACGGGTCACCTGCACACAGTGTACAACAGGATGCACCCGGAATTCATGGCGGCGATGCGCATCAAGACACCGGCTTGGCTTTGCGAGGGACGGAAAACAATGCCGCTACCTGATCGAGATCGGCACGCAAACCGACCGCAATGACGACGTCATCCGGCCGGAGCAGAAGGCCATCTGTCGGAGCAATCAAGAACGGACCGCGAAAGACCGTCACGACGCGCACCGAAGCGGGAATCGCAAGCTCCGCAACGGTCTTCCCCGATGCCCGCGACCCGTGGCCGACGGCAAAGCGCTCCAGGGCACCGGAGCGGAGCGCCAAGTCGCGTTGCAGCCTGAGCAAGTCCTCATGAATCGTCTCCATTTTCAACTCACGAATTTCGGCATCGACTTGGACCAGGGTCTGCTTGAGTCGATGGATTCGATCCAGGGCCTGGCTCACGACTCGTTCAAGCTCCGCCGAGGCAGTCGTCACTGTGCCATTCTTGACGGAAATTGCGCCAGCGATTCGCCGGCCGAGTTGCTGATAAACAGCCTCGATTTCAGTGAGGAGGCTCGACGCTTGGCCGTGAAGCCGTAGCACCCGGACTTTACGGTTCACGCGTTCGGCGATGGCCAGGACGGATTCATAGACGGCGCTGCCGGTGAGGGACAGTTCTTTTTGCAGGCGACCGACGAATTCGAGCGACATCCCGTTCCAGCCTGTTATGTCCGATAAGATCTATTATGTCAACTTATATCCCGACCTAGCAGACTCTACTATACCCTCCGCCGCTTCGTCATCAGCCCTCGACGGACCGCCGCCGCGCGTTGACATTCAACGCGCGTTTCTCATAGTGTTCGCCCGCCCAATGAGCGCCTTTGTCGTGACAAAGCCACGATTGAGCACGGGGAAAACCATCACCACGGCGGTCTTGCGGATCACGCTTCTGACCCTCGTCGTCTCGGCCACAGCCTGTCAGGATCAGCGCGCGGACAAAGCCTATCTGCGGAGTGATTACCAAAAATCTGTGACAGAACTCGAATCTCTCGCGAAGATGGGAGAACCCCGGGCCGAATACGACCTGGGACTCCTCTATGATCAGGGTTTGGGCGTCCCGAAGAACGACGCGCAGGCCTTTCACTGGTACTCACGAGCAGCCGAACACGGCCACGTGAAGGCGCAGTACAACCTTGGTCTGATGTACATGAACGGCCAAGGCATGACGCCGGACTTGGTTCGGGCCTACTATTGGTTGAGCCTTGCAGTCGCCGGTGGTGAACCGAAGGCCCCGGCGGCGCAGGATTATTTGCAAGACACCATGACGCCCAACCAGGTGACGGAGGCTCAACAACTCGTCCGAGAACGATTGGGCTCAGCCAGCTTCCTTCCGGAGCCGAAAATGCACCATGAGGCACCGTGAAATCCCTCATCACATCTTGCCAGTTGACACCCCTCCGTAACCCAGCTACAGAGCAAGAATGGGTATTCACCCCCTGGCCGGCCGACCGGCGCCGCCAACAAGTCTCGTCGATCTAACGAGACTCATCGAAGCCTATCACAGGGAAAAACCAGACGCCGCCATTACGAGGCAACGAGTCTCCTTTGGCACGTCGGGACATCGGGGGTCTTCCTTCAACCGATCCTTTAATGAATCACACGTTGTCGCGATCACCCAAGCGGTGGTCGACTATCGCGCCGCGCAGAGGACCATGGGACCTCTCTATCTTGGACGGGACACACACGCGCTGTCCGAACCGGCCTGGGTTACGGCGCTCGAGGTGCTCGCGGCAAACGACGTGCAGGTCATGATCGATCAGCAGGACGGCTATACCCCCACACCGGTCATCTCGCATGCCATCCTGACCTATAACAAAGGGCGATGCACCGGCTTGGCCGATGGCATCGTGATCACGCCCTCGCACAATCCGCCGGAAGACGGCGGCATCAAATACAACCCGCCTCAGGGCGGACCGGCCGATACGCAGACCACGGCATGGATCGAAGAACGGGCGAACGGCCTCTTGGCGGACGGCTTGCGCGGCGTCAAGCGGCTGCCGTACCAACAAGCAAAGCGGGCCACATGCATCCACCGACACGATTATGTCAACTCGTACGTCGGCGACTTGACGAATGTCCTCGACCTCGAACTCGTCCGATCGGCCGGCCTGAACCTCGGGGTCGACCCGCTTGGAGGCTCCAGCGCCGGCTATTGGCACCCGATCGCCGACCGCTATGAACTCAATCTCGATCTCGTCAATCCCACAGTGGATCCCACGTTTCGTTTCATGCCGCTCGACTGGGACGGCAAGATACGCATGGATTGCTCCTCCCCGTATGCCATGGCCAATCTCATCGCCTTGAAAGATCGCTTTGACGTCGCGTTCGGCAATGATGCGGACAGTGACCGTCACGGCATCGTGACGCGCTCGGCCGGCTTGATGAACCCGAACCACTTCCTGGCCGTCTCCATCGCCTATCTGTTCACCCATCGGCCGGGCTGGACCACAGCAGCTGGGATTGGAAAAACTTTGGTCAGCAGCAGCCTCATTGATCGTGTTGCCGGTAAGCTCGCACGCCGGCTGGTCGAAGTTCCGGTGGGATTCAAGTGGTTCGTGAGCGGCCTCCTTGACGGTTCTCTCGGCTTCGGCGGCGAAGAAAGCGCAGGAGCCTCGTTCCTCCGGCGCGATGGAAGCGCCTGGTCCACGGACAAAGACGGGATCATTATGGACCTGCTTGCCGCCGAGATGATGGCCCGGTCCGGAAAAGATCCAGGGATGCTCTACCGCGAACTGACTAAGGAGTTGGGCGAACCGGTGTACGAGCGCATCGACGCGCCGGCCACGCCGGAGCAGAAGAAAATTCTTGCGAAGCTTTCCCCTGAGCAAGTGAAGGCGAAGACTCTTGCCGACGATGCGATCATCGCCATGCTGACGAAGGCTCCGGGCAACGGCGCCGCCATCGGGGGCTTAAAAGTCGTCACCGAACATGGCTGGTTCGCCGCGAGACCGTCCGGCACCGAAGACGTCTACAAACTCTACGCGGAGAGCTTTCGCGGGAAGGACCATCTCAAGCTGATTCAAGAAGAGGCACAGGCGCTGATCAGCGCAGCATTGTCCGGCTGACGCACGCGACCGGCGGAACGTCATCCACGTACCGACTGCTGCTCGGCATGATAGGAACTCCGAACGAGCGGGCCCGATTCGACATGCCGGAACCCCAGACCGAGCGCTTCGAGCCTGAGTCGGGCGAACTCCGACGGATCGTAAAAGCGCGCGACCGGAAGATGCACTCTCGTGGGCTGGAGGTATTGCCCGACGGTGAGGATGTCGCAGTCGGCCGACCTGAGGTCGTGCATCACCTCCCGCGCTTCGTCCAGCGTCTCCCCCATTCCCAAGATCAGCCCTGACTTCGTCGTCATCCCGCGCAGTTTGGCTCGGCGCAGCAACTCGATCGAGCGCTGATACTTGCCCTGTGGCCGAATCGCAGGAAACAGTCGCCGGACCGTTTCAATATTGTGGTTGAGAATTTCAGGCCGTTCTTGACAAACCTGAGCGAGCGCCTCCTCATTCCCTCCAAAATCCGGGATCAACACCTCGATGGTGCAGTCAGGATTCAGGCGTCTGGTCTGCCGGATGGTTTCGGCGAAGACGCTTGCGCCGCCGTCCGGCAATTCGTCCCGGTTCACGGAGGTGATGACCGCGTGGCGAAGGCCGAGAGCCTGCACGGCTTCAGCGACGCGGAGTGGCTCGCCCTGATCGACAGCGTGTGGCCGGCCGGTCTCCACGGAGCAATAATGGCAGCGTCGGGTGCAAATCTGCCCGAGGATCAGAAAAGTCGCGGTCCTGGCGTTCCAACATTCCCACCGGTTCGGACAGCGCGCTTCCTCGCAGATCGTGTGGAGCGAGCGTGCGTGGAGCGTGCGTTTGATGTCGAGATAGTCCGGTCCGGTTTGCGCACTGATTCGAAACCACGGAGGCAGGCGGCGGCTCTCGACCGAAGCGGCACCATGGCTTGAACGCATCTCCTGTATCGGGATGAAGGTCATGGTCACGTCAGAACGCTGATGGACCGAACCATCTCAGAAATCTGGCCCACCATCCTGCCTTCCCTGCTTCCGACGGAGGGTCCGGATACTCAACCCAGGGCGCTTGCGAACCCAGATACACCCCGAGGCGAAAGCTTCTTTGCGTCTTTAAGAGTCGATAGCCTTGCATCTGCAGGCTGTGAATGAGCGACTGCAGCGCGATCTCCTGGGTTGGGTGATAATTCGTGGTGAGGACGGCCCGCTCGTAACGGAGAATCGCCCGATACCCCTGCTCCGCCTGCTCGCACTCGACCAGCCGGCTGAATCCCCGTTCCCGTTCGTCCAATCCAGCGAGTTGATATCGATCGACGCCAGCCGACGGCCCCATCTCATTCGAGCGCTCGAAAGACCGCAACCATGTCGCTAAGCGCGATGGTTTTGTGCTTCAGGATGGCCCGTTCAGCCTGGATGGTTGCTCTCGCCCCGTCATCGCTGCCGCCGGTCGCGAGACACGTGGCTCCGAGTGCAAGCAACCGATCGCATTCCTCTGACAGTTTGTGCTTCACTACGGGATTTACGGCGAGAACCTCCATCAACTGACGCCGAGTCTCAATCAGATGGCTCTGGAGCTCACTTTCCGGGTACGCTCGGCGCGCCGCCTCGTCGAGACATCGATCAAGATACTGGGCGAGAAAGACATACAGGCGGACGAGTGCTGCCACAATGTCGATCTGATCCTTCGTCGAAGCGGCCATCTCAGCGACCTCCTACAGAAGCACTTTCACATCATTGCCTTCCACTTTGACTTGATACACTTCGACCTTGGCCGAAGGGTTGTTCACGCACCCGCCGGTGGTGACATTAAATTGCCAACCGTGCCAGGGACAGGTGACGGCCGATCCCTCGAGTTCGCCTTCCCCCAGCGGCCCGCCACGGTGAATACAAGTATTGTCAATGACGTGAAACGCTCCATCTACATTGAACAACGCCAACGTCTTGCCCTGCACTTCGGCCACCATGCCTTGTCCCGGCTTGACGTCGTCGACCCCCGCAATGCGAACAAATTCTCCCATAGCGCCCCCTTATGACGAAGTAGCCCCTGACGACACGCTTCAATGGCCGCTGAACGGGTGTTTGATCTTTTTCAGCAAACTATCGATCGATGGCCCTTGTTGGCCCTCGGCGCCGAGTTCCGAGACGATCTTCTGCGCGATGTCCCTGAAGGCGGCAGCTTGCGGAGAGGCGGGATCGGCCACGACAATGGGATGACCGCTGTCCCCTCCTTCTCGAATTGCCGGATCCACCGGTATGCGGCCGAGAAACGGCACGCCTAATTTGGCGGCGGCCCGCTCCCCTCCCCCGTGAGAAAAAATTTCTGTCCGCTCCCCGCAATGACCACAGACGAAATAGCTCATGTTTTCCACGATGCCGAGCAGCGGGACATTCACCTTCTGGAACATCGCCATGCCTTTGCGCACGTCGTGCAGCGCGACTTCCTGCGGAGTCGTGACCGTAATGGCACCGGCCAGCGGCACCATTTGAGACAACGAGAGCTGAACATCTCCCGTACCGGGCGGCAAGTCGATCAGCAGATAGTCCAAATCGCCCCAGAGCACGTCGCGCAAGAAGGCCTGGAGGTATTGGTGGACCATCGGACCTCGCCACACGAGGGGGGCCTCCTCCGGCACGAGAAACGCCATGGAGATCAGTTTCACGCCGTAGCTTTCGACTGGAAGGATTTTCCCATCTTTCTGTTCCGGACCTTTCTGACTGCCCATCATCATCGGGATGTTGGGCCCATAGAGGTCCGCGTCCAACAAGCCGACCCGCGCCCCCGTCAGCGCCAGCGCGCAAGCCAGATTCGCCGCGACCGTTGATTTTCCGACGCCGCCTTTGCCGCTACTTACGGCGAGCACGTGCTTCACTCCGGGGATAAGACTGTCCTTGGGCTGCTGAGCCTGGCCCTGTTCGTCAGCCATGCCATCCTCCTCTGACCTGATCAGCTCATCTTAAGCGATGGAAGGAAGGAAAGAAAATGGGTCGGTTGGCCCTCTGAGGAGACTTCGATCGGGGAACGCCGAGACTAGTCGGCAAAGACCGTGGGATCCAGACGCCGCAAATTCGTCGCAAGCCCGCAGAGCGACAGGGTGTAGATGATCCATTTGGAAGGGTCGAAGTTGTACCACCGCGGGCCATTTCGGTAGTCCCGGGCAAACGTATGGTGATAGTTGTGGTAGCCCTCGCCAAAACTGATCAGCGAGACCACCCAACTGTCCCGGCTGCTGTCCCGATTGCTATGCGGCTGCCGGCCGAACATGTGGCACAAAGAATTGATGGCGAACGTGGAATTCAGGACCATGAACGTCCGGAACATGCCGGCCAGCATGAAACAGCTCATCGCGCCCATCACGCCGCCGTGCAGAAACCCGAGGAGGAGCGGGAAGGCCAAACCGGAGATGAGGATGGCCCAATAATAGCGGTGTTGCCACATGACCATGGGGTCCTTGCGAAGCTGACGCTCATAATTTTCGGTCCGGTGAGGCGTGTTCACGAACAGCCAGCCGCAATGACTATGCCAAAAGCCTTTTTTCGCGTTGTATGGATCTTCTTCCTGATCGGTGCGGGCATGATGACGAATATGATCGGCGCACCAGCGGAGGGCCGAATTCTGAAACGCCCATCCGCCTGCGATCAGCAACACTGCCTTGACCCATGGATGGCACTCGAAGCTGCGATGCGCGATGAGCCGGTGATACCCCACCGTGATTCCCATGCCCGTAAAGACATACAGCGCGATGAACAAGCCCCAATCGAAGGCACTGTATCCGTAGAGAATCCCGAACAGTGGAGTGCCGACCAGGGTGACGAGCACGACCAAGCAAAACAGGATGAACGTCTTGTAGGCAAACCGTCTAGTCCAGACTGCGTCCGGCATTCATACTCCCGAGCTAAGGTGGGGAAATGGACCTATCAGCTGTGCAGCCGAACGATCCTCACGCAGTAATTGGGATCATCCTAGCGAAACTCCCTACGTTTTTCAACAAAAACCTTGGGGTGTATACTGTCAGTATCCTTCCTCGATCGCGTAGCGGAGCCCATGATCTCTTCTCAGATGCTTGAACCGGCCGTCCGACGAATCGGCGAAGAACTGGCCCGTTTGTCGGCTGGCCGGACGCCGACCCTCTTCGAACGCCGCTGGTGGTCCCAGGCAGCGATGAATCTCGCCATGCACGACCCCAGCTTCAAGACCCAGTTGTTCCGGTTCATCGACGTCTTACCAGTGCTCGCGGACGATACCCGAGTGCTCACGTTAGCCGAGGAATATTTTGGGGCGATGGCCGACCAGGTGTTCGGGTTGCGTTGGGGGCTGAAGGCCCTCGCTTCGAGCGGCATCGGCGCGCGGCTGAGCGGGCACGCGATTCGTGCGCAAGTCGAGCAAATGGCCCGAACCTTCATCGCCGGGGCTTCAATCGACGAGGCCATTCCGGTGCTCGGCGAGCAGTGGACGAACGGGAAGGCCTGGTCGGTGGATCTCTTGGGCGAAGCGACAATCAGCGACCAGGAGGCCGACCGGTATCGAGACCGGTGCCTCGATGCGCTGGAACGACTGGGAGGCGCAGTATTGAACTGGGACTCCCCTCCGCTGCTCCGGCGCGACCATCTGGGCCACCTCCCCATGGTCGAGCTCTCGTTAAAAGTCTCGGCACTTACGCCGCACCTCGATCCGATCGATCCGGACGGCACGTATCAATCAGTCGCCGCAAGGCTCCGCCCCATCGTGGACCGCGCCCTCGGTCTTCCGGCCTCTTTGATCTTTGACATGGAGCAAGCCGACACGAAGGATCTGTTGATCACGATCTTTACCAGACTCTTCTCCGAAGCACCCTATCGCGATTTTCCGTATGCCGGCCTGGCCGTTCAAGCCTATCATCGGGATACGGGAGCCGACATCGAGCGGCTAGTCGACTGGACCCGCACACGCGGGACACCGATCACGATTAGACTCGTGAAGGGTGCCTATTGGGATAGCGATACGATCCGTTACCGGCAGCAAGGATGGCGGCTCCCGCTCTTCGAACGGAAAGCGGAGACCGACGCGAATTACGAAGCCCTGGTCCAACGGCTCTTCGCCGAAATCTCGTTCATCCGTCCGGCCTTCGGCACCCACAATTTGAGATCGCTCGCCTACATTGAAGCGGTGGCCGAGCAACTCGGGCTATCGCCGGAGACGTGGGAATATCAGATGATCTTTGGAATGGCGGAACCGTTTCAGCACGCGATGCTCGAGCGGCGCCGGCGGCTGCGTCTGTATACCCCTGTGGGTGAACTGCTGCCCGGAATGGCCTATCTCGTCCGTCGCCTGCTTGAGAACACCTCGAATGAATCTTTCTTGAGGAAGGAGTATGTGGAATCCCAGCCGCTCTCCACGCTGCTTGCCCCGCCGACGGTCGAAGATCGGAAGGACGAAGGACGGGAAGGCCGCGAACGCGCGCGCGAATTCCGTAACGAACCCCATCTCGATTTTTCTCGCTCCGAAGCGCGAGAAGCGATGCACCAGGCTCTTGCTCACGTACGCACCCGCCTGGGGCGGCAATGGCCGCCGGCCAACGATTTCAAGCTCACTGGCCCTATGATGATGTCCCACAACCCGACCAGGCCCGACGAAGTCGTCGGCATAGTCTCTGCCGCAAGCAGCGCAGACGTCGAGCGGGCGGTCGCCGGCGCGCGCGGGGCCTGGCCTGCATGGCGCGAGATCGATCCGGTCGAGCGTGCAGAAATCCTGAAGAAGGCCGCCTCCCTGATGCGGGCAAGACGGGCGGAACTGGCCGCCTGGGAAGTGTTCGAGTGCGGCAAGCCCTGGCGAGAAGCAGACGCGGACGTCGCCGAAGCGATCGATTTCCAGGAGTTCTATGCGCGCGAATGGCTCCGTCTGTCGGCTCCCAAACGCCTGGGCCATGAACCAGGGGAAATGAATCATCGCCATGTGGGCCCCCGCGGCGTGACGGTCGTCATTTCACCTTGGAATTTTCCTCTCGCGATTCCGACCGGAATGGTGTCGGCAGCGTTGGTGACCGGGAATCCCGTGCTCTTTAAGCCATCCGAACGGTCACCCCTGATCGGTCATCTCCTCGTCGACATTCTCCATGAAGCCGGGGTCCCGAAGGGGACGCTTGCGTACCTCCCGGGCGGCCCCGACGTCGGCCGAACGCTCGTCCGTCATCCGGACGTCGCGACCATTGCTTTTACGGGATCCAAACAGGTCGGGCTGGGACTGCTCGAGGACACCGCCGTGGTGTCCCCGGGTCAGCGCATGGTGAAGCGCGTCATTGCTGAAATGGGCGGGAAGAACGCCATCATCGTGGACGATACGGCCGATCTCGACGACGCGGTTGCCGGTATCGCCGCGTCGGCCACCGAGTACGCGGGACAAAAGTGTTCCGCCTGCTCCCGGGTCATCGTCCACCAAGCGGTGTACGACCTCTTTCTGCGACGGTTCTCGGAGGCGATTACCAGCCTGCGAATCGGTGATCCCCAGGACCCCGGTACACAAATCGGTCCCGTCATCGATGCCCGCGCACTGGCCAAAGTGCTCGACTACATTCGGATTGGAAAAGAAGAAGCGCGACTCGTCACGGAGGGACGGGTGATCCAGCCCGGGTGGTTCGTGGGACCGACCGTGTTCGCCGATGTCAAGGCTGATGGCCGGCTGGCCCAGGAAGAAATTTTCGGGCCCGTTATTGCCGTGATGAAGGCCGCTTCGTACGAAGAGGCGCTCGGGTTGGCGAATGCGACCGATTATGCGCTGACCGGCGGAGTGTATTCGCGCAGTCCCGCGAATCTGGAACGTGCGCGTCGCGAGTTCGACATCGGCAACCTGTACCTGAATAGGCCGATTACCGGCGCCCTCGTCGGACGCCAGCCGTTCGGAGGGCACAGGCTTTCAGGGGTTGGGGCGAAAGCGGGAGGCGAGGATTACCTCCAGCAGTTCGTCGTCACGAGAATTGTCAGCGAACAGACCCTGCGCCGGGGTTTCGCTCCGGCCGAGTGAGGCTTGCGGCGGCTTGATCTCGTACGACTCCAGCTCTTCGGAAATTTCCGTGATCATTCCCCGGTCCCGCAACGGAGCCAATTCCTGCCGTTCGGTGTACTTCACGAGTCCCACGCCCTTGACGAACCACGCCGTCATGACATCGGTCCCCGTCACGCTTTGCTTCGCGCCGGACAACTTGATCCGCATTCGCATCCGAGCCTCGATCTTCACGGCATCGCTGAAGGTGCCGGCAGGAACGGTGATCGATTCCTGACCGACCACTGTCGAATCTCCCTGCACATCCGCCTTCTCGTTCACGCCGTCCTGATCCATGTCGCTCCCAAAATCCAGGTCGTTCTTATCGAATTGCGAAAACGAAGAGGAGACCTTCATGGGGAAACGGACGATCTGATAGGGGACGAGTTGTTTCTCCAGCGGAGTCCCCGGCTCCGAGCCGTAGTAGACGATACCGACCGCGTCCCGGCGGTAGAAGCTGTCGGAGGGGCCGTGATTGCCGGGATTGGTGTCGTGAAAGGCCGTGACCGTCACGCCCTTCAACGTTTTTGTCCCGGTCACGGTGGAGACATTCGAGAAATATTTGTTGTCGATTGTCTGGAGCGGGCCTTCGGTCATCTGCCCTCGATACTCCCAATGGCTTCCGATCGTGTCTGGAAAATAGTCCGCCGACTGGGCGATTGTACCGCCGTCATCCGCAATGGAGGGATTCCACGCTCCGCTCCACACGAGCCCGCATAACGCCCCAGCCAGTATATAGGCCCTCTCCTTGCCCGGCATGCTGTCGTCCTCCGATTTCTTTTGACGGTACCATAGCGTCGCCGGATGCGGCAACAAGTTGATGAGGAGGGCACCCGTGATGTGCAGAGGGCCGTGCTTGTTTTCTCATCGCGTGGGACCCATAATCCGCCACCATGTCACCTCACGGCCTCAGTCCGGGTGCGCCCGCGCGGCATCACGATGAGCCAACGAGGCCGGGAGTTGTCGTGATCGGAGGCTCTGGCGGCATCGGACGGGGAATTTGCCTGGCGTTCGCTGAAGCAGGCTGGTTTGTGGCAATCCACTATCACCGCGGAAAGGCAGCGGCCGAAGCGACCCTGAAGGCGGTTTATGACGCTGGGGGGGACGGCAACCTCTATCAGACAGATATTCGCGATGCTTATGCCACGACGCACATGGTGCAGGCCGTTTGCCGCGACCACGAGCATCTCTCCGCGTTCGTCTGCAATGCCGGAATTGCCGGAAGCGCTTTGGTCCTTCGCCAACGCGAGGACGGCTGGTCGGATGTGATCGCCACGAATCTCACGGGCGTGTTTCATTGCCTCCGCGCGATCGGCCCGTTCCTGACCGCCCGCGGCGGCGGTTCCATTGTGGTCATCGGATCGCATGCCGCATTTCACGGGGCGCCTGGGCAGGCCGCGTACGCATCGTCCAAGGCAGGATTGGTCGGGTTGGTGAAGACCGCAGCCCTCGAATGGGGACCAAGAAACGTGCGCGTCAACCTTGTTCTGCCCGGTTGGCATGACACCGCACTGGCTCACGAGGTCCTGCCCCGGGCGGATGGGTATGCCGACCATGCGCTGGGTCGGCCCCCTTCGCTACGAGAAATGGCCCGCACGGTTGTGCATCTGGCCGAATCACCCGACGTGTCTGGACAAATCTGGAATTGCGACAGTCGACACCTCTGATGTGCCCGATCGCCGACAGGCAGAGATGCCCGATGCGCGATAGCCGAGGGAAGCCGATATGAAAAGCCTTTCCATCGCACGCGGTGTGTTTGTGACCGGCACCGACACCGGGGTCGGGAAAACGGTCGTCGCCGCTGCTCTCGCGTTACTGTTGAAGCGTCAGGGGTTCTCGGTCGGCGTGATGAAACCCGTCGAGACCGGCGTCTCGACATCCGGCCAGGCCCGGTGCGATGCCGCCCGCCTGCAAACCATCGTGGAATCCGACGACGCGCTCGGGGCCATCTGTCCCTTTCAATTCGCATTGCCGCTCGCCCCGCACGCGGCGGCGCAAGCCGAGCGGCGCCAGATCGACCCGGGCACGATCCACAAGGTGTACCGGCTGCTTTCCCGCCGGTACGACTTCATGGTCACCGAAGGCATCGGCGGAGTGCACGTACCGCTGGGCGCATCGATCGAGATTCTGGATTTGATCGCCCAGATGAAACTTCCGGTCATCGTGGTGGGCCGCTCGAAGCTCGGCGGGATCAATCATGCCCTGCTGACGCTCGAAGCGCTCAAACGCCGAAAACTTCCCATTGCCGCGCTCGTGCTGAATCAGACCGATGCGGGACGATCCAAGCTGGACCGCTTGCAAGAGCGGGCCACCGTGGAGCTGCTCCGAAGAAAGGCCAGCGTGCCCGTCCTGGGGCCCCTGCCCTATCGGTCAACACTGTCAAAACAGTTTCGTCGCTCGATCATGAAGCTGGCCCAGTCCGCGGCGATAAAGAAGCTCGCGAACATCGTCAGGAGAGCCGCGAAATAATCCGCGAGACGGCCTGTCGGACGTCCGCCGCGGTGAGGACCGCGGAGATGACCGCAATCCCGTTTGCACCCGCCTGCATCACGCGAGGCACATCGTCCGCCGTGATCCCGCCGATCGCGAAGATCGGCAGCGCCGTGAGGGACCGTACCGCCCGCAATCCTTCCATCCCTACGATCGGATCGTGATCGTGCTTCGAGGCAGGTGTGAAGATTGGGCCAAAACCTATGTAGTCGGGCTTGAAGTTGTCCGCCTGCCGCACCTGCTCGGCATTGTGCGTTGATACGCCAATGATCCTCTTTGGTCCTAGCAGCAGTCTGGCCTCCGCATAGGGAAAGTCCTCCTGTCCCAGGTGTACCCCGTCGGCCTCGAGGGCCATGGCGAGATCGCATCGATCATTGACGATGAAAGTGACGCCGAGATCCGCGGCCAGCCTCCGCAGCGGCAGAGCTTCCGCATACTGCTCCTTCATGGACGCGATCTTGTTGCGGTATTGAAAGAGTGTCGCGCCGCCTTCGGCGGCGGACTTCAACACGTCGCTCAGCGGGCGGTCGGGTCGTACGGTGGGATCGAGGATGACGTAGAGAGGGCCCAACAGATCATGGCTCGTGTGAGTCCTCATGGCACCCGATTGCTGCTGCAAGCCCAGCGCGGGGCTACAAGGCCGGGGTCGACTCCTACAATGCGCGTCCCGTCATGCGAATCTGGAAGGTCCGCCCCAACGCGGCGGCGACAATACGGCGGCCGTGATGCTGGAGGAAGCCGATCAATCACGGAGCATCGACCCGACTTCAACTCTCGCTACCCGGCCAAAAACCGATCCAGGAACGTGGTGGAGACATGCCCCTTCTGAAAATCGGGGTCGTTGAGGATGCGCTTGTGAAGCGGGATCGTCGTCTTGATACCCTCGATGACAAACTCGTCAAGCGCGCGCCGCATGCGGGCGATCGATTCCTGGCGGTCGCGCCCGTGTGTGATCACCTTCGCAATCATGGAATCGTAATGCGGCACCACCCTGGCGTCGGACTCCATGGCGGAATCCACACGAACCCCGAACCCCCCGGGCGGGCTGTACCGCGTGACGATGCCCGGCGACGGCGTAAACTTTTCGGGATCCTCGGCGTTGATGCGGCATTCGAGGCTATGACCGATGAGTTTGATGTCCTGCTGCCTGAACGACAGGGGTTGTCCATCCGCGATACGGATCTGCTCTTTGATGAGGTCGACCCCGGTCACCATCTCGGTGATCGGATGCTCAACCTGGATCCGAGTGTTCACTTCCATGAAGAAAAAATTCTGGTCTTTGTCGAGCAAGAACTCAACCGTGCCCACATTCCGGTAATGCACGGCTTTGACGGCTTCCACGGCGGTCCGGCCGATTTCCCGCCGCAATGATTCGTCCACGGCTGGCGAGGGGGTTTCTTCGACCAGTTTCTGGTGGCGTCGCTGTATCGAACAGTCCCGCTCGCCGAGGTGAACGACATGTCCGCGATGGTCGGCGATGATCTGCACCTCGATGTGGCGGGGTTCGAGAAAATAGCGTTCGAGGTACACGCTGTCATTGCCGAAGGTCGATTTGGCCTCGGCTTGAGCCGCTTGGAACGCTCGCGCGAGTTCCTCAACCTTGTTGACCACCCGCATGCCGCGGCCGCCGCCGCCGGCCGCCGCCTTGATGATGACAGGGTAGCCGATCTTGGCGGCAGCCTCTATGGCCTCCTGCTCGCTTTTCAGACCGCCTGGGCTGCCGGGCGTGACGGGCAAGCCGCGTCTCGAGACGATCTCGCGTGCCTTGGCTTTGTCCCCCATCAGTGCAATGTTTTCTGACGTCGGGCCGATGAACTTCACCCCGATCGATTCGCAGACTTCTGCGAAGTGCGCGTTTTCCGACAGGAACCCATAACCAGGATGGATGGCATCCGCGCCGGTAATCTCGGCGGCGCTCAAGACATTTGGGATGTTGCGGTAACTGAGCGCGGCCTCGGGGGGACCGACGCAAACCTTTTCATCAGCAGCTTTGACGTGGAGGCTTCCTGCGTCCGCTTCGGAGTGAATCGCAACGGTCTTGATCCCCAATTCTTTGCAGGCACGAATGACGCGAAGCGCGATCTCTCCGCGGTTGGCGACGAGAACTTTCTTAAACAATCGGTAGCTCCGATAGTGCTCAGATTACCGCGTTCATCCTCGCGACGGCGTTCAACACCGGGCGTCGCACGGCTCACGAGTCTACGCGGTAGCTTTGGGGTCGACCTGAAACAACGCCTGTCCGTATTCGACGGGTTTGGTGCTTTCGGCGAGGATCTTCACCACCCGTCCGTTGACTTCCGATTCAATCTCGTTCATGAGCTTCATGGCCTCGACGATGCACAACACTTGGCCTTTCTTGACGAAATCTCCTTCCTCGACATAGGGATCGGCATCGGGGGAGGGCGATCGATAGAACGTCCCAACGATCGGCGACGTGATCGTGACGAGGCCGGCTTGCTCGGCAGCCGGCGAGGCTTGCGAGCCGGTCGCGGGTGACCCGCCGAGACCGGTGGAAATCGGAGCCTCTGTCGTGGAGGCTACGACGGTCTTCGCCGATACCTCGTATCGGACCCTGATGCGGACGCCTTCGCGCTCCAACTCCAGCTCGGTCAGATTGTTCCGCTTCAAGAGGTCGACCAGCTCTTGAATATGCTTGGTCTGGTTTCCGGTGAGGAGCGGCGGTCCTTGATCCCCCGGACGGTCGGCCAATGCTTGAGGAAGGACGATCGCTGTTGTCCGCTTCCTCGGCCGGCGCCGCCTGCCCGGGCTCACCGGACTCGCTCCACGTAGGACCTGGTGCGGGTGTCGATTTTTATCACGGTGCCGACCTCCAAATAGAGGGGAACCTTGATCGTGGCCCCGGTTTCCACGATGGCGGGCTTCGTTCCACCCGATGCCGTATCACCGCGAACCCCGGGCTCGGCATCGACCACCTTCAGTTCGATGAAAATCGGCAGCTCGACGTCGATGGGCCGGTGTTCATAGATCAGGATCTTGACGGTCATGTTTTCCTTCAACAGATCGGCGTTCTCCCCGAGCTCCTGCTTTCGAAAAGTCAGCTGCTCATAGGTCTCCGTATCCATGAAGGTGTACTCGTCCCCCG
>DASTSI010000280.1:0-10394 GCA_035760745.1 Nitrospira sp. | reverse complement strand
CAACTTGTGCTTGTCTGCCGCGAATGCTAAATAGTGACAATGGGTTGGGCAACGCCTTTTGGTGCCGCCGCGCTCCTGCTCGCGTGCTTTCTGCAACACCCTGCAGCCCTTTCGACGGCCGCCCCTGAAGCCTTAGAACGTCCCGGTCCCGCCATCACACATCACGACTTGTTGGTCCGACTCGATCCAGATACACATCGTCTCGTTGGTCTGGACACGCTGACGGTGAAGACCAGGCGAGGAGAACCAGTCAGCCTCTCGCTCGCACCCACACTTGTTGTCGATCGGGTTACGGTAAGCTTCGGCGATACGAAGGAGAGCCACGATCTGCCCTTCGAAGTCTCGCGAGGCTTCGAAAGGTCGTCACTACAACAAGTGACTATCCCGGCCATGGCCGTGCGAACTGAAGAGATGACGATTGCCGTCTCGTATCACGGCGTGATCGACGACCCGCCCAAAGAGCCTCGCCACTTGCGATTTGTCACGCCGAGCGAGACGTCAGGCCACATCGGCTCTGAGGGGGTTTACCTGAGCAGCGAGACTGGGTGGTATCCCGATTTGCCGGATTCGGTGGCCACCTTTCGGCTCCGCGTGGCATTGCCGGGCGGCTGGACCGCAGTCACCCAGGCAAGACCGCTTTCGACGAAAACCTGTCCTGTGGAATATTGCCCGGAGACCGGACGCCTGCTCACGGAGTGGCCCAGCACGTCGCCGTTTGAGGCGCTGACGCTGGCAGCAAATCAATTCATACCCAAAACACGAGAGTGGACGGCGAAGAGCGGTCAAGCGATACAACTCGCCGCCTATCTTCTGAAAGACAACATCGCGTTAGCCGACGAGTACTTGGATGCCGCGGCTCGGTACCTGGATGCCTACATCCCGCTCTTGGGCCCGTATCCCTTCGACACCTTTGCTGTCGTTGAAAACTTTTTTTCGAGTGGATTGGGAATGCCGGCGTTCACGCTGCTCGGCAGCGGGGTCATAAAACGGCATTATGTCCAGCCGTATGCGTTGGGACACGAGATCGTCCATTGCTGGATCGGAAATGGCGTATTCAACCGTCACGATCGCGGCAATTGGGTAGAGGGACTGACAACGTATCTCGCGAATTATTATTGGTATGAAGTGATCGAGGATCGGGTGCAGGCGCGGGATCAACGGCATCTATTCGTGCTGGGATATAACCTTCACGTCCCCATGGACCGCGATTACCCGGTCGGTACATTTACGCAGAAACACGACGAGCGCGACAATGCCATCGGCTACCAAAAGACAGCAATGGTCTTTCACCTGCTTCGCCAGGAAGTAGGGGAAGAAAAGTTTTGGTTGGCGTTGAAACAATTGATGGCCCACTACCTCGGGCGTCATGCGGAATGGAGGGATGTCGAACGAGTATTTGAAGAAGCCGCCGGCAGGGATCTCCGATGGTTTTTTGCTCAATGGGTCGAGCGTGCCGGCGCGCCGTCCCTTTCCATCGTCAACGCCTCCGGGAGACCGGGAGACAGGCCGGAGTCGTTTCAACTCAACGTGGAACTCAAGCAAACGGAACCACCGTTTCGTCTCTCGGTGCAGCTGGCTGTCCGGACGGAAGATGGCCGGGATCAGATCGTTCCGGTATTGATCGCTGAAGCGGAGGAAATCGTATCTATCCAATTGTCCGTCCGCCCCGTCCAAGTTGTGCTCGATCCCGAGACGATGTTGATACGGCGAATTTCCAGGTCTTTTCTCCCGCCGGTGCTGAATCACTATGTGACCGATACTCGCCGATCGGTCGTTCTCGCATTCTCCGACCGCGACGCCCAGGCTCATCCATTCCGTCAGCTCGTTGAACGGATTCAGGCACTGGATCATCGCCGGTCCGGTCATTCCCCGAACGTGGTCCACGTCGCCGATGATCTCGTGTTTCCTGAGGAAGGTTCAGTGTTAGTATTAGGATCGACTGAATTTGGAGAATCGCTCGAGCGGCTCTTGAAGCCGCATTGCGGCCGACACATTGACCTCAGCAGCCGAGGAGTGAAAGTCGATGGAGCGGCATTCGAGTCGGCTGGTACGGCGCTTCTGGCAAGTTGCCATCGCGCTGATTCTCCGGACAGTGTCGTCACCGTAGTCTATGCGGTGACGCCGGACGCCGTATCGTCGCTATCACGGCTCTTGTTTTTCTATGGGTGGAACAGTTTTCTCGTTTTTGAAAACGGAGCGATCGTGTCGCGAGGAGATTGGCCGGTCATCGGCGATCGGCCTGATCGAATGGAGGTCCAAGTCGATGAAAATGCAGTGGGCCGGTAGATGGTGTGCGTCGGCATTACTAGTGATCACCGCCTGGGCGGGTCTCTCGGCGGGGGAGGAACAGCCAATGACCCCAGCGGTGAGGCCTGCCGTGCCGGCCGAGCGGCATCTCAAGAATGTCCGACAGCTAACCGTCGGTCGCCAGAACGCCGAAGCGTACTTCTCATTCGACGGCACCAAGCTCATCTTCCAATCCACGAACAATTGGATGAAGGATTCGTTTGCCGCCACGTGGAAGCCGGCGGACGTCGGTCTTGGCTGTTATCAGATGTATGTGATGGACCTCGAGAGCCAGACCGTGAGGCTGGTAAGCACCGGTGCGGGAGCGACGACCTGCGGATATTTCTTCCCGGGAGATCGGCGTGTCCTCTACTCATCCACCCATGCGTCAGGACCCAACTGCCCCCCGCGACCCAAACGCGACGGCGCCTATCGTTGGGCCCTGGACGATTACGACGTCTATGCGGTAAGGATCGACGGGCAGGAAATGCAACGCCTGACGGCGTCACCGGGATATGACGCCGAAGCCACCATCTCGCCGGACGGCAAGACGATCGTCTGGACATCCATGAAGGACGGAGACCTGGATCTGTATGCCATGAATCTCGACGGGACAAAGCCCCGACGCCTCACGGAAGAGGTCGGGTATGACGGCGGCGCCTTTTTTTCCCCGGACAGCAAGCGGATCGTGTATCGCGCGTCGCATCCCACCGAGCCGGAAGAGATCGCCCGATACAAAGACTTGCTTAATCAGCGGCTGGTGGAGCCGAGTCAATTGGAAATTTTTGTGATGAACGCCGACGGGTCGGGAAAGCGGCAGGTGACGAAAAACGGGGCCTCGAATTTCGCGCCATTCTTCCATCCGGATGGGAAACGCATCATCTTTTCTTCCAACCTCGACACGAAAGCCGACCAGGGCCGGCCGACCTTCCATTTGTACCTTGTCAGCGACGATGGAGAGCGGCTCGAGCGCGTGACGTTCGAGGGGCGCTTCAACAGCTTTCCAATGTTCTCCCCCGATGGCAGGCGTCTGGTGTGGATCTCGGACCGCTACGCCAAAGAGCCGGGTGAATTCAACGTCTTTCTCGCCGATTGGGTTCCGTGAGTCATGACGAGTGATTGGTGATGAGGCAGGAGCGGGAGGAGAAATGCCGGATACCCCTCACTCGTCCCGATGTCGTATCTCGCATGGCAGCCGGCGCGCTCTTTTCCTTCGCCGGCCTGTCGTCATTTTGGGGTCTGTTCGAGTGGGATGTTCCGCTTACCAAATTCATCCGGTCTCTCTATCATCCGATAGGCTACCTCCCCAATCCCTGGCTAGCCCAGCTGAGCAATAGCGGGGATCAGCTGGGAAAGGGGGAATCGCTCGCCGCCCTCAGCCTAGTGGTGTTGGCCGCGGGATTCCTGCTCAAACGCGAAGGCTGGAAGGCGGCAGGCTGGCAGACCCTCGTGGCGCACGGGATCGCGGCGTTGTTCAGCAACTTGTTGAAACATCTCATCGGGCGGCCGCGTCCGAAGTTCATGCACTCGGGGTACCTACACCTTTCCCCGGCCAGCGGAAGCGGGTGGGATTCGTTTCCGTCCGGCCATGCGACCGCCACCTTCGCCGTTGCCGCCGTCCTCGCAGTGAGATTCCCGAAGATGCGTGGAATCCTATTCGCAGCCGCCGTGGCCATCGCGGCAAGCCGTGTGCTCCGCGGTTCGCACTATCTGACCGATGTGGTGGGCGGTGCGGTCCTGGGCTATGTCATCGGGACGTGCGCCGCTCATCCCTGGCGAGAGTGGCGGTTGTCGGTCGCCTCTGCCCTCATCGGCGCCGCCCCATTTCTCGCCGGGCTGCTCGCATTGATCTGGACCATGGGCCATCAGGCAAGCGATGCCTCGCCCAGTTCGCAGGTGATCAATGTCGGGATAGGGGTGACGCTCCTGGGGCTCGGAGCTCACATCGCGGAGTCCATGAAAATCGTTCAGTTGCCTTCGTGGCTGGCTCACGGCATGACGGAAACCGTCATTGGATTCGGCCTTGGTATGACGACCGGCTCACTATGGGTGGCGGTCACCATTGTATCGCTGTGCTTGGCCTACTCGCTTCGTGCAAGCCGTCACGCGACTGAAGATTTGAGGGAACATCCCGTCTCGTCCAGTCGAAGAGAAGCGGTATTTTCCCTCTTGGTCTTGCTTGCGTTGTTGGCTACCGTTGAGCTTCGGGGCGCCCTTCCGATGGGGTAATAGATCAGTGTCCCGGAAGGCGGGGCGGGGAAGGAGATTGAGGCGTTCCTTCCGGGATGGCGATCATGGGCTGATCTGCCAGGAGGAGATAGCCGTTTTGCCTCAGGATGGTGACAAGCTTGCCGGCTTCCGGGGGCAGTTTCGAGAGGAAGCTTTGCGGCAGAATCACCATGGTGCGTCCGGGCTCTGCCAGCGCTTGGACGATTCTGGCTTCCTCGCCAGACGGAACAAAGATCGCCTTCCGGCGGGCATAGAAGACCGCTGACGGTCTGGTGGACCCGTAGACGATGAGCCGGTCTTGCGGCTGGAGATTGACTCCCGCGGCATACGCCAAGACTTGAGGCGGTGAAATGAAGTACCGGTTGAGGCCCGGCATCACGAACGTGATCACGGTGAGAACCAGCAAGGCGACGGTCGCTCCGGCAGTCCAGAAGGCCGCCGCCCGTCGCGACTCGTGCAAGCCGAAATAGCCAACCAATGCCATTCCGATCAACAGCAGCGTTGAAGCAATGTACGGCCCGCTTCCCAAACTGAATTCGGGCGCGAGGGGAAACTCTTTGACCAGCTTCCCGGCAATCGACGGGTAGATCGAGGGAAGCACCGCGAAGCCAATCGCGAGCAAATACCCGAGCACCATCACCGTGTGAATCGACGCACGAACACGCTTCGTAACCGGATCGACCAAGCTCCTGTTCCAATAGCAGGCGGTCAGGGCTGCGGCGGCAGGGAAAAGCGGGCCGATGTAGTGAGGAAGGCGAGTCGACGAGAACGTGAAAAAAAGAAACGTGCCAAGTACCCAGACCGCTGCAAACCATTCGACATTCGTCGCGTTGCTTGGTAACGCGATGCTGCGCGCATGTCTCCAGTCTTTGTACGCCTCATACCAGGCATAGGGAAGCCATCCACTCCATGGAAAGAAGCCGAACAGAAGCACCGGCAGGTAAAACAGGATCGTAAAGCTGTGCCCCTCCATCGGGCTGAGAAAGCGGCCCACCGTATTCGATTGTGCGATCGCGAGATATTCCTGCCCGTGAATGGACCACATGGCGATGTACCACGGCAAGGCCAAGACGGCGAAGAGCACCGTGCCAGCAATGGGATGGCCTCGTTGCCAGAATTCGCGCCAGGCCGATGTAATCGCCAGATACAGGACCACGGTGATGAGGGGAACCAGAAAGCCGACGGGACCTTTGGTCAACGTCGCCATCGCCATCCCGATATAGAATAACCAGAGCCAATTCCGTTCCGACTCAGCTCCCGAGAAACCCATCCAGAAGCCCCAGAGCGCGAGCGTCGTAAAGAAAATCAATACGCTGTCCGTCAACGCCATGCGACTTAACCCGATCGTTTCGATATTGAGCAATAACATCAAGGCCCCGAGCAGGCCGACGGTCGGGCCCCGAAGCTTGGACAAACAGGAGTACTGCAACAGAATGAGGAGGAGGCCGAAAAGCGCGGAAGGAAAACGGGCGGCAAATTCGTTCACCCCGAAGAGCGTATAAGACGAAGCCATCAGCCAGTAGACGAGTACCGGTTTGGCATAGCGGGGTTCGTAGTTGAAGGTCGGGCTCATCCAATCTCCGGTTTCCAACATTTCGCGGCCGGCCTCCGCATTTCGCCCCTCGTCCCGATCGGTCAAGCCGATCGCTCCGAGTCCGGCAAGGAACAGGACCCCGGCCAGGATCGCCAAGGCTGCAAGATTTGTCAGATGCCGTGAGGCGGAAAGGGGTTCGGCCATATCAGTCGGAAGGCGGTCAGTGAGGCTTGACTGGTGATGACAGTGCGGAGACGTCTTCATGCCGACCTTGCCGGTAGATCAACATGAGGTTTCGGATATAGACAATCGCCCCGATGCTTTGGCCGGCGATGAACACCGGATCTCGCCGATAAATGGCATAGGCCAGCGTAATGAGACCTCCCACGAGGCTCATGTACCAGAAAGCGATCGGGACTTGGCTCTTGGCCGTTCGTTCGGACGCAATCCACTGGATTAGCCATCGACCGAAAAACAAGCCCTGTCCCAGGAATCCAACGGCAATCCAAACCGTTTCGGTGGTCGTCAAATCGAAGCGCATTACACCGGATCCCGGAATCGGTATTTCAGCACCCGCGACTGCATCCATCGCACCGCGATGAGGTCGTACAGGCTTTTGAAGAGGCGGTTGCCCACTCCATACTTTGAATAGCCGTGCGTGCGGGGATAATGCCGGACCGGTACCTCGGTCACGGTGAAGCCGTGCATGAGCGCCAAAGCGGGGAAGAAGCGATGCATGCCGTTGAAGAGTTGCAAGCGGTCGATAATTTCGTGCCGAAAAATTTTCAATGAGCAGCCAGTATCGTGGACCCGGTCTCCGGTGACCGCGCTCCTCACCGCGTTGGCGATGCGCGACGAGATCTTGCGGACCAGGCTGTCATGCCGGTCGGTCCGCCAACCGCAGACCAAGTCGAAGTCCTTGGCATAGGGCAGCAGCGTCGCGATATCCGCGGGGTCGTTTTGCAGGTCCCCGTCCATGGTCGCCACGAGCCGGCCGGTGGATCGCTTGAATCCTGCATCGAAACCCGCGGATTGTCCGTAATTTCGATCGAAATGGAGAACCTGTACTTCGCGGTGCTCCGCGGCGAGCCGGTCCATAATCTCACCGCTTCCGTCGGAGCTGCCGTCGTCGACATAGATGATCTCGAACGGCGCCATCTTGGATTCGTCACGGGCGCTCAGAACCTTGAGAAGGCGCTCCGTCAGGGGCGCAAGGTTATCCCGCTCATCCTTGATCGGGATGACAATCGAGATCCATGGGCGGGAGGATAGAGTCATGGGAAGTCGTGACGAGTGGCGTGGAGAGCTGCGAGTGGGGACACGACGGCATTCTACAGAACGGTCAAAAGACCGTCAAACGATGTGTCTTGATAGTGGCGTCTTGGGACAGGCACGTAGGCCCCAAGGGGCCGTTCCAACGCTTCCCCGCTCGGAAAGAGCGACCGTCCGAGCATCGGTTGACGGGACATCGGGGAAATGTAGGAACGTGTAAAGCCTCGGTCACCCAGCGATCGTGAACCGCATCGTGCCCATGAGGCTCATATCGTTCACTTGCTCCCCGGCGTGGATTTCGACCTTATAACGTCCCGGTTTCCATCCTCCGTCCGGGGGAGACAGCTTCAGATAGCCCGACTCATCTTCGAGCGCAATGTACATCGCATCTTGGCTGATCGTCGTGTCCGGATTCAGCCCGGCTACCGCTTCCGGAAAGCACCGGCCGAATACCTGGAAGGCCTGATAATGCTGGTGAAGTTCAAAGACGATGAAGATATTGGAGCCCGTCCGGAACTGTTCGGTGGGTTTGACCGGCACGATTTCATGGGTTCGACGAAAACCAAGCTCTTCTTCAAATCCCTCCGCCAGGGTAATGGTCCGGAACATTCCCTGAGGCGGTGCGTCGAAGTCGTAGGGCCTCGCGTCCTCGACGCGGTTCTGAAAATCCGGTATCGACGGGTTCTTGGTCAGCGGAAGGTCTTCGGCATACAGGAGTGGCGCCAGGCAGACCATGGCAAGAGGCGCGAAGCCCAATGACTGGATGAGCCTGTTGGACGAAGGTCGATTGCGAGCACTTCTTCTCATCGAAACATTGGTACTCCTGTGCCGCCAAAAGAGTCAAGCAGGCGAAGCGTTCGAACCGCAGCAGGCGCCCATTGCGGCGGTTTTTCACGGTCTGTTACAATTCGGCTTTCGTTCTGACCATACCATCATTCCGTCACGGAAGAATACCGATGTTACAGGACGCTGATGCTCTCCCTCAGTTGATCGGCGACTACAAACCAGTCGATCAATGGCAAAGTCATATTAACCGGCTCTTCTATCGCTTCCGAGGCGATCAGGTTCGGCGCTTTTATCAGACCTATGCGTCTGCCGACTATCGTCTGGCCCATGCCCTGGCTCAAGATTACTACGAGCAAGTTTTGAAGCGGGACAAGGCGGGCCCAAAGAATTCGACACTGGTCGTCCACGAGTGGGGGCCCGGAAACGGCAACTTGGCAGCCTGTTTTCTGGACCACTTGAAGAAGGTGGATCGGACCGGGGCGGTATACCCGCGGGTCCGCTATGTGCTGGTCGATTGGGAACCGGCCCTACTCGATGCGGCAAGGGCGACTCCCGGTCTTGCCGAGCATCAAGCGCACATCGAAACGCTTTGTACCTCGGTTGAACGTCTCGCGTCAGTGCCTGACGGCACGGTCGATCGGATTATCTGCAACGAACTGTGGAACGATCTCCCCACGAAATTGATGTCCCGAAAAGGAGCAGAGATCGAGGAGGAGCATCTGCGGCCCAATTTGAGCGAACGGCTCTGCCCCAAGATCGAAGACTGGGCGGGGTTTGTGCGCGCGTTCGACGGGCAGGACGTGGAGATGCTCAAACGGTTTCCGCCTTTCTTCGACGATTTGGTGTGGGAGCGCGAGTTTCATCCGGTCGAATGGAAAGATGTGCCCTTCCGAAAAACGGTCACGGAGTTTCTTCGCCGGATCGACGAGCAGGTGGTGGTGCCGGTCAATATCGGAGCCTTTGCCACGCTGAAAGAGGCCAAACGGCTTCTGACCCCCAACGCGATCGGATTCAGCAGTTTTGACGCCGGCACAGCCGATCTCAAGGTTCTCAACGATCCGGACAAGCCTTGCTCGGGTCAGTTCGGGGGGCAGCAGAGCTTTATGGTCAATTTTGCCCTTGTGGAAGCCGTGGGAAAACAACTGGATTTCGGGCAACTGGTCATCGAAAGCCAGCGGGAATTCGTGGGACGAAGTCTGGGAAAGAATCTCCTGACTTTGATGGATCTCTTGGCGACCCACCCGTCGGCCGGGACAAAAATGCAGGCTTGGGAGCAAGATCGGCTGGTGTTAGAGACCATTCACGCACTCAATAGCGTGTACGACAGCCCCTATCAGCGAACGCTTGAATTTCCGATCGGAGCCGATGTGCCGAGTGAAGAGCGAGAGGCTTTGCAGGCGCTGAGTGAGAGTTTAAAGCCGAACGGGGTTCCGGACACCGTCGCCTATCTCACCGAGGACGAGTTGACGGCTGCGTCGAAGGAACTGGAAGAGATCGGGTATGATCCACAATCGTTTCTCATCGCGCTCTCGGCTCCCCCAGGCCCTGTGGATTACTTCCAGATGACAGTGCGCCAGTAGGGGCCGATCCCGTTCCTGGTCCTCGGGGAACAGCAGAGGGCCGGAAATTAGACTTGACTAATCCATCATTCTGCTATAGCCTCTCCCGCGTTTTGTGGATAAACCCCCACTTTCGTCGGGTGAAGCACCTTGGTGTCCAAGGGTGAGGCGGAAGAAAGGTAACACCGGACATGTTCGGATCATTTGGCTGGATGGAATTGTTGCTGATTTTGATCATCGTGTTGATCATTTTCGGCGCAGGCAAAATTCCTCAATTGGGGGAAGGGCTCGGCAAAGCGATCAAGGGGTTCAAGAAGAGCGTGAATGAGGCTGACGCCATCGACGTGACGCCGCCTCCGGCTGACTCCGCGGGGGCTGAACCGGCGCAAGTTGCCCAAAGTCATCAAAGCCCGCCAGGACCGACGCCGGTTCAGCAGAATCAGCAAGTGAAACAAGGGTAAGTCGGCAGTGAACCGTGATGTGTGATGAGTGATGAGCCAAGCCGATGCGTCGCCTGTACTGGCTTCCTGTCATGGTTCACGTCTCACCGAGATAAGCCATGTTTGGATTAGGCGCCGGCGAAATACTGATCATTCTGATTATTGCCTTTTTACTGTTCGGCCCGAAGCAGTTGCCGGAAGTCGGTCGTCAGGTTGGAAAGGCCGTCAAAGGCTTTAAGGAAACGGCGGAGGACCTTCGGAAATCGGTTGAGCCCGAGCTCAACATGA
>DASTSI010000279.1:0-6729 GCA_035760745.1 Nitrospira sp. | reverse complement strand
CTATCTGTATTTTGAAGAAGGCGTGCTCGTCGGCGGATGGTTTCAGGGATCCGGAGAGCGCCTGACGCAGCAGGCTCCGTCCAATCCTCACGCTCCGAAAACGAAAAGCTAACCCCGCTCGGGGAGTTCGTCCGACACGTCCCGAACTTCGAGCCGCAGCCTCCCCAAGAGCCGCTCGGCGCGGCCGATTTCGCGCTCGTCGACGTAGATCTGCGGCGTGAGGGCGGGAACTCCAGGATAGAGACTGCTGACATGGGCGTGGCGGACGACGTACGGGATGCCGCTCCCCTCCAGCAAGCTTTGGAGAATGGCCAATTCGCCGACACTGTAGGCCTCGCCTAGTCGGACGAGAGCTCGGCGGTCGCTGCTTCGTTGCTTTTTCATGTTGCTCACCGTACACTCGGAGCGATTCACGGTGTCTCCGTGATTTGCACTCGGCGCGCCTTTCCCGGACCGCCTGAAATCGTCAACACACGCTTCCACTCCCGGACTTGGTACAGGGCCCAGGCCGGCGATTGTCCCTTGTAGAACGCGTCCGGATCCTCGCCGCTGGCATTGAGGTAGATGGGCTCGGTGAATCCTTCGTCCAGGACGTAATCGAGGAGGCATTCCGTTACGAACCCCGAGCCCCTGAGAGACACGTCCGCGAGCAGGGACAGGATTTCTTCCGGATTCTGGATCGTCACCTGATACATCGACGCCGCTCCATGCGATGAATTGTAATCAGGCCGTCAGGAGGAAGGCAACCAGCATGGCGAGACCGATGACCAAGAGCCGGTTTCAAGAAGAATTGTTGCGGATCATGGACCGTAAGCATCACTGGGCCTGGCCTTCGTTTACGAACGGCAGCCTCGAGGTTGCCCAACTGAAGCGGCATTTTCAGCAGGAGTACGGCGTCTATGTCAGGGATTTTCCCGTGTTCCTCGCCCGGATTCACGGCCAAAACCCGCCGGCTGCGGTGCGACGGATGCTGGCGGAGAACATTTACGAAGAGGATACGGGCGGGCTTTCCATGGGAAAATCTCATCCGGAGTTGTTCCTCGCCATGATGAGCGGCCTCGGCTTCTCGGCGGACGATTTCGCGGAGGTGCGTCTGATTCCCGCCGCGAAGCGGTATCGCGGCTGGCTGGAGCGCGCCTCACGACACAAAGACTGGGTGGTGGGAGCCGCGGCTCTCACGATATTCGTCGAGGGAAGCGTCAAGGATCGTAAAGAACTCACCGAGCCTTCGAAGCCGAAAACCGACGAGGAAATCGAATCGATCATACGCGAGCACCCGCTGGTCAAGCACCATGGCGTCCCTTCGGATGCCATGGATCTCATCCGGGCTCACCAGATGGTCGAGGCGGGCCATCGCCACGACGCCTACAACATGGTCGTGAACTATGCCGTCACCCGCAAGCAGCAGCAGGCCGTGCTCGTCTGCATGAAAACATGTCTGGCTCTCTGGCAGTCATACCGCGATGCCGTCGCTCGGAGCTGCGGAGTCGTGCCGTCCCGATCATGAGAATGATCCCTCGCGTCGCGTTCCAGCTGCCGCTGCTGTTCACCCTCTTGTGTGGGCCCTCGGCTGCGCAGCCTGCCGACGACGGGATGGTGCTGATTCCGGCGGGCGAATTCTTCATGGGATCTTCACCCGGCGAAGACACCCTCCCCGACGAGCAACCACAGCGGAAAATCTACATCAGCACGTTTCTCATCGATCGATTTGAGGTGACGAACGACGAGTACCGGCTGTTCGTGGAGGCGACCGGACATCCGCCTCCGCTCAATGCCAATCCGGCGTACACCCTGTGGGAGAACGGCAAGCCCCTGTCGGGGATCGAAAAACACCCGGTGGTCAACGTCAGTTGGCTCGACGCGACGGACTATTGCCGGTGGGCAGGGAAGCGATTGCCGACGGAAGCCGAATGGGAAAAAGCCGCACGAAGCACCGACGGGCGCCGCTATCCGTGGGGCAATGATTGGGACCTTTCACGCGCGAACAGCGCCAGCTTTTGGGCCGGACGGACGATCGAATTCGCGAGTTCCACCGAGTGGGAGGCATTTTGGGTCAAGGGCGAGGGCGCCGCGATCGCAAGGGAAAAAGGACTCAAGGGCGAAATCCTGACCTTGCCGGTCGGCAGTTTTCCGGACGGCGTCAGTGCCTATGGGCTTCATGATATGTCGGGCAACGCGGCCGAATGGGTCCAGGATTGGTATGACCCGAACTACTACAAGTCCGGTCCGTTCGCCGATCCCCCGGGGCCGGGGCGCGGGGCGATTAAGTCGATGCGAGGAGGGTCTTGGCTGAAGCCGGCGATCAGTCTCAGGACGAGCGACAGGGATTGGGGGACGATGGACAGCCGCCCGAGCGGCACGGGTTTCCGTTGCGCCAAGGATGAGTATTAGCACGACGGGTTCTAGCCGAAGAGCCCGACCGGTTTGTGGACATGTCCCGGCAGGACGGCCGCGAGCTCCGAGGCCGTCGCTCCGAAATGCTTGGTCAGCACGTCGGCATAGATATCGCGGAACTCGACGGTCGGCGCGATATACCGTCCTTGATCGAGGTTGGCTGGGATGAGCTTCGGGACCCATCCTGCATCACCGTGGTACAGGCCTCCCTTCACGCCGCCCCCCAACAAGAACCAGACAGTGGCCTTAGCGTGGTCCGTCCCGTTGCTCGCGTTCTGGCGGACCGTGCGGCCGAATTCCGAGCACGTCATCACGACGACGTTGCTCATCACAGAAGGACCGAGGTCGTCGTAAAAAGCTCGGATCGCGCCGGCGAAATCGGCTAGGCGGGCGGCCTGCGACTGCGCAAACGACCCCCCTCCCCCTTGGTCCTCATGGGTGTCCCAGCCGCCGATATCGACCGTTGCGATTTCGAGTCCCAGCCCCTTCCGGATGACGTGGGCCAAATCCCGCATTTGAGTGCCGAAACCCGTATTGGGATAGACGGCGCCGTTCTGGGGCTGCGCGGGGCCGATCGCTTCGATTGCGGCGATGCGATTCAGCATGTCCGGGCCTAGTTGGTGAACGAGCGATCTGAACGGATTGCTCGTGGTCAGGGCGGGATCCTGATCGTACAGGGCGCGCAGGTTCGATTCCATGGCTGATTTGGCATTCCCCAGGCTCGCAAACGTCAGATTCCTGAGATTGTTGAGCGTGGGCACGAGGACCTGCCCCCGCAACGACGCCGCCAACTCATAGCCGATGCCCGCGGCCCGAAGATTGGCAGATCCTGATGCCGGAACAGCCTTCAGGTAGCGGTTCAGCCATCCGTCCTGCAGCGTGAAGATGCCTCGCTCGAGCGTATCCTGATCGGTGAAGTGCGATTGGGTCGAGCCTAGATACCCTGCCCTGGTGACGATCGCGAGGTCCCCGCTTGTGTAAAGCCCGTGAAGCGGCTGAATCGCGGGATGCAAGGCGAACCCCGTTCCAGGCAAATCGAGGCCCGCACCGTCTCCGGAACCCGGAGGCGGAATCCCGATCCCATTTCCGACAGCCGTCGGACGAGGTCGCATCGTATAGTACTCGGCGTCGCTGTACGGAACGACGGTATTGAGCCCGTCATTGCCGCCGCGCTGAAAGATCACCACCAGCGTTTTGCCGGCGTTACTCGCGGCGAAAGCCCGCGGTCGGTTCGACAGCGCTCCCGGGAACAGACTGACGAACGTCGCGGCAGCCGCGGTTCCCAGTGCCCGGCGTAGAAAGGTGCGCCGGGAGAGAAGGAGCGTTGATTCCCCGCAACAGCCGCACGTCGGCGCCTTCTCGTCGCGGCGGACCGGTAGCGGTTCCGGAGCATCTCGTTTCAACGGTCGCTTCATCGGCATGGCAGGCCTCATTGATACAGATACCGTGGATTGATCAGCATCGTCGCCAGCGTGCGGTCGAGGGCCGATTCGCGCGACGGATCATTGATGTCGAAGCTCTTGCCGCCGAGACCCGCGCGAAGCGTGCTCAGGTACAAGTTGTACTCGGTAAGCGTCGTGACACGATCGGTGGTCAAGTTCGTCAAGAATCCCAGGATCTGAGCTTCGGTGGTCAATGAGAGCTCCTGCATCCATTTCCGAATCGACCCTGAGCTGGTCGGCGAACCGAACTTGACCGCGGTGCCAAGCGAGGCATCGAAGGCCATGCCGGTTTCGTGGAAGAGCACGTTCGTGGTGAGCCATTCCACCGCGTCTTCCTTGAATCCGGTGGGCGGGGCGAATTCATAGAGCGACTGGCCGGCATTCACGAGCCGGTACCTGAAGGGATCAGTGGACGTCCACGCCGCCAAATTTCGATAGACGCCGACGACATATTCTAACGGCGTTTTCACCTGGCCGCGATAATTCGCGACGTTCATGAAATCCGATGACGTGAAGATCGCGATCAACACCTTTTTGATGTCCCCGTCCGAATCGCTGAAGACGGCGGCCGCTTCGTTCACCAACGCCGGCGACGGGGTGTCGCCGACGAAGTACTCGCAGAGTTTTCTCGCGATGTGTTTGGCCGTCGAAGGGTGGCGCGCCGCGAGCGTCAGAACCTGCTCGCCTTCGCCGGGACCCGTGCCATCGAACCCGAGGTTCTGTCCGAGCACCAGCTTCGAGCCGGGACTATGGCGGCTGGAGACAAAGCGAAAGCCGCCCCGGACATCCGCCGTGTTGTCCCATCCCGTGAACGCTTTCGCCGCTTCGACGATGTCGGACTGGGTATAGCCGTTCGGCGTGCCTTGATCGGTCTTTCCCAGCGTATGGAGTTCCAGGACTTCCCGAGCATAGTTCTCGTTCGGGTTTTCCTTCACGTTCACGTCGGTGTTCAAATAGATCATCATGGCGGCGCTCTTGCCGCTCGCGATCAAGAGATCCACGAATCTGCCGAACGCCAACCGGCGGAACGATTCATTTTCTTGGAGCTCGTATTGTCCCTTTCCGTGCGTGCGATAGTTCGTGTTGAAGTGATTGTCCCAGAAATACACCATCTTCTCTTTCAATTGACGCCGGCTGTGCATTTTTCTGAGCAGATCATGATTCTGGAGTTCGTTGAAGTTCGGCGACAGCACGCTCGAATCGCTCTCATCGGCCCGCCAGGTCGTCTTGTCCTGGGCCAGCAGGAGATCGGCCGCAATATCCTGGATCGTAATCGGCGCGGGCAGCGGGCTGGTGCTGTGCAGATTGCTCGGCCACGGCTTGGTCGGATCGAGTTCCAGCTGCTCCTTCATGAACGCCGTCGCCCACGCCATCGCGTCGGCTTGAGTCTTGAGCGAGGCCACCATGTTGAGGTGGTTCGGCGTTCCCCCGTACGTCAGCCGATTCAACACATGGTAGGCAAACCAGTTTGGAGGCGCCGTGGGAAGACCGGGTTGCGGTGCGCTCAATGGAGGAGGAAGCGGTGCGGTCGGCTCTTGGGGGATGACCGGCGACAACGGAATGCCGGTGATCAACGTGGAGAGACCAGGCGCCTGCTCGAGGAGCATCAGCAGTGATCGGCCCGCGTGCTTCTGAGCGCTGCCGTCGGCCCCCGCTGCCGCCTGCGGGGAAGCCGTGGCCGCTGCACCGGCCGTTGCGGCTTGGGAAGGCATGGGAATGACCGGCGCAACAGTGGTGATCCCGCCCATCGAAGGGACGATCGCCGCCGTGCCTGCCGTCGCCATCGATGCTGTTGATCTCGCCGGGGTGTCGACGGAGGACATGGACTTCTCCTGCTCGGCCGGCAAAGGACCCGCCGGTATCGAGGGAGACGCAGCCGAGGGAACGGACGCGGGCTTCTTGATCAACCGCCGTGGTTTACGACCTTGTTTTAAGGGTGCCTTTCGCGGGTCGTTCGGGACAACGGTCTGCCGGGCAAGATCGCCGTTCCGGTGTAGGCCGTCTTGACCAATGCCGGATTGAAGACCGGGGGAGTGGTTTTGAAGCTCATGACCGATGGCCAACGAGGACGTCAGACCCGTGAGCAGACACCAGGCTGTAAGGCCGGCGGCAAAACGAAGGGCCGCGGGACTCGTTGGGCTCATTCCTTGACGCTCCCCGTGATGATCCACTTGTGTCAAAAGCGGCACGGACGGGTCAGCAAGTCCGATGCCTTCGACTGTAGTCGGAGCCCAACGCCCAGAGGTGAGGAAAGCCGGAGGATCGCTGACCAAAATGGTGACACGTGATGCCGCCAGGCGCCGACTCGGCCTGTAGGGCTTTCACTCTGAGATGTTCAGAACGAGTCCGACCGCGGGAAGTTGCGGGGGAAGCGCCGGCGGCTATTGAGAATCGAGTCGAACGAACTGAACGAATTCCACTCGAACTAGAGGCATGATGAGACCACGGCCTTCTTCCTCGTGGGAGAAGTCATAGACGATGGATTCTTGAGGAATCAAACGTCCGGTCATCAACACGAGGATCTCCACCCGTTCCAACCGGCTATCCTCGGCGGCGACCACAAGGTTGCCCGGGACCTCCTCCGGTTTGAAGCGGACGATGCCCCAGGCGGTGGGCGTAAAGACGGGACCGAGCGCGACGGGAAATCCCTGCTCCTCTTGCCGGTAGGCGCCGATCTCACCGGCCCAGGTAAAGGTGACGAGCCATGACAGCGCAGGCTTCCCGTCACGCTGTGCGTCGCGCTCGCGATTGAGCGCGAACACCCGATCGTCGTGTTCCGGGTCATGATGTCCCGCTCCGTACACGACCTGCCAGTCCGGAGGCTGCCCGTCCAGTGCTTCAAGAAACCGTTCTATCGATGAGGCGTCGAGCAGCAAGTGCGTGCCGGCAGGGA
>DASTSI010000278.1:0-11735 GCA_035760745.1 Nitrospira sp. | reverse complement strand
CCCACGGCGCCATCGCAATACCCTCTGGAATCCGTCCGTGAGAGAGCAACACTCTGCAGCACGGTGAAGGGGCCGCGATCGCACGACGAGGGAAAAACCAGGGGCCGGCCGCCGGTGACAACGGAGCGGGCCGGATGGTACCCTTCCACGCCGTCCGCGCTGTGACAGAGCTGTGAAGCCCGTGAGTGCGGATCAGCCCGGCAAACGAACCGATCATACGTCCCGCATCGGCAGCGCTATCCTTTGAGAGGTTCCTCACGTGATCCGAGTCAAAATCACTATTGAAGAGATTGCCTCTACCTGGCACGTGACCCGGATTGCCATCATCGACGAACATTTCGTCGTACATCCGGACACGGCCTTTGCGTCGAAGGACGATGCCGAACGCGATGCCCGCCGGCGAGCCGAGCTGTATCTCCGGGAGCACTTCGGGGGCGACGACGGCGAGATTCAGTGGGACGTCAGTCGGGTCCCCTCATCCGAGAAATGAATGCGACGAGTGAACTCAGTCGTACAGGCAAAGGCCTAGCCATGACCAAGGAACAAGACCAGCCGGATCGGGCGCTGAGCGACATCCTTGCCGAACTCGACAGCATCCGGGGGCAGGTGAAGCAGCTGCATCAGTTGATGGCGGCGGGCGACTCGCGGGATGTCACGACACTGGCGACCGGACTGCACGAACGCCTTGAAGCGGTGCTGGCCGAGCTCACGCGATGGTCTGACAGAGTCGAAAAGAGGCAACCCCTAGAGCCATGATCCGGACGACATGAGCAGGGCTGCCTGAACTTGCGATAGACTACGCTTTGACGCTCCCCTCCACCGCGCTTCTGTGCCCGTTATCTGTGCCCGTTAGAGGTCCGCCTTCTGATATCTCATGCCGGCGGCAAAGCGGATCCCGACAGGACGAAGAGGCCGACCGACGATCTAGATCACTTGCTGCTGCGGGCGGCGCAGCGAGGTCCTGCTCTTGAGCGAGAAGCGCCACCAAGCCACCGCGAAGACTCCCATCGCGAAGGCGGCGAGCCAAGCCATTGACTGAAGTTTCCCCATGAGGCCGCTCATGACGTCAGTCCTTTTCTGTTTCTGTTCGGTGATCGTCCGCTCGGCTTCGCCGCGGTTCGCTTGCTCAGCACTCCACCCTGGATGCTTCGGACCTGGCTCTCATGCTGCCGAATGTTGCGCATGACCGACACGCACGCTTGGTAACATCCGATATTCGACAGTCGACCACCACCGGGCGTGCCCCTAGCAGCCGTTCGAGATGACCCGATAGGGAGAGCGATGGGATCGCCGGCGGTTCCGAATGCCCCAGAGAGGCGTGCGGCTTGGAACGGCTCATGGTGAGGCGGCCAGGGGGAATCCGTCGCTAGTCGAAGTGCACGTCGCTCGCCGTTGCGAGGACGCCGTTGGAATGAAACGTCAACACGAGCTTTTCGATCTGGTCCTTGCTTTTGAACCTTGTCCAGGAGCAAGCGGTTCCTTCATTTTCGAGGCCCACGCAACTCTCCGGGGGACCGAGTTCTCGCTTCGCGTCATCCAAGGAAAATCGGCCGATTCGGGACTGCCAATTGAGGGTGTCCGGTCCTGCGGCACATCCGAAGAAGATGGCGCCTGCAAGAATGAAGAGTGGAAGCCGCATCGTCGGTCTTGAGGGTAATGTCAGGTCCACATCACGGTCTCCGGCCGATGGAACGCGCAGCGACCTCCAGCTATTTCGTGCACCGCTGAGATTGGTGTGTCCACCGTTGTATGGACCGTTCGAGTTCTTCCATCCGTCGTTCTTGTGCGTCGACCGCTCTTTGCAACTGCCCGCGCCAGAGCCTGACAGTGTGCAGCCACTTCCTCTACGGCTTGCCGCCGCAGAGGGCGCAACTATTCTCTATTCCGGTCCGAGGACGTTCGGCGTTGATGAAGGGCATATCCATGTCGTTCCATAGAGGAAATCATATAGTGAATACGAATGGTCTACGGCCTATGCAAATCCCTGGCCTTTTTGATGAAAGTCGAGGCGTCAGGCTCCGAGATTGCGGTTTCGGATAAAGCCGGTGGTTGTGAGCCTATCCTGCTTGGACCTCGCGGACATCCCGGAATTGTCCTTGTTCAGTGATCTAGGCCGTAGCGCCTCGATCCATTCCTTCCATGGGCGGGTCGATGTGAAGCTTGCCCCACCGTGGCCGAGACCGGCTACCCTCGGGCTCAATGCGATGCGATTGCGCGGACGAGGCTCGGTTGCCGGGATCGGGCAACGACCGGGACCGCCTGTACCGGGACGTCTCCTACCGGAACGGGGATGAGTATTCGTCACTGCGCGAGAACGCCCGTTGTCCGCTTTATGTCTATGCCGGCGCGGGACTTGGAATAGTTTTCGTCGAAATCTCAAACCAGTTTGGTCGCGCGACGGACAATGCGCGCGGGTCTCAATCGAATCAGGTTCTTCTTCAACGAGCATATCGCCCTGTTTGCCGAGTATAAGGTCAACTATGTGGATCTGCGGTTCGATCAAAATCAAATCCTCGGTGGTCGACGGCCGGTTTGAATGACACGTACCTCATCAACTATGCCAGATTAGCCGTCCACTTCTAGGAGGCAGCATTCGGCAGGTGATCCGTGCCCCGGGCGCTCGAGCGACCGACGCTCTTTTTTTTCTTGTCATCTGCGTTCACTGCGCGACTGCTGTGCCCTTCCACACTTTCTGTGGATAACCCTGTGGAAAATTCCTTTTCAGGGAAAGTTCGCTTACATCTTTGGCGTGCCAGGAGCACATTGCCTATTTTTTAGGCATAGTAGCCGGTACTCTTACCAGCGCCATATCTTGTGGCTTGCCTTCAATTCCTTCTTGCCCTGACACCATTAGAGGCAACCAGGTCACATGGCCCTATTGACTTTCTTTTGATGGGATTCAGATCCGTCGAGGTGGTCAGAGCGCTTGGATGACGCATATGCTGTATCCACAGCCCTTTTCCGGCTCAATGTCGGCACTTGTCGTCAGCCCGGCACACAAGGAGCCGCAACTATGGGCCAGGCCACGATGATCGAACAGGCAGACTGTCACTCGGGATGCGGATTGCGTTAGCAGATCCGGGATCGGTGCGTCCACTTGCGAAGAATGTGCTGCGCGTCAAACGTCAATCGATAGGTGTCACATCGCCACGCGCCCACCGTCGTCCAGGCATTGTTCGTTCCTTCCTGGACATACGTTCGTCTCTCGTACGTCCATTGAGTCGTGCCGTTGTCCTGTGAGTTGATACGCTTGGGCGGTCCCAACCGCTGCCGCACTTCCGTGTCTGTCGCGCGATCCTTTGCGGTGCGGAGATACCGACTTTCCTCTGACAGGAACAGCGCACACCCCGTCATGAACACCATGATAGAGAGCAGAACGCTCCATGATGCGACTTGAGACAGATGCCGCTGTGTCGATTTCCTGCTGCCGGTTGTCGAAGCCATCACACCCGACGGGAAGTTCGAGTGGAGGGAAGACGGGGCGACAGGCCGGGCGTCACGCCGCGCTCGCTGTGACGTTTCCAGCATAGCGCCGACGGCTGATCGGTCGTTCAGGAGAAGTGAATCCGACTGCGGCTAGAGCCATCCCAAGGGCTAACGTCAGCAGCATCTGTATGATGAAGAAGAGGAGAAACAACGTGGCCAGCATGTGCTTCTCTCCTTCTCATATCGTCCCAATCTCTACAGAGCTTCATAACTGGTCACATGCCCTGGTCCATGTTTCTTAGGCGGGATACCTGCGGAGGTGGAAGGACTCTGGGCGGCTGGCGGTCGCCGATTCGACGCCATGCCTCATGTTTGAGGGCGGCTCACGGTGCCTCACGGAGCCGTGGCGTCATCGGGAAATCATGAACTTCGGTCGTCACATCACCATGCTGCTTTGAGAGCTGCGCGAGGGTCGTGTCGCGCGCGTTGTCGACGGCGAAACGATACCCCTTTCCCTTCGAGAGGCGCTGAGGGATCTCGATGCGCAAGCGCCCGATGTATCGGACTTCGCCGGCCATGCTGTGAAACACGAGATCTAGTTCACCACCAAGACCCAGGACTCCGGCTTGATGAAAGTTTTTCACGAGATATCGCCCGGACCGAAGACGGGAAATGAAGGTGCGCTCCTCCCCTGCCTTGGCGTCGAGCCGATAGCGCTCCGCATACGGACTTTCGCCGTCAGGATCCGCCGGCTGGATCTGCACGATGTCGAACTCATAGGACTCGTCCCGTTCTTTCCCGCCTGGCGGCGGTTGTACCAACACCGATCCGATGACCACGCCCCATTGCGTGCCAAGCGGGGTGAGCCGTTCATCGGACATGTCGAAGGAACGAGTACAGGAGATCGAGCCCAACAGGACCAGGAAGGTCCCCAACACCGCACACATCGCACGGCGCATCATCTGAAGCGGTCCAAGGTGTTGGCCTTCATCACTGCGGGAAGAGGTCGGGCGTCCTCTGCGGGATTCGTTTCTCGCACGGGTCTCATAGTAGTCGATTGCGGCAGGGTCTACTAGAGGGTGTCACGGTCGAGGCCGATAGACCGTTCGCTCCGGCGGGGGAATGGGGAATGGACTTCCCGATCGAGGCTTGTAGGTGGTGAGCGCTGCCCGAGCGGCCGAGTGCTCTCCTCGCTGATCCTGCGCATCGATCCTCTGGTGGATCATAGAGCCCACGGCGACGAGCTCTACCCATCTCTGGCCTCGCTGATCATCACGTCCGTCGGGGCACGCGTTCGCCAACACGGTCGATGTCACGTGATCCGAAAACCGAACGGACGCATCAAAGTGCTGCAAGAACCATGTTTCTGCCACAAGAAACAGCACGCCGAGGGCGAAGGTGACGAGGCCGAGAACAAGCAGGACCGCGACGACGAGCATGATGCCACCTCACTCAGGGAGCGAAGATGACGAATGGAGTGTGTCGAAAGGCAGTCCTTAACTGGCAGGAGCGGCGGATCAGACTGAGAAGGGCTCGCGGTGTACCGATGATGTCTGTGAAACGGCATGCCGAAGCCAAGTGCGAACGATGACGGCATCATGGGCCTGCGTGTCGCCTCGCCGGAGAGTGGATGATATACACTCGATTGAGGTCACCACACTCGGACGATAGCTAGAGGGAAACGGCCCTAGGCGTTTTCACGAGACGGGCATGTTCAAGAGAGAATCAATGGTGAAACAGGAGCCGGAAGGCGAATCCAACTCCCACGACCAGAGCGGCGGTGGGACGCCAATCGCGGCTCAGCCGGTACATCTGAAGTACGGAGGGTAGCGCGCTTCCGGAAGACAAGCGAGCACCGAATAGTTTGGTAAGCGACAAACAAGGCTTGGTATGATTCGGCTATGGATGTCATCACCGACAGGGTTCCCACCATCCGGGGGAGCATCATCGGCGTCCTGTTGACGATAATGCTCATCGGTACGGTTCTCTTCGCGCCTGAAGCGACGCAGGCAGAGGACCAGAGCCTCGGCAGCAGCAGCTCGGACGGCAGGGGTATTGAAGTGGCCAGCTGGGCGCTGGCTGTGCCCTACTGCCTGGCCAAATCGGTGTTTGCGATAGGAGGCGGCATTGTCGGCGGGCTGGGGTACGTGTTTTCAGGATTCAACGCGGAAACGGCCAAGACGATTTGGACGAAAAGCATCTACGGAACCTATATCATCAGACCCAGCCATCTCCGAGGCGAGGAACCGGTTCGCTTTCTCGGTCAGGCTGACGAAGACGAAGGCGATATCGTTCCTCATCGCATCGAGCCGCCCCCTCCCCCGTCGGAACCCGCCAAGTAGGGACAGCAGCCCGTGGGCCTTGAGCCCCTTTCGATCCCAGTCACGCTAGACAGGACGACACGCGTGAACCGCCGCCGGTCTGCTAGGCAGCCGCTTTCACGTAGCGTTCGGGATCTTCTTCGAACTGCTGCTGGCACTCGACTCTACAGAAGTGAAAGGTCTTACCTTGATAGGCAGTCGTGGCGGCGGCGTCTTGAGGATTGATCTCCATCCCGCAGACAGGATCGCGTACAGATTGTGTTCGCTCCATGAGACCCTCCGTGTTTGAGGAAGAGCTATCGCTCATTGTAATTCGTCTTATATTGTCACGACTGCTGGCACATCCCCTTGTTCGCGCGGGGGCCAATCGCCGGGTCATGTGCCGCGACACGCGGCAGTGACCGAACACGATCGGCGCAGCCGGGGTGCTCGGCCGCTGAGCCTCCCGGGCCCAGGGTGATTCCCGGTTCCCATCACCGCCACCCGGCCGTACAGTCGCGTGAATCATCGAGCGGGCTTGGACAGCGGGCACAGTGTGCCATGAATCCCTGATCTGGCTAGAGACAAAATCTCAGAAGCGGAGATTCGTTGTCCGTTCTGCAGCCTCCCGACGTGCCGACGAGCCAACCGGTGCGGATGGGAGGATTTCGTGCGTCGCTTGATGGGCATCTATCCCTGGCGCTGCACCGTGTGCGGGAATCGATTTTATCTCTCCCGACGATCCAGGCATTGGACATGAGGATGCCGCTGCCTCAGCCGTCGCTTGGAGGTCGGCGGCGGGGGCGCAGAAGCTCTGGAGTGCGTGAACAGTGCGAGGGCACAGCGAGGCGAGAGGGAAGCTATGGGGGTCTCGTTTCCGAGACCCCCGACCGGTCACATGCCGACCCCGGCGATGTCCGCTATTTTATTCTCATCATCAAGCATGACAACGGCCGACTGCCCTTCAACGTTCCTCAACTTCTGCTGAAGGTACGGTCGCACTTCGTATGCCCGCTCTTTTCCATCAGGCGTTTTAATCAGCGCCCATCGAGGAGACCTCACCACGACGCCTTCCAGGCGTTGATAGGGCGCTTTCGGGGGAGACATTTTCCACTTGTGTGTCTGATGCTGAAGCGCGGATTCGCTCCCGAACGCCGCGTCGATGATTTTGCCCGATTCATCGACCAGAAAAAGGGCTGGGGCGCCGACCGGAATCGCACTCACTTTGCTGCGGGCTAACGGCCGTACGGCAAGCGCTTCCTCGTTCCCCCGCTCCGTCCGAATGACCGCCCATTCCTGCCCGACCGGGAGAGGCTGTGCGAGCTGCCCCCGGATGATGCGATGCCAGACCTCTCGTCCGGCGATATGGTAATCCACCACGATGTTATGGTCATTCACCGCCAACTGTAGAGTCTGCCCACGTTGAAGCGGCGGCAGGCCCTTTTCGATCGCTTCTTTGGCGGAGAGAAAACGGGGCGCCATTTCGCCGGTATTGACCTTTACGAGATCACCATGGATGGACTCCACGGTGCCGTGCAAGATGCGATGTCCCGGCCACAAGATCCGATAAATCCCCTTGGGCTTCTGCAAGCTGACTGTCAGACCGGCTTGCGGGGCCGTTGTGTGCTCTACGCGAAGACCGTGCTGGGGCTCAATGGCCGAGACGGAAGAGGGTCCGACCATTGCCAACAACCCAGCAGCGACGGCAAGAGACACACCCCGCAGCGTTCGTCGTCGTTGATTCGTCATCGTGACATATGCCTCCTTTGAATGTGTCGATCAAACGCGGGCTCGGCCGCCGTCTCTATTTAAGCACAACGGCCGAGCTCCGCCACTGCAACAGCGTCAGCCGCTCGTCGAGCGTACTGTGTGTGGTTATGCAGGCCTCCCGGGCCCGTGATCTGCTCCATCGTCACGGAAGGAAGCCCAGATGGCGATTCCCCATGTGAGGAGCATGATGAGGATCAGTGCGCCGATCGGATTCATTGTTATCGTTATCCCTCCTTTCCGGCTTCTTGAATCTTGATCGGCATATGATTTTTGATATAGCTCACAATCGGTTCAATGTCGGCCTCTGTATAGTAGTGTCGTCGTACGCCCTCTTCAAACACCTCTAATGCTTCCCGGGCGAGCTCTTGAGCCAGAACCCGATTGCCGCTTTCTTGAGCGCTGGCCGCCCGGTTGAGAAGACGTAAGACTTCTTGCTGCGGACTTCGCGGATCGTTGGCATAAATCATCCAGTGCTCTTTCTTGAGCAGTTCCTTTTCGATGTCCTTGACCCACGCTGCCGCATACGTGTCGGAGGCTGAAATCCACGGCGCACCGGAAACCGGTGTTGCAATCAAGGCAACCCCGACGAGTAGGGACAGCGTGCACACCACGGCTGTGAGTTTCATATGTCCCCCTCCTTTTATGGTTAAGGTGAACGATGCAAACCGGCGGGTGTCGAGCGGCTCCATCATCCCTGATGGCCTGACGACTCCGCCTAACGGCCGCACAGATAATTCCTCCTAATGCAAAGTCAAGGCACGATGCCGGCCGAAGCCGGGCTGTCTATCTCGGCGGCGAATCATTCAGTTCTCTCAGTACATGGTCTAAAAGACAGGACGAGGCTTCGACGCTCGTTGGGCCGATGACAGGAAAATGAAGTTGGCGGTCGCTAGGCATGACGCTTTGGCAGGCTGCGCCACTGCTGTCCGGGAGGCTAAGGCGGCTTGCTGTGAGTGAGAGAGACGGAGCTACAGAGGAAGGCGCTCTTGGTTGGGACTGACCGCGGGCTTCACGCCCACGCGGTCCTGTTTGATAGCCTCCGCTGCGATCAAGACTTCGGAGGGGAATGCCGTGAGCGGCAGGCGCATGGTCGCGGTGGTGCCTCGGCCGACCGCGCTTTCGATCGTCAACGTTCCCCCTATCGCGGTCATCCTGTCCGTGATGCTCGATAGACCGAAATGCCGTCCATCGGTCTGTCCCGTCGGTGTCGCGGCATCGAAACCACGCCCCTCATCCCGAACGACGAGCACGAGCTCGCCGGCCTGCTTCTTCAAGACCACGACGGCTCGCCCGACCTGAGCATGCTTCACCACGTTCATGAGCAATTCTCTTGCTGATTGGTACAGGAGAAGCGCCTCCCGCTCCGGAGGCGGCTCAACGTTCGAACCAATTTCAACATCCACGGCCAGATCCAGTCGCGACATATGCGCCGCCAAGGCTCTCAATGCGTCGATGAGCCCGGATTGCTTCAGCTCCACCGGTTGCAGTTCCGCCATCAGTGTCCGGACATACTGCATGGATTTCTCAAGCACTTCATTTATTGCGATGAGATGCCGCCGTGCTTCCGTTGCGGAAGAGGGCAATTGCGCTTTGGCCAATTCAAGTTTCAGGCGGGCGAGGGCAAGGAGTTGAGCCAGATAGTCGTGCAATTCTTGACCAAGTTGTTCGCGCTCTCGTTCGCCGGTGATCGCGACCTCGGAGATGAGCTCGCCCAGCCTTTTCTCTTGCCTGCGCAAGCGGGTTCGCTCTCTGGCCACCTCCTCCTCCAGCGTGGCAATGGACTGCCGAAGTTGTTCTTGATTGGTTCGGAGATAGTGGACGAGGTACGTAACCGCCAATCCTGCCACGGCAAAGAAGAACAGTGCACCGACGTCTCCCGACTGGAGACGAACACTATTGTATGGCTTCATGAAGAAGTAGTCGGCAGCCAGAGTGGAGAGGACGACCGCCACGGCGCCACTATGCCACGTTCCATACCATGCCGCGACCAAGATCGCGGCGAAGAAGCAGAGAAAGAGAGGCAGGACGGAGACGTGCGGGGCGATCCACCAGTTGAGTTGAACGGACAGGGAAACGGCGAAGAGGGGTAAGAGGAATGACTTGAGCCACGGCTCATGACCGTGGAGAATCCGAGCCCACTGCTTCCCCACGGACTGCAACAGAGGCATTGCACCTCCCGGTGAGAGGAAGGGATGCTAGCGCGTTGTCAGAGAAATAGCAAATGCGAGCAAGGTCTCTGGGACGGCGGCTTTTACATCTGAGCTGTTCGTGGTGGGAGGCGGAGTTTACTGCTCCTGCCGTTTCCGCTCCTCGCCCTGCCTGGGCCCCTCGTGGCCGGCACACTTGTGCCGGGGCGATTCTGGGCCGACGCTTCGGATTCCAACACCATGATGGGCTGCACTGAAGCGACGGCTCTCTGGATGGCTGCGTACAACTGGCTGACCACGCGTTCTTTGCCCAGGATTTCAACCGCCCCCGCCTGCAGCATGGCGTGGACGCAATATTCCGCTGCATTCACCGTCAGACCGACGACCACTACATGCGGATAATTGTGTCTGATGAGCCTCGTGGCGGTGATGCCGTCCATTTTCGGCATATTGACGTCCATGACGACGACGGAGGGATGAAGCGCTGCGACTTGCGCGAGCGCCTCTTCTCCATCATACGCTCATACGCTTCACCGACGATTTCGATGTTCTGATACGTTTCGAGGAGACTGCGAACGCCTTGCCGCACGATCGTATGATCTTCAACCAACAGAAGACGGATAGGTCGTGCCTCGGCCATGAATCGAGCTTCGGTTCGAGCAACTAAACCCGCCGATCAAGCCTAATGGCACATCGGGCGCACCGGTTCCTGGGAAGATCCCTAGTTGACCCAGGCCGTGCAATGACATTTGCGCTGCCTCGTTTCCGCGACTTTCTGGGTCTTGCACGGAAAGCCTGCTATCTTGTCCAGGCAGGCACGCGTCACGTTCCAGGACTTACTATGGCCAAAATTCTCGTCATCGATGACGACGCTCGAGACCGGGACCTCGTCGCCGCTGTGTTGCAAGAAAGAGGGTATGAAGTGATTTCGGCAGAGAATGGACGAATAGGGCTGATGTTGTGTCACCGGCTGGATCCTGATGCCGTGGTGTTAGACCTCCACATGCCTGGCCTTGACGGCCACAGTCTCCTGCGTCAACTGCGGACCCTGTCTCCGTCCCTACCGGTCGTCGTATTTAGTGGCCACGGCACAGACGACATCGAGCAACAAGTGCTCAACCAGGGTGCCTCCGCCTTTCTCCAGAAAGGGTTTTCGATGCATCAGTTGGGGCTGGCATTACAGGAGGTCCTGCCGCCTCCCTGTACGGAGAAGGGCTGAAGTGCGCCGCTCATTCCATCATGGAAGCAGGGATTCGAGAAACTTCCCAGTCGTGAGAATCTCTGTCAGGAATCTCGTACGTCCTCCCCGATCGACACACCGGTAGCGAACCGTTTTTGTTCGAGCATGAAGATGGCCGCTTCGTCGCCTTCGCGAACTCGGGCCATCGTGACGCCGAATGAGCCGGGTTTCACCCACAGGACCCGGGCATGTTCCACTTCCACATACGCAGAGCGTTTGTAGCCCGGCCACAACCGCATCTTGAGGCTCATGTGTTCCCGGACAGGACAGGAGCCGGCAATGACCCAGGCTTGGGGGCTCACGCTCAGAATCGTTCCATGAAACGCCTTGCCGCTTTGGTAGATCACCACGCCCCAGAACACCGGCGCTTCCGGATCCAGCACACGAGTCCAGTCTTGTCTTGTCATTGAGCGCTCCATCGCGGGTTATGAAATGCCGGAAAAGGATCGCCATGCTGAGGAGTTGCACATGGGATGCCGTTGGTGCTCCTCCGGAATCCTGGGGAATACGCACACCTTTACACGGATTTTACGAATCGGCGTGGCAGGATTGTGCAACGGGTCGGATGGCCTTGTCCCAAACCGCCCCACCAGGACCGCGTCCCGCGCGCCCGAGACGTTACACAAACCGATGCCCGCTCGCATTCTCCTGAACCTGTTGTTCGAGCTCCGCCATGGAGATGAGGGCGGTCGTCAAGAGCTGGACCTCGAAGTCGGTGCCCGTTGCGCTCGTGACCCGGCTTTCCGCAATCCCAACCGGTTCCTCCGACGCAGGCACCAGGATCAGAAGGGTGAGCTCCATGCCAGGCTGGACCGGGAGGGTGCCTCGTAGGCTGAGCTGTCTGTGGCCGAC
>DASTSI010000277.1:0-6737 GCA_035760745.1 Nitrospira sp. | reverse complement strand
GATGGAGCAGCTGCCGGCGCTGAAGATCTTTCCCTGGGACGATGCGGCGGTACGCAATGCCATCCAGGAACGAAACGGGCCGCTGTTTCTAACGGGGCACCGGCGCACCTGGCTCCATGACCATGCCACGGACAGCTACTTCGCCGCGCCCGACGACGTCGCCCGATTGGGCTTTGCGGTCGCCCATGCGATCGACGATGGCGCGCCGCCGGTGTCCGATCTTGCCGACGAGGTGCGAAGCCGGGCGGCCCGGATTGCCGCGGCGTTGCTGATCGCCAGACGGCCGCTCGTGATCGGGGGAACCCGCTCGGGCTCGGACGCCACGATCGAAGCCGCGGCCAACGTCGCCTGGGCGCTTCATCGCAAGGGGAAGCACGCGCGCATCACGTTCGCGCTCGAGGAGTGCAACAGCCTGGGTCTCGCGCTCCTCGGTGGAGGAACGCTCGAGTCGGCCTTCGACGCGCTGCGCCGGGGCGAGATCGATACGGCGATCGTCTTGGAAAACGACCTGTACCGGCGAACGGAGCATCCGGCGGCGGAGGAATTCCTCAAGGCCGCCCGCGGGGTGATCGTCATCGATTCGCTCGAACATCGCACCACCGAGGCGGCCGATGTGATTCTTCCCGCGGCGACGGTTCCCGAGTCGGACGGAACGTTGGTCAATCAAGAAGGCCGGGCTCAGCGGTTCTTCCAGGTGTTCGTGCCGGACGGCGACGTCGCCGAAAGCTGGCGCTGGTTGAGGGATCTCGCGCGAGCGCTCGATCGACCGCTCGCACGGGAGGCCGAGACCATGGGGGGCCTGGCGGGGTGGAAAAACCTCGACGATGCCGTTACGGCGGCTGCGGCGGCGGTGCCCGAATTCGCGAAGCTCGGCGATGTGGCCCCGGGTGCCGGCTTTCGCATAGCCGGCAAAAAGATTCCCCGGCAGCCGGAGCGGTACAGTGGCCGCACGGCGATGCTCGCCCATCTGACCGTCCACGAACCGCCCCCTCCCGACGACCCCGATACGCCGCTGGCTTTTTCGATGGAGGGCTACCGAGGGCCGGTGCCATCGCCGCTCATCCCGCAGTTCTGGTCGCCGGGCTGGAACTCGGTCCAGGCCCTCAACAAGTACCAGGACGAAGCGGGCGGACCGTTGCGGGAGGAACGACCCGGCATCCGGCTCATCGAGCCGATCGCTTGGAAAGAGCCCGTTTGGTTTACCACCGTGCCGGGAGCGTTCCGGTCAATGCCGGGGCGCTGGCTGCTGTTGCCCGTGAGCGAGCTGTTCGGGACCGAAGAATTGAGCGCGCGGTCGCCGGCGATCGGCACACGGATCCCCGCACCCTTCATCCTGTTCCATCCTTCGGACGGCAGGCGGCTCGGTCTCGAGCAGGGAGGCGCGATCGCGCTGAACCTTCAAGCCCGGTCGTATCGCGTCTCGGTCCGGTTCGATCCCTCGACGCCGCTCGGCACGGCGGGCCTTTCGTTGGTCGGCGATGCGGCCGACGCCGTCCTGCCGGCCTGGGTCGATCTGGCCGAAGCGATCAGGACGGAGCGGAGGGCGGCGTGAGCGACCTGGTCAAGAGCGGAGCGATCACCCTCGTCATGTTGGGCGGCGTGCTGACGCTCAGCGCCCTCCTCATCTGGGCCGAGCGCCGGCTCCTCGGCATCTGGCAGGAACGGTTCGGCCCCAACCGGGTCGGTCCCGGCGGCATCCTGCAGCCGCTCGCCGACATGGTGAAGATTTTCACCAAGGAGGATTGGATCCCGCCGTTTGCCGACAAGGCCGTCTTCGTCCTCACGCCGGCCATCGTGGTGATCACCGCGCTGATGTCGTTCGCCGTGGTGCCCCTTGCCCCGGGATTCGTCGTGGCGGACCTCGACATCGGGATTCTGTTTTTCCTCGGCATGTCGAGCCTCGCCGCCTACAGCGTGATCGTGGGCGGCTGGGCCTCGAACAACAAGTTCGCGTTCCTCGGCGGCTTGCGGGCGACCGCGCAGCTGCTGAGCTACGAATTGTTCATGGGGCTCTCGGTGATGGGATCGGTGCTGCTCGCCGGGTCCTTCAAGTTGACCGACATCGTGGAGGCCCAGCGGGACTTGTGGTTCGTCGTGCCGCAGTTCCTGGGCTTTGTCGGGTTCCTCATCGCCGGGCTCGCCGAGGCGCACCGCACGCCGTTCGATCTGCCCGAGGCCGAGACCGAGTTGGTCGCGGGCTATCACACCGAATATTCCGGCATGAAGTTCGGCATGTTTTTCGTGGGTGAATACGTGAGCGTGATCCTGCTCTCCGCGATGATCGTCGTGCTGTTCTTCGGCGGCTGGCACGGGCCGCTGTTGCCGCCTCCGCTCTGGTTTCTGCTCAAGACGGGCTTCTTCATCATGCTCGTGTTCCTGATCCGGGCCACCCTGCCGCGGCTGCGCTTCGATCAGTTCCTGTCGTTTGGGTGGAAGGTCGGGATGCCGCTCGCCTTGATCAATCTCCTCGTCACGGGAGGCGTGGTGCTTTGGAAGGGCGGGCCCTCGTGAGCGTGGGGTGCGCGATGTCGCGTGAAACGGATCGCCCAACTGGAAGGGCCTGCTCATGACCGTCCTTCGGTCCATCAGGGATCTGCTGCTCGGGTTGTGGGTGGTCTTCAGGCGCACGTTCCGGAAGCCCGTGACCGTCCAGTATCCGGACGAGCGCCCCTATCTGCCGCCGCGCTGGCGCGGGCGAATCGTGCTGACGAGGGATCCGGACGGGGCGGAGCGCTGCGTGGCCTGCTATCTCTGCGCGGTCGCCTGCCCCGTGGATTGCATCGCCCTGCAGGCCACCGAGGATCCGGCGTCGTCCGACCGCCGCTATCCCGAGTGGTTCAGGATCAACTTTTCCCGCTGCATCTATTGCGGCTATTGCGAGGAAGCCTGCCCCACGTACGCGATCCAGCTCGTTCCCGATTTCGAGCAGAGCGACTACGCGCGCCGCAATCTCGTGTACGAAAAAGAAGATCTGCTGATCAGCGGAACGGGCAAGTACCCGGACTACAACTTCTATCGGGTGGCGGGCGTCAAAATCGGGGGCAAAGACAAGGGTGAAGCGGAAAACGAGCTGCCGCCGGTCGACGTGCGGACTCTGATGCCGTGAGGCGGGACGGAGTCGCGGGGGCCTGAGACGGCGCCGGGCGCTCCGGTTCTCGGTCCCGGGTCCCCGGTGCCGTGCCTCCCGCAGTCGTGGAGTTCCGATGGAATGGCTGTTCTACATCGCGGCGGCGGTCGCGCTGACCGCCACGATTCGAGTCATCACGCATCTGCACGCCGTGCATGCGCTGCTCTATTTCGTCGTGTCAGTGCTTGCGCTCGCGCTGATTTTCTATCTGCTCGGCGCCGCCTTTGCCGCCGCGCTGGAAGTGATCGTATACGCCGGCGCGATCATGGTGCTGTTCGTGTTCGTCGTGATGCTCCTGAATCAGGGACCGCTCACCGTCGAGCAGGAGCGCCGCTGGCTGAGCCCCGGCATCTGGATCGGTCCAAGCGCGCTCGCGCTCGTGTTGCTCGGCGAAGTCTTCGTCATCATCGCCGGGGGTGGACTGGGCTCCGCGGATCCCGTCCCGATTCGGCCCAAGGAGGTCTCGATCAGCCTCTACGGCCCCTACGTGATCGCGGTGGAACTGGCCTCGTTGTTGTTGCTGCCGGGATTGATCGGGGCCTATCACCTGGGCCGCCGCCGCGCGAAGGAGCGTGGCTGATGGTGACCGTCCATGCACTGATTCTGGCGGTGGCCATGTTCTCACTCGGGCTGGTGGGGCTCCTCGTGCGGCGCAACGTCATCTATATGCTCTTGTCGATCGAAATCATGCTCAATTCGGCGAGCCTCGCCTTCATCGCGGCCGGTGCCCGATGGGGACAGGCGGATGGGCAGGTGATGTATCTGATGATCCTGACGCTCGCCGCCGCCGAAGTGTCGGTGGCGCTGGGGATCGTGCTGCAGCTGTCGTACCGGTTCCGCACGCTGGACGCGGATGCGTTCAGCGAGATGCGGGGATGACGGCCTCCGGGACTGACTCCCGGAATTGAGTCAAACACCCAGAGACGAAAGACGAATCACGAGGCCCATGCTGCACTTGCTCTGGCTCATTCCCGCGCTTCCGATGGCCGGCTTCCTCTCGCTCGCGCTCGGGTCGTTCTTGTCCCGGAGAGCGATCGCCTGGATCGGCGCGGGCTCGGTCGGAGGCGCGGCGCTGGTCGCCGGCCTCATCGCCGCCGATTTTCTCCGGCTCCTGCCGGACGTCACGTCGTATCGCCAGACCCTGTGGACCTGGGTGTCGACCTCCGGCCTGTCGGTCTCGCTGTCGTGGCATCTCGACCCGCTTTCCCTCGTGATGGTCCTCGTGATCACCGGCGTGGGGTTCCTGATCCATCTCTATTCCACCGAATATATGGCCGGCGACGAGGGCTATCGGCGGTTCTTCGCCTACATGAATCTCTTCGTCGCCGCGATGTTGACGCTGGTGTTGGCCGACAATCTGCTGTTGCTGTACCTGGGATGGGAAGGCGTCGGCCTGTGCAGCTATCTGCTGATCGGCTTCTGGTACCGCGAACCGGAGAACGGCGCGGCCGCGCAGAAGGCCTTCATCGTGACGCGCATCGGCGACACGGCGTTTGCGATCGGGCTCTTCATCTTGTTCGCGCACCTTCACACCTTGTCGATTCAGCAGGTCCAAATCTTCGCCGCGGGCGCCTGGCCGGTCGGCTCCCCCATGGCGGTGACCGTCACGGCGCTGCTCCTGGCCGGCGCCCTCGGCAAATCGGCGCAGTTGCCGTTGCAGGTCTGGTTGCCGGATGCCATGGCAGGCCCGACCCCGGTGAGCGCGCTGATCCACGCGGCGACGATGGTGACGGCCGGGGTGTATCTGATCGCACGGCTCCACGCGCTGTTCACGCTCGCTCCTCCGGTGCAGTACGCCGTCGCGATCGTGGGGTTGCTCACGCTCTTGATCGCGGCCACGAGCGCGCTCGTGCAGCGGGATCTGAAGCGGGCGCTGGCCTACTCGACGATTAGCCAGATCGGCTACATGTTCCTCGCGCTCGGCGTCGGCGCCTGGTCGGCGGCGCTCTTCCATTTCCTGACCCACGCCTGCTTCAAGGCGCTGCTCTTCCTCGCCGCCGGCTCCGTCATCCTCAGCCTGCATCACGAGCAGGACATCTTCCGCATGGGGGGATTGCGCCGGCAGCTGCCCCTCGCATTCTGGACATTCCTCGTCGGCGCGGCCGCCCTGTCGGGCGTGCCGCTCGTCACGTCCGGGTTCTACAGCAAGGACTGGATTTTGTGGGCCGCCTGGTCGTCGCCCTTGAGCCGCTATTGGATCTGGTTCGGCGCCGCGGTCGGCACGGTCTTGACCGGCCTCTACAGCTTCCGTCTGGTATTCCGCGTCTTTTTCGGCCCGCAGCGGACCGCTCCCGGACCGGGTCCCGGGCTTGCCGTTGCCGTGCCGCTGGTGCTGCTCGCCCTGTTCTCGCTCACGGTGGGATTCCTCGAAGTCCCGCGCACGATCGCGGATGCGCCGCTGTTCAGCCGCTTCCTGTCCTCGGTCCTGCCGGCAACCCCCTCCTTGCCCGGCATGGACGAGTCCGTCGAGGCGGGACAGCAAGTGACGATCAGCATCCTGTCCCTCCTCGGCATCGCATTGGCTGCCGCGCTGTTCCTGCCGCGGCCGGCGCCGGCCGATCGGCTGAGCCAATGGCCCGGGGTGCGGGCCATCACGGCTCTCTGGCGTGAAGGGTGGGGCTTCGATCGGCTGTATGACGCCGCAGTGGTTCGACCGTGGCTGTTCGTCACCCGGGATACGGAAGATCCCATCGACCGCGGCTATACGGCGCTGGAGACGGCCGTGCGTTGGTGCCACCGCGGCCTGGTCGCTACGCAGACCGGCCGCGTACGCTGGTACGCCGCGACCCTCGCCATGGGGGCCCTCCTCTTGCTCGGGCTCTTCGCGCTCTGGACGATATGATTTTATGGACCGTCATCCTGATTCCCCTCGTGGCCGCGCCGCTCGCGTGGTGGGCCGAGCGCCATGCTCGCGAGGCCCCTCGCTGGATCGCGCTCGGCGCTCTCGGACTCGATCTCGTCATGACCCTGTTCTTGTGGAGCCGCGAGGAGCTGTCGTTCGCCGCCGCCGGTCAATGGTGGTTCGAGAGCCGGGCCCCCTGGATTCCCCGTTGGGGCATCGGGTTGCATCTGGGCTTGGACGGGCTCAGTCTCGTTCTGCTGCTCCTCTCGTCGTTCCTCGGCCTGGCGGCGGTGGTCTCGTCCTGGACCGAGATTCGGGAGCGGGTGGGCTTCTTCCACTTCAACCTGCTGCTCGTCCTCAGCGGCGTGATCGGGCTCTTTCTGGCCCTGGATCTGTTCCTCTTCTTCTTGTTCTGGGAAGTGATGCTGCTGCCGATGTATCTGCTCATCGCGGTGTGGGGTCACGAGCGACGGCGCTACGCCTCGTTCAAGTTTTTCCTCTTCACGCAGGCGGGGAGTCTTCTGCTCCTCGTCGCGATCGTAACCATGGCCTGGCTGCACCAGGAGGCTCGCGGCAGGCCGAGCTTCGATTACGCCGAACTGAGAGCGCTCGCGGTCACGGGCCCCGCCGCCTGGTGGGTGATGTTGGGCTTCTTCGCGGGCTTCGCGGTCAAGCTGCCGGCCGTGCCGTTTCATCCCTGGCTCCCCGACGCGCACACGGAGGCGCCGACCGGCGGGAGCGTGCTGCTCGCCGGCCTGTTGCTCAAGA
>DASTSI010000276.1:0-34694 GCA_035760745.1 Nitrospira sp. | reverse complement strand
TGGATGGTCACGATCTTCCCCGCCGCCGAAATCCCTTCATAAATTGACCACCTCTGGACCGTTTGTTAGACTCAGCCGGTGTTCAATCGGTATTCATTTTCGCCCGCTCGTCGCTTCTAATCCCGGCCCATGAAATCATCTCAAGCCGTGCGGGCAATCCAGGACAACATTGCCCGCGTCATAAGAGGCAAAGCGCATGTCATTGAGATGGCCGTCGTGTGCCTCCTGGCGCGGGGTCATCTGCTCCTCGAAGATGTCCCCGGCGTGGGAAAAACGACCCTCGCCCACAGCCTGGCGCGGTCACTCGCCTGTTCGTTCAAGCGCATACAGTTCACCAGCGATCTCCTGCCCTCCGACATCGTCGGCGTCTCCATTTTCAACCGGCAAAAACAGGCCTTCGAATTCATGCCGGGACCGATTTTCGCGAACATCGTGCTGGCCGATGAGATCAACCGCACGACGCCCAAGACTCAGAGCAGCCTGCTCGAAGCGATGAGCGAGGCGCAGATCTCCGTCGACAATCAAACCCACGAACTGCAGCAACCCTTCATGGTGATTGCCACGCAAAATCCCGCCGAATACCACGGGACGTTTCCGCTGCCCGAGTCGCAACTGGACCGCTTTCTCATGCGCCTCAGAATCGGCTATCCCTCGCCGGACGAGGAACGCAAGGTGCTCGAACGGTCGGCTGCGCTTCATCCAGCCGAGGCGCTGGAGGCCGTGATCCCGGCGGAAGACGTCCTTGCGCTTCAGCGCCGGGTCGAGCAGGTTCACATCGAGGAGAGCCTGATGGATTATCTCCTCGCCATCGTACATGCCACACGTCAGAGCGAGCTCCTCTCGCTTGGGGTCAGCACAAGGGGGGCTCTCGCCTTGAATACCGCGGCCAAAGCCCTCGCCCTCACCCGTGGACGAGACTATTGCCTGCCCGACGACATCAAGGAACTGGCGCCGGTGGTGCTGTCTCACCGCGTGATGCTCAACCGCGCCCACGGCATGCGGTCGCAGAGTTTCGAGCAGGCCGAGCGAATCATCCTCGACATCGTCGACACCGTTCCTGTCCCCGTCTGACCGGAATCGACAACATGGGAGGGATGCGGCGCATTGCCCGAGTTGTTTCGCGCCACCTGACGCGCCGATTCCCCATCCGCCGCTCCATTCGCATGACGTCCGACGGAACCCGCTTCCTGGTGTTTGCCCTTGCCATCGGCATCGCAGCCATGAATACCGGCAACAATCTCTTCTATTTGCTGCTGGCCCTCATGCTGAGCCTGATTGTGATTTCCGGATTCTTGTCGGAACACTGTCTCAGGAGGCTCGCGTTTCAGCGTCATGTCCCCGATCTCATCATGGCGAATCAGCCGGCCACGGTGTCTCTCGCGGTGACGAACCGGAACAGCCGGCTGCCTAGTTTTTCGCTGCGGGTCAAAGACGTGGTGGACGGCCGGGTGATCGATCGGGGCTTGCGTCTTCGGCACCTGCCGGCTGGGCGGACGGTGCTGCTTAACTACCCCCTTCTGGCCACTGGACGGGGTCCGCTCCATCTCGAACAGGTCCGCGTCGAAACGCTGTTTCCCTTTGCGCTGTTTCTCAAACGGGCCGTGTTCGAGGTGGACGCCATGATCCTTGTGGGACCGGCCGTCAAACCCCTCTCGCTTCGTTTCGTCGACGAGCTCCTGAGCGAAGGACAAGGACAGGCTGTTTCCCGGCGCGGGCATGGCACCGGGCTCTATAACCTCCGGCTCTACCGGCCCGGTGATGACTCCAGAGCCATCCATTGGATGACCACCGCGCGTACGGCTCAACTCATCGTGAGGGAAACCGAGGCCGAAGATCAGCGGCGCGTCACTGTCGTCCTCTCCTGCACAGCCCCGGACGCGCTCGACGCGTTGTTCGAGCGCAGCGTGACGTTGGCCGCTTCGATTCTCTGGCATCTCTTGCAAAGACACTATCCCGTTCGTCTCTTGGTCGGTGGAGAAGATTCCGGCTTCGGATCAGGGCATGAGCATCTCCTTTCGATGATGCGGTTGCTCGCTCTGTGTCAGCGCCGTTTTCCGGATGCCTCGGATGCCCAACGCCAAGGTCTCTCGGCCATTGCCGGCGAGGACCCGGGGTACACGTTGGCCATTCTCCCTTGGATGGACCCGCAGGCTGCGAACGACACCCCCATGGCAGACCGAGTGCTTGCAGGGAGACAACTCGAGGACTTGACCCATGCCTTTTGAACAGGCCTTCAGGGTGAGTGCGTTGTTCCTTGCCGCTTCAGCGCTGACCGGTCTCGTCCTGACCGGCAGCGTCCCGATGTGGTTGGCTTCCGTAACGGGCGGCCTGCTGGTGCTCAGTTTTGTCAGCGCCTGGGGCATCTCGATTCCGTGGACGCCATGGAGCCGTATTCCGACTCATCTGCGAGTCCCTGACTACCTGTTGATTGGAACTTTCCTGCTGTTTCTCCTCGACCTCGCGGCAATTTCCCGGGAGCTGTTGTCGGCGGGAATCCATTTCCTCGTCGCGTTGATGGCGATCAAGTTGCTCACCCTCACTGATCGGAAAGACTTCCGGCATCTCTACGCCATTAGTCTGATGGCCGTGTTGGCTTCCGCGGCGCTGACGACCGAGGTCTGGTACATCCCGATTTTCGTGCTCTACCTCCTCGGAGCCGTGTGGACGTTGCTGCTCTATCATTTGACCGGCGATGCCGCCGCACCGGAAGCCGAGGTACAGGCAGAGGCCCGCATCGCGAACGACTCACGACCCCGGCTGACGAGCCGGTTCTTTTGGCTGACGAACGGCATCGCCCTGGCCACCTTCGCCCTGGCCCTCGTCATGTTTTTCTTGCTGCCGCGCATTGGCGCCGGGCTCCTTCAGAAGTCGCGCGGCGAAGGACTTCGAACGACCGGGTTTTCCGACCGCGTGGACCTTGGAACAATCGGGTCCGTGAAGCAGGACCCGCAAATTGTCATGCGCGTCCAACTGACCGAGGGGCGGAGTGGGCCGGACCGGCTGTACCTGAGAGGCCTGGCCTACGACCGGTACAATGGACGGTCATGGATGACGAGCCACATGAGGCGGAGGAATCTCACGACGCTCGGCGAAGGAACGTACGTCACGAACTCGAGGGCTGGCGACGACAGCGCCCGGTTGATCTATCAGGACATCCTTTTGGAACCGTTGGATACGGCTGTGCTATTCGCCGTGCCGTTCCCCGAATCGATCACGGGCGATCTCCCCGGATTGCAGTCCGATGGAATGGCCGGGCTGTTCCTTCCGTTTCCGACTTCCTCCCGCATTCGCTATTCGGTCGCCTCTCGTCCCGCCTCAATCGTGGAAAGCGAGAAGCTCGGTGTCGCATCCGACTATCCTCGCGCGGTCGCGGAACGATATCTCCAACTTCCGGAGCTCTCACAAAGGCTCGCGTCGCTCGTGGAGCAGGTGACCAGGCAGACAAGCACACCCTATGAGCAAGTCATCGCCGTGCACCATCATCTCCTGACGTCCTACCGCTACAGCCTCGATGTCGACAACGCCTCATCGCTCCATCCATTGGAAGATTTTCTGTTTGTTCGGAAAACCGGCTACTGCGAGCATTATGCGACCGCGATGGTCATGATGCTGCGTGCCGTCGGCATCCCTGCCCGATTGGTGACCGGTTTCCTGGCCACGGAATGGAATGAGTTCGGCGGCTATTTCACGGTCCGACAGCGGGATGCTCACGCCTGGGTCGAGGTCTTTTTCCCGCGCTCTGGCTGGGTGACGTTCGACCCGACTCCCACGACCGAAGCGGCTTCCACCGTGTCGTTCTGGGACAGCGTGTCTCATGTGAACGAGTCTCTCCGGCTGTATTGGGATCGCGTGTTCGTGCATTACAGCGCGCGTGATCAGGTGGCGGTTCTCCAGGGCATCAAGGAAAGTGGGGACGCGGTCACGGAGCGGACGGCCCGGTGGCTAGCCGCGCTGAAGGCCACGATCGCCGGGGTGATCCCCGCGATTGGCGTGTGGGTCGAGAGTTCCGCTGAAGCCGGACGCGGACTGCTTCTGATGTTCGCCGGTGTGGGATCGTGTTTGGTGGTGATGATCGTCGCAGCGAAGTGGCGTCGCTCGCACGGTCCCCAGCGCAGAGCGCATCGCCACCAGGTCCGGATAGCCTCTTTCTATAGAAGGATGGTCAAGGTGCTCGCTGCCAAAGGTTTCAACAAGCCGCCTTCGCTAACTCCCTCGGAATTTTGCAGGACGGTTCAGAAGGAATGGAGCGAGGCCGGCAGGATGATCTCGGTGCTCACAGACCTGTATCATCGAGGACGTTTTGGTGGTCAGGCACTGACGGCGGACGAACTCTCCGAGGCCGAGCGCCTTCTCCGGGAACTCTCCCGCGCTGCCCGGCATTGAATGGCCCCCATGATGCGTGTTCTCTTACCACACTGGTCACGGCGACACAGGGAAGATCTTTGGTTGGAAAGTACGGAGATGAGCGCGAGGAAGACGGAGCCAGAACGGTTGGAGCGGGAAAAGGGATTTGAACCCTCGACCCTCGCCTTGGCAAGGCGATGCTCTACCACTGAGCTATTCCCACTCGCCACTTCCCGCCGAGAGTGCCGGATTGTACTGAGCGAGTCCCACCCTGTCAAGCGAGAGACTTGCGAGCCGCTATGAAAAGGGACCGCCCTTCCTGGCGTGCGTAACCTGACCGAGAAGCCATGGCTTGGATCTGCCCATCGAGGACAAGGCCCGCTCGGGGCGGGCGGCCCCATCGAGACGGCTGCATGGTCCTCTCTGGCGACCTCTGCAAGCAGGGCCTGGTGCGAACCGTCGAGGACTGAGGGCTGACGCTCGTATCGATCCTCCCGCACTTCAATCCGGAGGGCAAGGTTCCGAAAGGTCCGGTGATTGCAGACCATCTCCGGTCTTTTGGCTCATGGATCTCCTTCTTCTGTCCCCTTGACGGGCAGGAGGGGGTCCAGTAGAGTTGATCCATCTCGCCGCGCTCCGACGTGCATGAGGTGCTCTCAGCGTGACCTTCCGTCAAGATCAGCCGATCCCGTTTGCCGCTCAGGCCGTCCCCTTCGATGAATTTCTGGCAGCAGGAAAGCTTCCTGACGGGTATCTGAGCAGCGAATACCTTGCACAACAGTTTGTGGAGCGGTTGGTTCACTACATTCTCAGCGTGCCATCCGGCAGCTATACCATGGCCCAGTTGAGTCATCTGCTAGAGCAATTGGACCCGCGAGCGCAAGTCTTTTTTTTCAAGCGCCTGAAAGAAACAAGTCCGGAGAGCCTCAAGGACTTTGCCCCCCTCTATTACGGCTTCATGAACGAATTCCATTCGCTGCTCTTCACGTAACCCGCTGAAAATTTTCCTTGTTGCACTCTCATTCTCATGTATAATTGAATGGTTGGCCGTGGGCATTGAACTTTTAAAGGAGTGCTATGAATCCGACGCTGCAGCGGGCTGTCACCAGTTTTTACAATCTCGTGTATGAAGCGCAAACCTTTGCCACCGCGATGGCGCGGATCGACACGGCGGAGCAGGAACATTACGCGGGACGGATTGAAGGTCTGAATTGGGTGCTTGATCGGTGCCAAGAGCTGGAAGATATGGATGCGAACTTGACGCCGTCTTCGCTCCAGCGGGTCTTGACCGAGGTGAAATCGGATCTCGATCACGAATTGTCCGTGCAGAGGCGTGAGAAGGGACGCCGAGCCGATGGTCGCGAGGAAGCGTTGAATTTCGTCGCTGATTATCTTTCCAGCCTCATTACGGCCACTGAGATCGAGTCAGCCAAAACCCCGACGGCCTAAGGCACCCTTCCGCTGTCTTGTTTCCAAGTCCCTGCGTTTCGGCTAGGAAACCATGATTCGCGAGTGGATTCTCTTCGCTCTCTGCCTCGGAGCAGGCGGCCATATCGCGCTCGCCGTGGTACTCCATGCGCCGGACCTCTGGCCTTGGAGTTCGGTTGCGCTGTACGGCTTGCTCAGCGGTCTGATGATGTACGGCGTCGTGCAGGCTGGGCGGTTGATGTGGAAACTGCTTCGGCCCTCGGAAGAAACGGCGTCACGGGAGAAGCCCGGCTCCCTTTGGTGATCGGCAGAGCCGAGGCATTGACGGCATGCAGCCGACATTTTAGAATCACGTCATGTCTTTTCGCTCGCGTCCACCGGACAGACCAGGATGGTTGCCAGGGGTCGGTCCGCGCGTCCCACGACCTCGCAGCTCGGAGCCGCCCGAGCAGTTCGAGTCGTTCAATGCCACTCTGCTCTACTGTCCACGCTGCCGGATTGCCACCCCGACTCGCGAACGGCTGCTTCTCGTGCTTCCGACCGGGAACCTCTACGAATATATCTGCCAAGAGTGCGGCACCTCGACGGGATCAAAGACCGCTTGATCGCGTGGTCGGGCGGTTCTCTGTTGGCGACGAGAGGGGAAGGATCAGCGAAGCTCGTCGAGGGGAATCCCTTCTTCGATCAGCATGATGGGAATGTCCTCGCGGATCGGGTAGAGGATCTTCCTGTCGGCCCTGATCAACCCGCCGTCTAGCGGCTCGGTCACGGGCTTGTTGGCTTTATTCTTCAGCGTTCCGCGGCTCACGGCGTCGTTGAGCTTCTCCACGAGAGAGTCCTCCGCCAGACTCACCTCGAGCTTCGTCTCCGGACAGCACAAAATCGCGAGCAGTTCCTTGTCGATATGAACCGGGCGCTTGGGGCCTCCTGAGTCCTGCACCATGGCCTCGTCTTGCAACAGGATCGGCGTCAGCATAAAGGAGCCTCGAAGCGAGATCAAGCCCGTCCGCCTCCATTCCTCCACGCCTTTCTGATACACTACGTACACTGCGACGGAGAAACGGAGCAATGTCGTGACGCGTGCGTGGCATTATTTCGTGCCTGGACTGCTGGTGTTGGTTCCCGCGTGGGCCACGTTTTTAGTCCTGGCCGCGCTGCTCTCGACGGTGAATCAGGCTCTTGCGGAGCTCGTCGGCTATCTCGGTCTGTCTGCAGCTCCAGGACTTGGTCTCGTCGTGATCGTGGTGCTCGTCTTTCTGACGGGCGTGATGGCGACACACGTAGTCGGTCGACGCCTGCTGACGGCCGGGGAACGATGGATCAGCAACATTCCAGTTATTCGTACCGTCTACCTCACGCTGAAGGGTATGACCGATCTCTTCCAATTCCGGCAACGCTTCGGTCGTAGCACCGTCGTGGCATTTCCATTCCCTCGTGACGGCCTATGGGCGCTCGGTTTCGTCATGGGCAACGCACCCCGCAACCTGCAAATCGACGGCTCTGGCACGCTGACAATGGTGTTCGTCCCTACCGCGGTCCACCCATTTACGGGGTATCTGGCGTTTATTCCCTCAGCGGTCCTTCATCGGCTCAATCTTCCACCCGAAGAGGCGATGAAAATGGAATTCTCCGCCGGTTTTTACAAGCCGGCTCCAGGTTGGCTCGGGCCGCCGAAGATGCCTCCGTCAGCCTCATGATTCGGCCGCAGGAGATTACCGTCAGGCAAGCGCGCCCCGGCGACGTCTCGTCCATTGTGTCATTCAGCGCGGCCATGGCGCGCGAAACCGAAGGACGAGAACTCGACCTCGAAAGACTCCGGGCGGGGACCGTCGCGTTGTTGACGTCGCCTGCTCATGGATTCTTCATGGTCGCCGAGACGCCCGAGCCTGATCCCAAAGTCGTCGGTCAGCTCATGATCACGTACGAATGGAGTGACTGGCGTAACGGGGTATTTTGGTGGATTCAGAGCGTCTACGTCGACCGGTCGTGGAGGCGGCGCGGCGTCTATCGCCGTATGCATGAAACCGTTATTGCGCTCGGCAAAGCGGATCCCACCGTCTGCGGCGTCAGACTGTATGTTGCTCGGGACAATCGTCAGGCGCAGACCGCGTACCGACGAGTGGGTCTCTCGCCCTCGGTGTATGACGTCTACGAGGAAGATTTCATTCTGACGCCTCACCATCCACGCTAAGACTCTCAAGCGGAAAGGAAGCCGTATGAGCGCGATTCGGCCGGTGTTGCTCTTTGTGATCGTCGAAATCCTGTTTCAGGGCTGCGCGTTTAACCGCGGTACGCTGGGGGAAGACCTCAAGCCGGAGGCCATCGAGGCCATCAAGAAGGGAACGACGACCAGATCCGAAGTGCTCGCTCTCCTGGGGGCGCCCGATCGGATGCTTCAACTCAACGGCCGCGACGTCTTCCAATACTATCGGTACGACGGCAAGGCCGGAAGTCTTCTGCTCATCATCGTCAATTTCTCACGCGTGTCCATCAAGAGCGATGACGTCTTCGTCGTCTTGAACCGGGAAGGAGTGGTGGAGGACGTCATCTCCTCGCGAAGGACGGAAGGAATGGAGTTCAGGTTCTGGCCGTTCGGTGATTGAGATGAGATCTGGCATCCGGTCGGCTCTCAGCGGCGCACTTCTCCTTGCTCTTACGGTTTTGCCCGCCTGCAACGTGGTCCGCATCACGTTGAACAAGCCGCTCTCTCCTGAACACGTCTCGTTCATCGTCCCGGGTCAAACGACGTTCAGCGAAGTCGTAGCCTCTCTGGGGGCCCCTGACGCCCTCACGGAATCGGCATCAGGTTTCGTCGCCACCTATCGTTTTTTGGACTTGAAGTATTCGAGGGTGAATTTCGGCTGGCTCCTTAGACCCTGGTCTCCGGTGGACCCGGATCTCGTCATCTCGCGCACCGGCCTTGGTACGGAAGCCTTGCAGGTGGTGTATAACGCAGACGGCATTGTGACGCAGCACGGCTTTCTCCGGCATCTGTCCGGGCCGCGTTTTAATCCGTACCCGTTCTGAACTACGCCCCGACTAACAATTGCCGCGTCGACATGGTGCGGCTATAATCCCCGCACATGAGCAAGGAGTCCGCGCAGTCCGCTTCCTACATACCCGCCGATCGAGACCTCGAATTTCTTCAACGGGAAGAACTGCGGTCCGTCCGGATTGGACTGGAGTTGCTGAAGCCCGAATTGCTGCAGCGCGAGCATGGAATACGATCCACGATCGTCGTGTTCGGGAGCGCACGCCTTCAAGAGCCGACCATCGCGGCAGAAACGTACCGGCTTGCGGACGAGGAGGCGACCCGCTTCCCTCACGATGAGCTGCGTCGACGGACTCGGGACATCGCCGGACGCCGATTGGCGCTGTCCAAGTATTACGAAGTCGCTCGCGAGTTCGGCCGGTTGGTGTCTTCGACATGCCAGGTGAACGGCCGCTGCGACTACGTGATCGTGACGGGCGGTGGCCCGGGAGTGATGGAGGCGGCCAATCGCGGTGCCGCCGATGTGCAGGCCAAGTCTATCGGTCTCAATATCACGCTGCCGCACGAGCAGCGTCCCAACTCTTACATCACGCCGGACCTGTGCTTTCAGTTCCGCTACTTTGCGATCCGGAAGATGCATTTCCTCATCAGGGCAAAGGCGCTCGTCGCCTTTCCGGGCGGCTTCGGCACGCTTGACGAGCTCTTTGAAACGTTAACATTGCTCCAATCCGGAAAGACCAAGCATGTGACCGTCGTCCTGGTGGGACGCGAGTTTTGGGAGCGTCTGATCAATTGGCAGGTTCTGGTCGACGACGGCATGATCGCGCGGGAGGATCTTGCGCTGATTCATTTTGCCGAAACGGCCCAGGAAACCTGGGACATCATCAACGCCAGCCACGGATCCCATCCGTCGTGAAACTGTCGTTCCATGGGGCGGCTCGGTCGGTGACCGGAAGCCGTCATCTGATCGAAGTGCCCGGGTGCCGGCTATTGCTGGACTGCGGTCTCTTCCAAGGACGAAGGGGGGACGCAACGCGCAAGAATCGGAGCCTGGGTTTCGACCCCAAGTCGCTCACGGCGGTCCTCTTGTCCCATGCCCACATCGACCACTCGGGCGCCCTGCCGGTATTGCCGCGATACGGCTTTTCCGGGGACGTCTATGCCACCCGAGCGACGGCGGATCTGGCCGCAATCATGCTCGAAGATTCCGCCCGTGTTCAGGAGAGCGACTGCCAGTACGTCAACAAGAAAGAGGGGCGGCGCGGCAAAGATCGCATTCGACCGTTTTACGATGCGGATGAAGTCCGCAAGGTCGTGCGGCGGTTCAATGGCATTCGATACGGCGACCGGGTGAAAATCGCTCCCCGCGTAACGGCCACGTTCCACGATGCCGGACACATCCTCGGGTCAGCCGCCATCCGCCTGAAATATACGGCGCGCGGCAATACGACGACCGTAGTGTTCAGCGGCGACCTCGGCCGGTCCCACATGCCGATCCTGAGGGATCCCGAGCCGGCACCGCCCTGCGACATCCTCATCCTGGAATCGACGTATGGAGACCGCGTTCACGAAGCGCTGGGGGAAGGCCTCAAGACAAAGGTGTTGGAACTCCTCCTGCATGCCAAATCGCACAAGAGCAAGATCATCGTTCCGGCGTTTGCGGTCGGCCGCACGCAGGAGTTGATCATGCGGATCAAGCAATTCATCGGGGAAGGCCGTGTGGACCCGATCCCGATTTATATCGATTCGCCCCTCGCCGGGAAAGCCACGGAGGTCTTTCGCCGGCATCCGGAGTGCTACGATGACGAGACTTACAAAACGTTCTCGGCCGACGGCGATCTCTTCGCTTCACGCCACATTCAGTTCATTTCGTCACCCGAGGACAGCAAGCGTCTGAACACCATGCCGGGACCCTGTGTCATTATTTCGGCTTCCGGCATGTGTGAAGGGGGCCGCATCCTTCATCACCTCAAACATGCCATACAGGACGAAGCGAATGTGATTGTCTTTGTCGGGTTTCAGGCGGAACACACCTTAGGGCGGAAGCTGGTGGAGGGATGGGACGTGGTTCCGATTTTCGGGGTGCCGACGCCCCGCCGGGCGCGGGTCGTCACGTTGAACAGTTTTTCGGCCCATGCGGATCGCCAGGATTTGCTCGCCTATGTCCGGGCCATCAGCCCGCCTCCCGACAAAATCTTTCTCGTCCACGGCGAAGAAAAGCAGGCGCTGTCATTGGCCGCCGCCCTTCAAGCCGAACAGTCGAGGAGCGACATCGTTGTCCCGCATGAGGGGTCGGCCTATGAGGTTTAAATGGTTCGCCGTCGCCGTCCTTGCCGCCTTGTCTGCGGTTGCCGCCGCGTCCCCTACGAGCCAGGCGGAGCCGCCGGATGCGCGAGTTCGGGCGCGTGATCTCGGCATTGTGATCGGGTCCTATCCTCCGGGGCCTCTGAACGCAATCACCGACGTGGCGGGTGTCAGGGTGGGCCATACGACCCTGATTTCCGGTGAGGGACCCTTGAAGCCGGGTATCGGTCCCGTCCGGACCGGCGTCACCGTCGTGATTCCGCGCGATGATATCTGGCACAACAAAGTCCCGGCCGGGTTTTTTGTCCTGAACGGCACCGGGGAAATGACCGGCCTGGCATGGGTGGCAGAATCCGGTTTCTTGGAATATCCCGTGGCGCTCACCAACACGCTGAACGTCCCGCGCGTCGCCAACGGCGTGATGAGTTGGATGATACGCGAGTACCCCGAGATCGGCATTTCCGACGATACCCTGACGCCCGTGGTTGCGGAATGTGACGACGGCCGGTTGAACGACATCCAAGGGCGCCATGTTACCGAGGCTGATGTCGCGAAGGCTCTCGACGGTGCCGCAACGGGTCCGGTCGCGGAGGGCACGGTCGGTGCTGGGACCGGAATGGTGTCGTATGGATTCAAGGGCGGGATCGGGACGGCGTCGCGGCGGTTACCGGAGCAAGAAGGCGCCTATACGGTCGGCGTGCTGGTCAACGCCAACCATGGACGTCGCCAGGAATTGGTCGTCAACGGAGTCCCCGTTGGACGACTGTACGATGCGCAGCCCAGCGCGGGGATCGAGGGACGGGGGCAAAGTGAAGGATCAATCATCATCGTTCTCGCGACCGATGCGCCCCTGGACAGCCGCCAATTAAGCCGGTTGGCTAAACGAGCGGCGTTCGGTCTCGCCCGCACCGGTTCCACCGTTCGCCATGGCAGCGGAGACTTCATTCTGGCCTTCTCCACCGGCAATGTCATTCCGCATTACCCGAAGGAGAGGACGTTTATGCAGATCCATGTGCCCGACACGCACATCAACCCGCTGTTCGCGGCGACTGTCGAGGCGACCGAAGAGGCCATTGTGAACGCGCTGACCATGGCCACCACGGTCATCGGACGAGACGACCATCGCGTCGACGCGATTTCTCTGATGCGGCTTCAGAAAATTCTTGGCGAGCGAGGCGGGTCGCGCAGCTGACTTGCATTTTGCCGCGTCTGCTCGCTATTCTCTCACCGCTTCGTGTTTCTGGAGGGTCTCTGCATGAGCCAATACCAAATCGGCGGTGGGTTGCGGTTGCTCACTGCTGTGGAGAAGACCGACGCCTTCGGCGACTTTCTCAAATCGCGTATGGTCCGGGCATTGGAAACAGAGGATCCCACGGAGCTACACTACCTCCTGGCCCAGCTCGATGATTATTACAACTACATGTGGCGCTATTACAGAAAGCTCGCCAAGGACCGATCGGAACGGATGAATCCCGGCGTGTGACCGGGGCAGCGGTCCATCAACATGACGCCCGCGACACAGCGAACCGGCACTTCTACGGCGCTTCGATTCGCCGCATCCCTTTCCCGGAAATCCGACACCGAGGCGGCCCTTCGGGACGTCGCCGACGAGATTCACGCGCAGCTCGGGGGTGGTCCATTGGACCTCGCGTTCGTCTTCTTCTCCGCGCACCACCTCGCGCAGTCCCGTGTCATTGCGTCGATGATTCGGGACGAACTCCGGGCGGATACATGCCTGGGCTGCTCCGGAGAAGGCATCATCACGGGAGGGGAAGAATTGGAGACAAGCCCGGCCCTGACGGTGTGGGCCGCACGGTTGCCGGGCGTGCGCGTTGCGCCGCTTCGTCTTTCTTTTTCGGAGCTCAAAGACCAGGTTCGGATGGCAGGGTGGCCTGAGCCGACGTCCGAAGACGGGACGTTCCTGCTTCTCGCCGATCCGTTCACCACGCCGCTTCACGACGTGTTGTCGATCCTGAATGACCGCTATCCCAATGCCATAGCCCTCGGCGGGCTCGTCGGTGGAGGGCATGGGCCAAGCGAAAACCGGCTCCTGCGAAACGAGGACTTGTTCGAGGGGGGGCTGGTCGGCGTCCGACTCACCGGCCGGATCTCGGTGCGTTCCGTCATTTCTCAAGGGTGCCGGCCGGTCGGCGAACGATTCGTCGTCACCAAGGCCGAGCGCAATCTGGTCTACGAACTCGGCGGACAGCCGGCCCTTCAACGCCTCCAGGATGTCTTTGAATCCTTGGAGGGACCGCAACGGCGCGACGTCCATCGCGCGCTTCACGTCGGGATCGTGATCGATGAACATGCGAGCCGGTTCGATCGGGGGGATTTCCTGGTCCGGAATTTGGTCGGGGCGGACCAGCGACTGGGCGCCATCGCGATCGGGGACACCGTCCAGGAGGGACAGACGTTGCAGTTTCACCTTCGCGACGCGCGCTCGGCCAGCGAGGATCTGCATATTTTGCTCGCGGCGGAGCGCGCCCGATGTCATGCGCGTATCCTGGGAGCGCTGTTGTTCAGTTGTTGCGGACGCGGCGAAGGATTGTTCGGTCGGCCTCATCACGACAGCAGCATCGTGCAGGAGAGGCTTGGGCCTGTTCCGCTGGCCGGCTTTTTCGCGCAGGGCGAGATCGGCCCTGTCGCAGGCCGAAACTTTCTGCACGGGTATACCGCGAGCCTGGCCCTGTTCACCGAGCCTGAATCCGAACCCCTGGCTCAGGAGTAACCACATCAAGTCCGGCAATTGGACGACCGGGTTGTCCAAGGCTCGGGGAGGAAAGTTGTGGTTATGAAGATTCCGCGGCGGTCACAAGACGAACTCCGTCCGATGTTCAGGGTGATGCCCGACAGATCCCCGGAGTCATGCCTCACTACGCCGGCGATGCTTTTCCATTCCAGCCGACTCGGCCCCCATTGATGATGTCATGATGGAACGGACTCCCCTGCACGAGCAGCATCGGCTGGCCGGCGCGAAGCTGATCGATTTCGCCGGCTGGGACATGCCGATTCAGTACAGCGGCGTCATCGACGAATACCAGACGGTCCGAAACCGAGTCGGGCTCTTCGATGTGAGCCACATGGGACGACTCGGCATTTCCGGAACGGGTGCGGGCGCGTTCCTCCAGCGCATGACGACCAACGACGTCATGAAACTTGCCGTGGGGCAGGCCCAGTACTCGATGGTGTGCAATGGGCATGGCGGAATCAAGGACGATATCTTCGTCTATCGCACGGGACTCCACGACTATCTTCTCTGCGTGAATGCCTCGAACCGGATCAAGATTCTTGACTGGTTGCGACAGCATCCAGGAAACGACGAGGGATGGACGATCGAAGATCGCACGGCTGCGGTCGCCCAGATTGCCATCCAGGGGCCGCTCTCCACCACGGTCCTCGGCTCATTGATGGAGGACGATCTCGGTACCCTGAAGCTGCATCATTTCCGAGAAAGCCGTGTCGCATCGCTCGGGTGCCTTGTCGCCAGAACCGGATATACCGGGGAGCCGGGCTACGAGATCAACGTGCCGTCGGATGAGGCTCCGGTGCTCTGGAACAGGCTGCTGGAACGCGGACGGGCACAAGGGATCAAGCCGGCCGGGCTCGGGGCGAGAGATCTTCTTCGGCTGGACATGGGCTATCTGCTCTACGGGAACGACATTGACGAGGAGACGACCCCGCTCGAAGCCGGCGCAGAGTGGACCATCAGCTGGAATAAGGGAGACTTCGTCGGGAGTCAAGCGCTCTTACGGCAGCGGCAGACCGGGCCGACTCGGCATCTCGTCGGGCTTGAATTGCTCGAGAAGGCCGTCCCCCGTCATGGGTGTAAGATCGTATCGAAGCGGACATCGGAGCCGATCGGCGAGGTCACGAGCGGCAACCTGTCGCCCCTCCTTCAGAAGGGAATCGGATTGGGGTATGTGCCGTTCGACTACAAGGAAGCCGGCACGGAGATCCTCATCGATATCCGCGGTAAGTTGGTGCCGGCGAGGATCGTGAAGCCGCCGTTCTACAGGAAGCCGAAACGGTGATGCCGAGGGCCAACGAAAGGACGATGTGGTCAAAAATATCTACAAAGGCAAAGTGGTCACGCTGGACGTCGATACGGTGACGTTGCCCAACGGGGTGACGATCGAGTTGGAGATCGTCCGCCATCCCGGGGCTGCCGCGGTCGTGCCGGTCAAGGAAGACGGCACGGTGGTCTTGGTCCGGCAGTTCCGTCATGCTGCCGGCGGACCTATTTACGAGATCCCTGCCGGCAAACTGAACCCCGGCGAAGATCCAAAACTCTGTGCAGAGCGCGAACTGGAAGAAGAAGTCGGGTATCGTCCCAGCCGATTGGAGTTTCTCTCGAGCATTTTCACCGCACCGGGATTCACCGACGAAGTGATTCATCTCTATAGGGCGAGCGGATTGACGAAATCGCGGCAGAGACTGGATCCCGATGAGGTGCTAGAGGTCGTCGAATTGCCGCTGGCAGAAGCCATTGCCATGGTTCGGCGCGGCGTAATTCGCGACGCAAAAACGATTGTCGGGCTACAGCTGGTGTTTGATCAGGCAGGAGCTGGGTAGGAGAAGCGCCGAGGGGCCTTCCGTATTGGCGGAAGGCCCCTCAAGCCTGTAGCCTCGCCAAACGGAATTACTTGCCCTTCTCGTCCTTCTTCTTGTCCTTCTTCTCGTCTCCGTGGCCGCCCTTCTTCTCGTCCTTCTTGTCCTTCTTCTCATCACCATAGACAAGGACGTGGCCGCCCTTCTTCTCATCCTTCTTGTCCTTCTTCTCGTCGCCGGCGAAGGCGGGAGCGCTGAAGGAGATCGCCACCACGACTGCCATGATTGCCATTAACATGCGCTTCATAGTAATTCACCTCCCTTATGGATTGAATGTGTGCCGCTAATCGGGCACTGTCCTCGGGGGTGAGCAAGCTTAATGCCGACGAGGAGCGGCTGATCGATTGCTGAAGAATCAGTGGCTTATCAGCTCGACCCTGTTTACAGCCGGACGGAGGCCTCCGCTCCTCTGTGTGGCAGAATAGCTAGCCTTTGCTAAACCGCCTCAGCAAGCGTTGGAAGCTCATTGGCGTGCTGACATGAGGACTAGGGAACTCCCTGATTATCTCGCGCCGAGGCTCCGCGTGCTTTTTGTGGGTATTAATCCAGGGCTGAGGTCTGCGATGCTCGGGCACCACTTTGCCGGCCGGTCCAACAGGTTTTGGAAGTTACTCTATGACTCCCGGCTCGTCGATGAGCCGTTGACCTATCTCGATGACTGGAGGCTTCCGGAATGGCACCTTGGGCTGACGAACATTATCGGTCGGGCCAGCGCCGGGATTGACGATCTCCGACCCTCCGAATACCAACAAGGCCGGCGTGCCTTGGAACAAAAGGTCGTCCGCTATCGTCCGAAGATCTTGGCCTTCCTGGGCGTGACGATCTTTCGGCGGCTGTTCCCCGACGCGAGTCCTCCGTCCCGTGTGCCGGCTCTCGGGGCGACGTCTGCATCGCTGGCCCGTGTGCCGATCTATCTTCTCCCGAATCCCAGCGGCCGGAATGCCCACTACCCGTACCGACGAATGCTGGCTGCGTTCCGCGGTCTCCATGAGCTGGCGACGTAAGCGCTTCTCTGCCAGGCCGCTCCTTGGCATGAACCCTCCCGGTCGGGTATAGTCGGCGTTTATCCTAGGTACTTGCATGGCTGCCCGCTTCCCGATGATCGTCGCCCTGCTCGTTTCGATGGCGGCTGCCCCGTCGGCCTTTGCCGAACCGTCGTTACAGGATCTGGTGGGCCGTTCCATGCAAGCCTGTCACGACGGCAGGATTGCGAAAGCCCGGGCAGATCGTCTCGCACATTTCGAGCGAGGCCAACGATGGGGAGAGCAAGCCGTCGCTATGGACGAGCGGTCGGCAGCGGCTCATTTTTCATTGTTTTGTAATCTCGGGGAGTTGATGCGCATCGACGGCGAAATGAACCTCTCCTCGGTCTTCGGGTTTCGCCGCATGATGCGCGAGCTCGATCGCACGCTGGAACTCGCGCCGGATCATCTGGACGCCCTCTCCGCACGAGGCACATTTCTCGTGAGACTCCCTTCCTTTCTGGGGGGAGATCCGAATCGCGGAGAAGCGCTGTTACGATACGTGATCACGCGTGAGCCGCAAGCCGTCAATGCTCGCCTGAGCCTCGCCAAAAGCTATTGCGGCCGGGGTCGTCACAGTGAGGCCGTGACCTTGGCGGCCGAAGCCCTTTCACTTGCTCATGCACAGCAGCGGGACGATTTTATTCCCGAGGCGACCCGCGTGCTGTCACAGATCAACACGGCCCCCAACAAGGCTAACTAAACGCTTGCCCGCTCGATCCTGGAACGTTCATCCCAATCATGCTATCTTCACGGCGTTATAAAGAGGGGGTAGACCGCGATGCTGCTCCAAGGGAAAACCGGCTTAATCATCGGCGTAGCGAATAAACACAGCATCGCCTGGGCGATTGCGCAGTCCGCCGCCGGACAGGGCGCGAGACTCCTGTTCAACTATCAGAACGAACGACTGAAGCAGAATGTGGACGAATTGGTCACGACCATGCCTGGCGCAAAGGCCTTTCCCTGCGACGTCGGTGACGACGGGCAAATTGCCGCCTTGATGCAGCAGGTGGAAAAAAAAGCCGGGACTCTCGATTTTCTCGTCCACTCGGTGGCGTTCGCGCCTCGTGAGGAATTGACGGGACAATTCATCAATACCACCAGGCAGGGATTTGCGACCGCCTTGGATGTCAGCGCCTATTCGCTCGTTGCCGTAACCAGGGCCGCGCTTCCGTTGATGCCGAACGGCGGCTCCGTCGTCACGCTCACCTACCTGGGGGCGGAGCGCGTGGTGCCGCATTACAACGTGATGGGTGTTGCCAAGGCCGCACTCGAAGCGAGTGTCCGCTACCTGGCGCATGATCTCGGCCCCAGGAATGTCCGCGTCAACGCAATCTCCGCCGGCCCCATCAAGACGCTTGCGGCCCGAGGAGTGTCGGGCATCAGCAAAATGGTGGACCATCACAGGGAATTCGCCCCGTTGCGCCGCGCGACGGAGCAGGGAGAGGTGGGGGATACGGCGCTGTTTCTCGTGAGCCCGTTATCGCGAGGGATCACCGGCGAGGTGATCTACGTGGACGGCGGCTACCACATCTTGGGATCGCTCGTCTCTCCTGCAGAGTAGCGCGACGGGCGTCTCGTGACTCGCACGCGCTATTCGAGGGATTTGCGCAAGGCCTTTAACCGGCCCGTTTTTTTCTTGCTTTCGAGCCTCCTCTCCTGAGCGCGCTTCGTCGGTCGGGTGGCTTTCCGCTTTTTCTTGGGAACGGCGGCGCGTTGAATCAGCTCTCGGAGGCGGCTCAGTGCTGCTTGCCGGTTCTGCTCCTGGCTTCGATAGTCCTGTGCCTTGATCGTGATCACGGCGTCGTCCGAAATGCGGTGATCCTTCATCTTGGTCAATGCGTCTTGATATGCCGGCGGCAACGACGAGGCTCGGATATCGAACCGCAGATGGATGGCCGAAGACACTTTATTCACATGCTGTCCTCCCGCACCCTGCGAGCGGACTGCATGGATCTCGATTTCAGATTCGGGCAGGACAATCCCAGGAGAGATTTTGAACATCGCCTGTGTACGGCGTGAAAGGAACCTTACTGCAATTCAGGCAGGCGGTCGATAATCCTGATCCTCACCTCGTTTCCCACCTGCATCTGCACCATTTTCGTGGCGAGACTATTGCGGACGCGCTGCGCGTCCTCGAGGTTGAACTGCACTTGTCCACCGCAGCGCTCGACGAGATGAAAGAGCAGAAGCGTCGTGAGACGTTGGAGCTCGTCATCGGTAGTGTGCTCGCTGAGATTCAGAATTTGTGACATGCGAAGCGCCTCGCGTGAGAGGTCAGAGCGATGGACTTCTTATCGCCCAAAGGACGGCCTTGCCACAATGCCTCGAAAGGTGGGGCCGCCGGCGAGCGCCGCCAGCCTTATCAACCCAGCATCGATACGATCACGTACGAAGAGACGCGATTTCCTTGAGGGTTCTGTCGATTTCCGCCGGCGAATTGAGCAGGCTCGGCGCAAGACGGACATACTGGGTGGCATAGGGCGTGACGCTCCCTGCGATCCCCCGCTGTCTCAGGCGTTCGACTGCCACGTGCGGCGGCATGCCTTGGATCTCGAAGCAGACGATCCCGGCTGAAAGCTCTTGGGACATCGGAGTACGGAGCGCGACATGATCCATCTTCGCCAGCCCTTGTTTCAATTGCTGGTTCAGCGCGTTGATGCGCTCGGTCGCGCGCGTTTTGCCGATCGCCTGGTGGAATTTGAACGCTTCGTCCAGCGCCCAGCGATGCTCGAAGGAATGGAAGCCGCCCGGAGTCATATAGACGGATTGTGGAAGCGGATGTGGAGGAACGGCCTTCATCCATATGTCATACGCCTCTGTGTTGAACGTCGGAATGATCGGGTTCGCTAGCGGCCAAGCGCGCTCGTCACCCCAGACGAGTCCTGTACCTCTCGGCCCGAACATCCATTTGTGTGTCCCCGCGATAAAGAAATCACAGCCGACATCACTCAATCGAAAATCTTCCACCCCCAACGCATGCACGCCATCGACGCAAAGGACGATTCGATCCTTCTCCGCTCGTGAGGCATTCACTCGGCGAAGCGCTCGCGCCATGTCTGGGATCGGCAGCTTCACGCCGGTGCTCGAATGTACCCATGTGACCGCAATCACTTTGGTCTCTGCGGTCACACCGTTGAGCAGCGCCGCGACCAAGCCGTCATGCGTCACGGTTGCGCCGTTTTCATACAGCGGGATACGACGAACGATCGCTCCCGTCCGTTCTGCGCGGAGCCGCAACGATGTTTCCGTCGAATAATGGTCGTGGACCGTCGTCAGGATTTCTTGCCCTTCACGAAGGGTTAGCCCGCCGTAGAGCAGGCCCAGCCCCATCGTGGTGCTGTCCGTCAAGGCAATCTCGGTCGGACGAACCCCGAGGTACTCGGCGGCCGTTTGCAGCACCGCCGCCTCCTGCTTCGACTCATGCTCGAACCAGTAGCCGATCGGGTCTCGGTCGAGTCCTCGCCGGTGTCGCTCGATGGCGTCGCGAACCGGCGTCGGATGCGAGGCCAGGAAAAACCCGGCCAGATGGATGAGATCCCGCGAGAGTGGGAATTGCTCCCGCACTGCGTCCCAATCGCCATAGGACGGGTCTCGGGCGCCGGAAGGCGAAGGAGGCAGGGTGCCCGCAAGCAGGGCTGAACCGAGCGCGAGACCGCTCCGAACGAGGAAATGTCGCCGATTGACCGAATCCATACGACAGCAGAGCTGTGATCAATCACTCTATCGCTCTCGGGCCGGCTTCTACAACCCGATTGAGAGCGCGGTTACCGCTAAGAATAATGTTCCGTGGGCGGGCAAGTACAGACCAGATGGCGATCGCCGTAGGCCTCGTCGATTCGGCTGACATGAGGCCAGAATTTTCGTTCCCTCAGCCAGGGCGCGGGGAAGACGGCTTGCTCACGGCTGTAGGGGCGATCCCAGCCGGTTGCCGTCGCGATTTCAGCGGTGTGGGGGGCGTTCTTCAGGACATTGTTGGTCCGCGGTTGGCGCCCGTCGATGATGTCCTGGATCTCGGCGCGAATCAGGATCATCGCATCACAGAATCGATCGAGCTCCGCCTTGGATTCGCTTTCAGTCGGCTCGACCATCAGCGTCCCGGCGACGGGAAAGGACACGGTCGGCGCGTGAAACCCGTAATCCATGAGCCGCTTTGCCACGTCCATGGCTTCGACGCCGGCGCTCTCCTTGAACGGACGAAGGTCGAGGACGAATTCGTGCGCGACGAGACCGGATGTGCCGGTATAGAGGATGGGGTAATATTTTTCCAACCGTTTCGCCATGTAGTTGGCGTTCAGCATTGCTACCTGTGTCGCCTTCTTGAGCCCGTCGTGGCCCATCAGGGCGATGTACACCCAGGAGATCGTGACGATGCTGGGACTTCCGTAGGGCGCCGCGGAAACCGGGCCGATCGATTCGGGCCCTCCGAGCTTCGTCACGGAATGGCTGGGCAGAAACGCGGCCAGGTGCCGGGCCACGGCGATGGGTCCCATCCCCGGTCCCCCGCCTCCATGAGGAATACAGAAGGTCTTGTGCAGATTCAGGTGGCACACGTCGGCTCCGATATCGCCGGGGCGGCAGAGCCCGACCTGCGCGTTCATATTCGCGCCATCCATATACACCTGCCCGCCGTGCGTATGCACGATCTGACAGATACGCCGCACTGATGTCTCGAAGACCCCATGCGTCGATGGATAGGTCAGCATCAGTGCCGCCAGTCGGTTTCTATGAGACACCGCCTTGGCTTCCAGGTCCCCGATGTCCACGTTGCCTTGCTTGTCGCAGGCCACGGGTACCACGGTAAAGCCGGCCATCGCGGCGCTGGCCGGGTTGGTCCCGTGTGCCGAGACCGGAATCAAGCAGACATCCCGATGAAATTCCCCTTGGCTGCGATGGAAGGCCCGGATCACCATGAGGCCGGCGTATTCGCCCTGAGACCCGGCGTTTGGTTGCAGAGAAACCGCCGAGAAGCCCGTGATTTCGGCAAGCCAGCCCTCCAATTGTCTGAACAGCTCCTGATACCCTTTGCTCTGCTCGGGCGGCGCGAAAGGGTGCAGGCGAGAAAATTCCGGCCAGGTCACCGGCAACATTTCAGCCGTGGCGTTGAGCTTCATGGTGCAGGAGCCGAGAGGGATCATCGAGTGGGTCAGCGAGAGATCTCGCGACTCAAGACGATGCAGGTACCGCAGCATTTCATGCTCGGAATGGTACCGGTTAAACACTTCGTGCGTCAGATACTGGCTCGTCCTGGCGAGGTTCGCCGGGAGCGCGATTGGTACGCGCTCAGACAACGATTCGACCGTGAAAGGCAACCGATCATGCCCTACGAAGATCTCGATCAGCCGCTGCACTTCTTCTTGTGTACTCGCCTCATCGAGCGAGACTCCAATGGAATCGTCTTCGTGCCGGCGAAGATTGATGCCTTGTTCGTCAGCGCGAATCACGACTTGGTCGGCCTGGGATTTGGTCAGCCGAACCCGGATGGTGTCGAAGACCGCGTCGCTGCTGATTTCGAAGCCCAGCTGCCGGAGTCCTTCCGCAAGCGTGAGGGCCAACGTATGGACTCGTTCGGCGATACGGCGTAACCCGTCTGGTCCATGATACACGGCGTACATTCCCGCCATAATGGCCAGGAGGACCTGCGCCGTGCAGATATTGCTCGTCGCTTTCTCCCGGCGAATATGCTGCTCGCGGGTCTGGAGGGCCAGACGGTAGGCGATCCGTCCCGAGCGGTCCTTCGACACGCCGACGATGCGCCCGGGCAGCTGCCGTTTATATTCTTCCTTGGTGGAGATGAAGGCGGCATGCGGACCGCCAAACCCCATGGGAACTCCGAACCGCTGGCTCGAACCGACGGCAATGTCCGCCCCGAACTCGCCTGGAGAACGCAAGAGCGTCAACGCCAGGAGGTCGGTGGCAACCACGACCAACGCTCCCACCTCGTGAGCCTGACGGACGATCAAGCTATAGTCGCCGACGTACCCGTCCGTCGCGGGGCACTGCAGCAGGATGCCGCTGAGCTTCTGATTGGTGAAGTCGATCGCGGTGGTGCGTCCGACGTGCAGTGTGATCCCGAGCGACTCAGCCCGTGTCCGGATCACGTCGATGGTCTGCGGATGACAATCCACCGAGACGAAAAATTCATTGCGCTCCTGACCAGCGGCCCGAGCGACCGAAACACACATGGCCATGGCTTCGGCTGCTGCCGTCGCTTCATCCAAGAGCGACGCATTGGCCAGCGGGAGTCCCGTGAGGTCCGCCACCATGGTTTGGAAATTCATCAAGGCCTCCAGGCGGCCTTGCGCGATTTCCGCCTGGTAGGGGGTGTACTGGGTATACCAGCCCGGATTCTCGAGAACGTTCCGCTGAATCACGGCGGGAGTCAGGCAGTCGTAGTATCCCATCCCGATCAACGAGCGATAGACTCGGTTCTCGGACGCAAGATCCCGCAAGTCGCGCAGGACCGCCTGCTCTCCTCGGTGCGGAGGCAGGGCGAGGGGGCGCGATAAACGAATGTCCTCAGGAACCGCCTTTTCGCCGAGGGCCTCCAGCGACTGGAGACCCAGCAACGCGAGCATTTCTCTCACGTCGGCGTCGGTCGGACCCAGGTGGCGGTGTATGAAGGTATCCGTGGGCTTCAGCGCGTCAGAACCGGGCATGAACGTGGTCTGTCCTTTGGATGTCGAAGGGGCGCGTTGACATGCGGCTCACACCGTAGATTAGCACGGGACGTCCCTCTTCTCCAAGCGGGCACGCGACGGGTCCGAACGGTCGGGACAGAGGATTGCCCATGGGAGGGTTTGATATAATCCACTTCCACCATGCGCATCCTCGTCATCGAAGACGAAACCAAAGTCGGCTGCTTTATCAAGCGAGCGCTGGAAGAAGAGAGCTACGCCGTGGATTTGTGCGAGGACGGCGCGAAGGGACTGGAGATGGCGCTCAGCACGAATTACGACGCGATCATCGTGGATCTCATGCTGCCCTCGCTCTCGGGAATGGAGATTCTCAAAGCGATCCGCCGAGAACGCATACAGACTCCCATCCTGATTTTGACGGCCCAATCCCAGGTCGATCAGCGGGTGAAGGGGCTTGACGCGGGTGCCGACGATTATCTGACGAAGCCGTTTGCCATCGATGAACTCCTGGCCCGGATCCGGGCGCTGCTTCGCCGCGGCGCGACAGAAACTCCGGGCGTGCTCCAGGTGGATGACCTGATCCTAAACCCCGCCACGCGCGAAGTGACGAGGGGGGGACAGCGTATCGATCTCACGCTGAAGGAATACGCGTTGCTGGAATATCTCATGCGGCACAGCGGCCGCGTGCTGACTCGCCCGATGATTTCGGAGCACGTCTGGAACCAGGACTTCGACACGTTCACCAATGTCATCGACGTCTACGTCAACTATCTGCGGAACAAAATCGATCGGGGGCGGACGAAGAAGCTGATCCATACAATCCGCGGCAGCGGATATATGCTCAAGGCGGATTAGCGGGATGCCGCTTCGACTGAGACTCACGCTGTGGTACGGCAGCGCCCTTGCCCTGGTGCTCGTCGCATTTTCCGCCACGCTCTATCTGGTCATGGCCCGCAGTCTTCGCGATGCCGTCGACCAATCCCTCGAGGAGACCGCCGCGACTGCCGTCCGCTCCCTGGAAGGGCGGGGATTCCTTCCCCTGATCGACGAAGACGAGTTGATGTCCCAGTTCCCTGAACTGGCCCGCATCGACAAGTTCTTCCAAATCTTCAGCCCCTCGGGCACAATCACGATCCGCTCGCCGAACGTCAAACAGCACGAGGTGCCGCTGAGCCGGCAGGCCCTCGAAGTCGCGTTCTCGGGTCGGACTCTGCTTGAGTCGGCCAAATATCCGAAAGAACCACCGCTACGCCTCATTTCAGTCCCGATCATTTATCGCGGCACGCTGCTCTACATCGTCCAAGTGGGGACATCGATGGAATCGGTGGAACAGACGCTCAACCGGCTCTTGTTGGTCGTGCTGGTCACGACGCCGCTCGCGCTCGTTGTCTCGCTTGCGGGGGGATGGTTCCTGGCCGGGCGAGCGCTGCGGCCGGTTGATGCCATGACCCTCGCGGCGCAACGCATAACGGCCGGAGATTTGACTCAACGCCTCAATGTTCCCACATCGGCCGACGAAATCGGGCGCTTGGCCGCGACGTTCAACAACATGATCGCAAAGTTGGAAACGTCTTTTCGGCAGATTCGCCAGTTCAGCAGCGACGCCTCTCATGAGCTGCGCACGCCGCTGACCGTCATGAAAGGAGAAACGGAGCTGGCCTTGAGGAGGCCGCGGGAGGCCGCAGACTACACCGTCGTCTTGGAAAGCAACCTCGAGGAGATCGACCGGATGACCCGGATCGTCGACGAACTGCTATTTCTCTCCCGAGCCGACATGGGGGAAGTGAAAATGGAACGCCTGCCGGTCAATCTCCAGTTGCTGCTGGAAGACATCGGACGGCAGGCGTCGCTGCTCGGCCAAGAGCGTGAAGTCCAGGTTGTGCTCGGCGTCATGACGCCGGCGACCGTCCTGGGCGACGAGCTCCGGCTTCGTGAAATGTTCCTGAATCTCGTGGATAACGCCGTGAAATATTCCCGTCCCGGGGGTGCCGTTCACATCGAGTTGACCGCGGCATCGGGCCAGGCGAAGGTTTCCGTTACGGATCAGGGAATTGGAATCTCCCGCGAGGATCAAGCGAAAATCTTTGACCGGTTTTACCGCACCGACGAAGCCCGCGCCCATACCAAGAAAGGGACGGGTTTGGGTCTGGCCATCTGCGCCTGGATCGCCGATTCGCACAACGGCCGCATCGATGTCCAAAGCGAGATCGGAAAGGGTTCGAGATTCACCGTCACGCTCCCGCTCGCTCCCGCCCACCCTTAACGACTTTTAATACCACCTTAATCGGTCTCTCATCGCCAATTGTTACCGTCCTCCTATGAGCTTGGACAGGCTCGATGCCATTCCCCAATTTTCAAGGAGGATCCCTATGAAGAGGTTGATGCGAAATGCGGCCGGCGCCGCCGTGGGTATGGCGGCCATGGCCGCGGTGTTGTTCCTCGGCAGTCAATCGTTTGCTCCTGTTCCGGCATCCGGATCACCGGCGGCAGCCGCTCCAGCGGCCGCGCCGCCGGCGAACGGATTTACGGAAGTCGCCAAAACCGTGACGCCGGCCGTGGTGAATATCACGACGGTATTCAGCGAGAAAATTGCGGACAGGAATTTACCGGGCAACATCCCGGACGAGCTTCGCGATCGCATGGAAGAGTTTTTCGGCAGCCCTTTCGGGCCGCGCGGGTTCCGAGGTCCTAACGGGCCCGGTCCCGGCGAGCCCCGAGGATTTCGCGGTGGAGGACAAGGATCGGGCGTCATCGTCTCGGCCGACGGGTACATCCTCACCAACAATCACGTGATCGACGGAGCGAGGGAAGTCACGGTCACGTTGCCTGACAAGCGCGAGTTCAAGGGTAAGATCGTCGGGACCGATCCGAAGACCGATCTCGCCGTCGTGAAGATCGACGCGGAAAACCTGCCCACGGTACCGTGGGGAGACGCGTCGAAGCTTCAGGTCGGCGAATATGTCTTGGCGGTCGGCAATCCGTTCGGGCTGAACAGCACGGTCACACTCGGGATCGTGAGCGCGCTCGGCCGTGGCCGGATGGGCATCACGCAGTATGAAGATTTCATCCAGACGGATGCCGCCATCAATCCCGGGAACTCGGGCGGCGCTCTCGTCAATACCAAGGGCGAGCTTGTGGGGATCAACACCGCGATCTTCTCGCAGACGGGAGGCTATCAGGGCGTAGGGTTCGCGGTTCCGACGAGCATGAGCAAGCCTATCTATGAGAGCCTGGTCAAGACCGGCAAGGTGGTCCGAGGCTTCCTCGGCATCGGCATCCAGGACCTGAACCAAGATCTGGCCAAGTCGTTCGGCATCAAGGAAGCCAAGGGCGCGTTGGTCAGCGATGTGCGAGAGGACAGCCCCGCCGACAAAGGGGGATTGAAACAGGGAGACATCATCACCTCGTACCAGGGTCAACCGGTTGAAGACGCCGTCGCGCTGCAGCGGCTGGTGACGAGGACGACGGCTGGAACCAAAGTGCCGGTGAAGGTGATCCGTGACGGTCATGAAAAGGAATTGATGGTCACGATCGGAGAACAGCCGGACAGCACCAAGGTCGCCAAGGCGGAATCCGACGAAAACGAGTACGCCTTTGCCGGTGTCGCCGTTCAAGACCTGGACAGGGAGAGGGCGAAAGAACTCGGCGTCAAAGGCAAGAGCGGCGTCGTGGTGACGCGGGTCGAACCGGACAGCGGAGCAGAAAAGGCCGGTCTGATGCCGGGCGACGTGATCCGTGAGATCAACCGCCAGCCGGTGAAATCGGTCAAGGACTTCGAGAAGGTCTCCTCGGAGGTCAAGAAGGGCGACAACGTGCTCATCTTGATCAACCGCGGAGGCAATGCGCTGTTCCTGAGCGCAAAGGTGTAAGGGTAGTGTTGGCGGCGGAAACGGCACGGCGATTATTGCTGGCGCCGCTTCCGCCGCGTCGTTTCGACGAATGCCCGTGATGGCACGGCACCTTGCTCGCCCGCTATCTCACCCACGAGATCATACCCCGCGGCATCCGTGATCTTGACTGCCAAGACCGCCCCTGGATGAACCGTCCTTGGGTTCGGCCCGGCGTTCACGGAGATGACTCCGTCGATCTCCGGCGCCAAACCCTGATGCCGACCCTCAATCACCCCTTCGCGTTCTTCGGATGGTCCGTCGATCAAGACGTCGAGGATCGATCCGATCTTCTCGCGGCTTTTCTGGTCTCCAATGGCGTCCTGAACGGCCAGGAGTTCATTGCGGCGGCCTACCATGACCGACGGCTCCACCTTTTCCCCGAACCGAACCGCCGGTGTGCCTTCTTCATCGGAATAAAGGAACACCGCGACACGCTCGAATGAAGCCTGCTCGACAAATGCGCGAAGTTCTTCGAATGCTGCATCCGTCTCGCCGGGGAATCCTACGATGAAGGCCGTCCGGAACGTGACGCCGAGAATCTTCGCTCGAATCCGATCCACCAAGCGCTCGATCGTAGCTCGATTACCCAGTCGATGCATTCGGCTCAGCATGCCGTCGTTGATGTGTTGTAGCGGCATGTCGATATACTTCGCGATTCGTTCTTCTCCGGCGTAGAGGTCAAGCAACTCGTCCGTGATTTGCTGCGGATACAGGTAGAAGGGCCTGATCCACAGCAGCTCTTTTATCTGTACCAGCTCACGGAGCAGCGACACGAGCCCGTGCCGAAGGCCCAGATCCACCCCGTAGTTGATGGTATCCTGCGAAATGAGATTCAGTTCCTTGACCCCTTCGCCGGCAAGACGGCGGGCCTCCGCGACGATCGATTCCACCGGGCGGCTCCGCTGCTTGCCCCGCATCAAGGGGATCGCACAAAAGGCACAATTCCGGTTGCAGCCTTCGGCAATCTTCACATACGCGCTATGATGCCGGCCGAGCCGCAGGCGTGGCGCCATGTCGTCATACAAATAAGGAGGCTTGCTGATCCAGAGCCGGCGCTGTCGCTTGCCGGGAGAGAGAAGATTGCGGCAAATCTCGGCGATCTTTCCGAAGTCGCCGGTTCCCACCACGGCGTCAAGCTCGGGCAGCTCGTCCAGCAACTCCCCCTGGTAGCGCTGCGCCAGACACCCGGCGGCAATCAGGATCCGGCAGGCGGCCGTCTTTTTCAATTCGGCGTGCTCGAGGATCGTGTTGATCGATTCTTGTTTGGCTTCGTCGATGAACCCGCACGTATTAATGATGACGATCTCCGCCCGGTCGGCCCTGCCGGTCAACTCAAAACCCTCGGAGGCCAACGCTCCCAGCATGATCTCCGAGTCAACTTGGTTCTTCGAGCAGCCGAGATTCACGAAGCCGACGGTGGGCTTCCGGGTGGCGCGCGTTGTCTTCGGCCGGGGACTGACGGGGATCTTCGTGCTCGGTCCCGCGATCTGGATCAGCGATGCCATGGCCCAGGCAGTCTACGGGACGGTGAAAAACTCTGTCAAATGAGGCCTTGCGGGTGGCGGCTCGCTTGGCCTATTGTGCGCACATGATCAGGACGTTCCAAGGAATCAGGCCGACCATTCCGGTTTCCTGTTTTGTCGAGGAGACCTCCGTGGTCATCGGCGACGTGGTCATGGGCGAACAGTGCAGCGTCTGGTTCCACGCCGTCATTCGCGGCGATGTGCACTTTATCAGGATCGGTGATCGCACGAACGTGCAAGACCTCTGTATGCTGCACGTCGCGCATGATACGCATCCGCTCCTCGTCGGCAGTGATGTCACCATCGGGCATCATGTCGTCCTCCACGGGTGCACCATCAACGACCGCGTACTGGTCGGGATGGGATCCATCATCATGGACGGCGCCATCGTGGGTGAGGACTCCATCGTGGGAGCCGGGGCGTTGGTCACTGAAGGTACCGTCGTGCCGCCGCGAAGCTTGGTCTTCGGTTCTCCTGCGAAGGTCAGGCGACCGGTCTCCGAGGCCGAGCTCGCGTGGATCAAGGAGTCGGCGGACAACTATGTCCGATATGCCGGGCTGTATATGGAGGGCTCGGAGAAAAGCGCAGGGTTCAAGATGTAGCGTCGTCGCTACCGGACGACTTGAGGAACGATCGTCGCCCGGCGCCTCGTGTTCCCACCAATTCGTATGAAACACAGCGGATCTCCGACGAGGGCGGTGGGATACTGCCGCCGTTCTACGAGGTAGGGGATCTGCTTTCTGTGACACCATTGTGCGATCCAGACGACTTCCTCGGTGGACGTGGTGACCAAGCCTGGGACTGACAATTTGCCCAGACATCGGGCGACGAGATCCTGCACAACTTGCCGTTCCCGCCGAAATCGCACCAGGTTGAAGGTCGCGGGATCCGCACGCCCATAGGACAGCCGGGATAGCTCTGGGAACCGCTCCGGGTCGTTCAACACGCTGACCATCCAGAGATGGTCATACCGCCCTGGGGCCGTACCGGCATCGCATGCCCGAAATCGCACCGGGCTCTCTCCACAGGCCCGGTTGAGCGACGCAACCTCGACACGGCGAAGATTATACGGACATACCAGCCGGCCCAGTTCGAGCGTCTCGGCCAGTAGCGCCGGCAATTCGGCCACGCCGGCTCCCACGTACAGACTGCGCCCGTGAGGGCGCAATCGCCGGATGAGCGCGCCTGCAATGCGGAGACCCAAGCGCCGGCAGGGCTCGCGTTTCCTCCGCCAGAATTCGCGGCCACCCTCGTAGCAGTACACCGACCCGAGGACTCGATAGGGGAGCAGTTGAAAGATTTCGTCGATGGCGGACTTCGTCCCAGGGCTGATCCGCGGGTGCTTACTCATGCAGACCCTGTCCGACGAGCAGCCCGACTGTTCCGGTCACGGCATCGATGACCTGTTCAAGAAAGTCGAGGTTCAAGGTATCGAGTTCGTCGGTCGGTCGATGATAGTGCGGATTTCTGAAGTTGGCCGTATCGGTCAGCATGACGGCGGGGAATCCATGGTCCCACAAGGCGGCATGGTCGCTGCGGCGGACATCAGGGAGCGCTTCACCCTTACCGGGAATCGTCAACGGCACGAGGGGGAGGGAAGGAGCCGACTGCCGCATGCAGCGTCCGACAGATGCGAGAAAGGCGCTTGATGCCTCATTCCCGACGAGGCCGAGAAAGTTGCCGGTCTTGGGAACCGGAATGGGCAGAGCGGCCGGCGTGTGCTGGGATCCCTGCTCGTCGCTCGCATATCCGACGCATTCGAGAATGATGGCCCCGGTCAAGGAGCGGCGTTCTGCCTTGAGCCTTGCCGCGAATGCGACACTGCCGTGCAGTCCCTGCTCCTCGAAACAGAATGCGACGAGCCAAACGGGCCGGGAGAGCGCGATATCTTTCAGTCGTTCGGCCACTTCCAAGAGAACCACAAGGCCGCTCGCATTGTCGTCGGCGCCCGGTGATCCGGCCACTGTATCGTAATGAGCGCCGACGAGCAGCGGAGCCAGTCTTCTGTCGAGGTTCCGTCCCGGTGGATGTCTTGCGGCGAGGACGTTGGGAACGGCGTGGCCATCAACGCGGACCGATTCGCGCTTGGTGGTCCATCCACATCGGTTCCATTCAGCCTGTAAATAGCCGGCAGCCTTGAGAAGCGTTGGTGCGGAGGTTTCGTGATGGCGCTCGCCGATCAACGCGTTGAGATGGCGAAGGATTCTGGCGCGTCTCGTGGATGCCATGCAGCGCCGGCCGGTACTCGGCTACGACGTAATTTCGGTTCCGATGCCCTTGTGCGTGAAGATCTCGAGCAAAATCGCGTGCGGGATACGCCCGTCGATAATGTGCGCCTTCCCGACTCCCTGCTCCAATGCGTCGAGGCAGGCATGGACTTTCGGCAGCATGCCTTCCGTGATGGTTCCCCGTTTCACCATGCGTTGGACATCCTTGCGGGAGACGGTGGACAAGTGACGTCCGTTCGCGTCACGGATGCCTTTGATGTCCGTCATCATCAACAGTTTTTCGGCTCGCAGAGCGCCCGCGATGGCACCTGCCACCAAATCCGCATTGATATTGTACGTGTTCCCTTCACGATCCGTCCCGATCGGCGCAATAACCGGGATATAGTGGTCGCCTTGCAACTTATAGAGCAGGCTGGGATCCACCTTCTCGATGTCGCCGACAAATCCGAAGTCGCTCCGGGCGTCTTCTTCATCGAAGTCGCGCTCGAGGCTCTGCGCCCAGGCTTTTGCAGTCAGCGGCTTGCTCAGAATCAATCCTCCGTCTTTTCCGCTCAACCCGACCGCACTGCCCCCGTGACGGTTGATCAAGTCCGTGATCTCCATGTTGATCTTTCCCGCCAGAACCATCTCGACGATCTCCATGGTGGCCTCGTTCGTCACGCGCACGCCGTGGAGAAATTTGGACTCAATGCCGAGCCGGTCGAGCATTCTGTCGATCTGGGGCCCACCACCGTGGATGATCACCGGATTGAGCCCGACGTATTTGAGCAGGACCACGTCTTGGGCGAACCGCTCCTTCAAGGAGTTCTCGATCATCGCATTGCCGCCGTATTTGATCACGATCGTCTTGCCGCGAAACGTGCGGATGTACGGCAATGCTTCGATCAGCACATTGGCTTTCTTGATCAGCCTATTCATCAGAGAGCTCCTTCGACCCATGACCGTGGGATGCAATAGTCGGTACAGGACGTCCCTTGCTCCTGGCCAGCGTCATGCCCATCGCATCTGAGAGGACGATACCCTACCATGATGGTCCGTTCAGGCCTAGTCGAATTCTTGGGGCTCGGTTCCTCGGCCCGAGCGTGAACCGCGGGATGCGGATTGCTGTCCCGCCCGCGGATGCGCCTGGTCGTACACCGCCTGGAGCCGGTCCATCGCCACATGCGTGTACTTTTGCGTTGTGCTCAAGGAGGCATGGCCCAGCATTTCTTGAATAGCCCGCAGATCCGCCCCTTCATCAAGCAGATGCGTGGCGAAGGAATGGCGCAAAGCATGGGCGCTAACCGGACCGCCGGCCAACGCGCTCGAATAGCGGGACACGAGGCGGGTCACGCTTCTCGCCGTCAGCCGACCGCCGCGCCGATTGCGGAACAGGGCCAAGGTCCGGGCATCGCCGGGCATCGCCGCACGGTAGGCTCGGATCGCGTCGAGCGCCACGTCGCCGATCGGCACGATTCGTTCTTTGCGTCCCTTGCCGCGCAGCCTGATCAGACCGTTCGCCTGGTCCACGTCCCCGACGTCGATTCCCACGAGCTCGCTCACGCGGGCACCGGTCGAATACAGCGTTTCGAGCAATGCTCGATCCCGCAGCCACGCCGGGCCCCGCGACTCGGGGGCGGCCATCAGGGCTTGGGCTTCATCTTTGGTCAGCACGCGAGGCAGCGGTTTCCCCTGCTTGGGTGTTCGGATCTCCTCCGCGGGATTCTGCTTCGCCAGCCCCTCATGCACGAGGTACCGATAAAAACTCCGGAGGCTGGCCAATTTCCTGGCGAGGGACGCGCGCGTCTGGCCTCGTCGATCGAGCCAGGTGAGATACGAACGAATGGTTTCGGAGGCAACGGCTTCCGGTTGTACCCGGTGGCGTATGAGGCCATTCGAAGCGAGAAACGAGAAAAATTGGCGGAGATCGGAGGCGTAACTTCGTTGGGTCTCCGGTGAAGCGTTCCGCTCCACCTGGAGAAAACTCATGAAAGCCCGTATTGCGTCATCCATGCGGCATAGTCGGCAAGCGCACGTTGCGCGATGGACTCTCGTTTCCTCTGCTTGTCCCTGACGGGGAAAGGCAGCGGTGGAAAGAGGCCGAAATTGCTGTTCATCGGTTGGAAGCGGCGAGGATCTGCCGTCGTGATGTAGTGAAGGAGACTTCCGTGCGCGGTGGTAGGCGGCGGAGTGACAAGGGGCAGGCCGGCAAGCGCACGGGCAGCGTTGATCCCGGCCAACCCGCCCATGGCCGCGGAATCGGTATAGCCTTCGACTCCCACCAATTGGCCGGCGAAAAACAATGTCTCGCATGATTTCAACTGCAGCGTCGCGCGTAGCAGTTGCGGGGCGTTGATGAAGGTATTGCGGTGAAGGCTGCCATAGCGAAGAAACTCCGCTTGCTCGAGTCCGGGGATCATGCGGAACACCCGCTTCTGCTCGCCGTACGTGAGCTTCGTTTGGAACCCCACAAGGTTGTAGCAGGAGCGATGAGCATTTTCGGTCCTCAACTGCACCACCGCATAGGGCTGCCGTCCAGTACGGGGATCGGTCAGTCCCACCGGTTTCAATGGGCCGAATTGCATGGTGTCTCGGCCGCGCTCCGCCATGACTTCAATCGGCAAGCAGGCTTCGAAGTAGGGCGTCTTCTCAAAGTCTTTCGGCTGAACCTTCTCCGCCGAGCGCAGCGCTTCGTACAATGCGTCGTAGGTGGCCTCATCCATCGGACAGTTCAAGTAATCGTCCTCGCCCTTGTCGTATCGTGAAGCCCGGAACGCGATGTCCATATTGATGGAATCTGCATCGACGATCGGTGAAATCGCGTCATAGAAATAGAGATGAGTCGACTGGGTGATTCGCGCAATCGCGGCCGACAATTTCTCGGACGTCAGAGGGCCGGTTGCGACGATACAGAGCGCGTCCGTCGGAAGCTCCGTGATCTCCTCATGGAGAATTCGGATGTTCGGATGCCCTTCTAGAGCGTGCGTGATCGCCAGAGAAAACTTCCCCCGATCCACGGCCAGTGCGGATCCCGCCGGTACGCGAGCCTCTTCGGCTGCCCTGATGACCAGCGAGTGCAGGCGGCGCATTTCGGCTTTCAGGATACCGGGAGCGGAAGCCGGCTCTGCCGATCCCAACGAATTCGAGCAGACCAACTCGGCCAAGTCTCCGGTTTTGTGGGCCGGGGTCATTTCTTTGGGACGCATCTCGTAGAGCGTGACTTTGGCTCCTCGATTGGCGGCCTGCCAGGCGGCCTCCGATCCGGCGAGCCCCCCACCAATGATGATCACGTCTTGGCGCATGAATGAGGTCCCTAAGGAAGGTCAACGTCAGAAGGACATGCATTCTAGGAAGCCCCGTCGAACCATGTCAAGGTGAGGGCGAGAGAGACGAGGAACGATTGGAGAGGCCTCATTGACTTGTGCGTCGGGGCGCACTCGTTGAACCGCGCGCAAAGCCCGTGCTAGACTCGCACGCGTGGGCGATTAGCTCAGTGGCAGAGCGCTTCCTTCACACGGAAGAGGCCACAGGTTCGATACCTGTATCGCCCACCATCACGCTGCATCAGCAGCACATCGGACCCCTTCCACACTTCTTGTCAAGAACGGGCATACCAAAGGCCACTGGGGAATCGCCAGTGTGGCACGCCATGTGGTGTTCCAGACCTCATCGATTTTGGGCGCAGCGGAGGCCGGGGCGCTGGCTTACGGGATCGCCGGATTGGGATCGCGGGGG
>DASTSI010000275.1:0-8034 GCA_035760745.1 Nitrospira sp. | reverse complement strand
AAAGAATCCGAAATGATCCACGGATAACTCTATTCATTCCTCCACGTCCCGTTTGCTCAAACCGTTCTGCCAGTCGGTCTCAGACTTCGTCACCTCTAGCTGTTTCAGCAAATCATTGGCCGAGAACACGAGCACGGCCCGCTCTTCGGACGTCAGGAGACCACCCTGCCGCACCTTAAAGTGAATTGCTTCGCACACCCGGATGAAGTCTCTCACTTCCTGACAAAGATCACTCAGCATGAATCAGTGTGTCGCACATTGGCTCAGATCGCGCAATATTGCCGGACGGCCCTTCTCTAGGGCCGGATAGACTGTAACAAAAACAATTCCATGCTTTATGTAACTGACATCTGAGAGAGACGAGGCGAGAAGTTGCAGCCGGTGTGTCGGAGATAATCAGTGACTAGAACGAATCTCACTATGGGTTCGAAAAAACCGCGGCGAAGCGGGTACCTAACGGGCCGTGCAAGGAAGGTGGTGTCCCCCACGGATTCTCTGACTGCCCCCTTCCTTCCTTTGAGCCTATGCTGCTTTTTACCGGGCCATGCGCTCACCTGACCCCGCACATGTTTTGCACATTGCAGATGCCGGTTGAAGTGGTAATAGACAGGCATAGGCATTGAAAGTGAGGACCAAAAGCAGTGTGGCTGGCACTTCGTGAAGGCCGGCATCAGTCTTATGGTGTTGCTGGTGCTGCGCTTTTCATTCCAACGTTGCAGCCGGCGCACTTTGGCTGTGTGTATGCGGCTTACGGGGGAATGTTCATCGTGCTATCGATTCTCCGGGGCTGGCATGTCGACGGCATCAGACCTGACCGATTCGATCTCGTCGGCGCTGGCATCTGTTTGATCGGGATGATGATTATTATGTGTGCACGGCGTTTAGCGACCTGAGCCAGTCTTTTAGATATGATCCTCCAGGTCAGTTTTGCAATTGCGGCCGTCTTGGGTGGGGCCATTGCTTCCAGTACAGGGTTTGGAATCGGAAGCATTCTCACGCCTTTGCTCTCGCTTCAGGTTGGTATAAAAGTCGCCGTGGCAGCCGTGGCAATCCCGCATTTCATCGCTACGGGGCTTCGATTCTGGCTGTTGCGGAAGGAGGTGGATCGCGGCATCCTGCTTCACTTTGGAATCTTGAGTGCTATAGGCGGCCTTGCTGGCGCCTTACTGCATTCGTTTGCGAATAGCCCAGTGCTTTCTGGCGTGTTTGCCGGGCTTCTTTTTTTTGCTGGGTCTCTGGAGTTGACAGGTAAGAGTCGGGAGATACGGTTTAGTCGTCGGACGGCATGGGTTGCCGGTGTGGTATCTGGCTTACTGGGTGGCCTCGTGGGAAATCAAGGAGGCATTCGATCAGCGGCATTGCTGGGTTTTGATGTTAAGCGACAAGCATTCGTTGCGACCGCCACTGCCACAGGATTGATCGTGGATGCGGTTCGAATGCCGGTCTATCTGGCTAACGAGTTCCCATCGCTGATCTCAATGTGCCCAACAATTGGGCTCCTAAGCATAGCTGCCGTCATCGGCACCGTGATTGGTGAACGTACACTACATGTGATTCCGGAGGAATGGTTTCGACGTTCTGTTGGTCTAATCCTTTTAGCGTTGGGGGCATTCATGTTGTATCGAGCGTTTCCATAATCCTCGACCTGCGGTTATTAGTTTAATGCGGGAGTGGCTGGCGGCCTCGCCAGGATGGAGGACACCAAGGTAGTCGTCATCGCCGAAGTCAAAGGAGCATGATCCTGCGCAAGGTCTTGCCGTCGTGGATTCGGTTGTCCCATGAGCGCGACGGGAGCTATCGATTTGCCGGCGAGGCTGCGGTCGGTCGGATGATCTGCGGAATGCTCGGGAATCACGAGGGTAAAAAGCCCTGGTGTCCCCAACGGGATTAGAGGGCTTTTGTGAAGGCATTACTCGCTCGTGGGGCATATACTTCAAGGGATTCGTGACAGCCTGACCTGCGGTTTACCTGTGCTGGTACCAGGTTGAGCAGATAAGGCCACAATTGCTCGTGTTAGGGCATATGAAAGTCGGAGAGCTGAGGCGACTCACTCTCCCTCCGAAAGGCGATGAGATCGTGCGAGAACTCGACAGCGTGCTGAATCAGGCACTAACGTATTGCCGCACGCTGGTGGCCGAGTTAAATCCTTCGGTATTGAAGGAACAGGGACTGACAGCTGGGATTCGTTCGCTTTCAATAGAAATGAAGCGCTATGGTCTGGAGGTGTCAATCGAAGCGGATCAGGTGGATGACCTTGCGATTTCGGAAAGCGGCGCAGCGCTGGTTTTTCGATCCGTGCGAGAACTGTTGATCAACACAGCGAAGCATACGGATATCAGGCAGGCGAGCATTCACATGACCTGCGCAAACGGACTCTGCGGATTGTCGTACGTGATAAGGGCGGGTTTGATCTCAGAGCATCCCGCCGAGGCACATCCGGACGATTCTGCCATGTCATCGTGGTTCGGCCTTCACACTATTCGGGAAAGAGTCAAGACCTTGAACGGTCATTTCGATTTTGAGTCGGCACCGAAAGAAGGGACCACAGCGACTATCATTGTGCCGATGTTGCGCTAGGCGCATGACCCAATATGCAGAACTTTAATCCCTCCGATGTTTGCATAGGCCTTTCGCAGTATGAGACCGAATAACATCGTTATCAATCACCTCCTTAACGTGATAGCCCGCACCCCTGGTGCTCGCATTGAGGACGTGGCCAAACTCACCCCCGAATTGACCTAGAGAGGTCTTCGACGCATTGTGTTATCTAAGCCGAATGGGTCAATTGCGTCTGACTGTCGATGGCTGAGGCGGGTTCGCGGTAACGACAGCGGTACGATCGTTCAATTAACCACACGCTCTCGGCTTCCAAATGGGGAATCGTCCTCATGCAGTGAATTGATGGAGAGACCTTCGAGCGACGCCTCAAATGCTGCCTTGAACTTCCGGTAGTGTATCTTCGCGTACGGCACGACGGCCTGCCATAACTGACGATCCGCCAATGCACGCAGAGCCTCTGGTGTCGCGTCCCTCAGATGCTCGAAATTGATGATGATGTCGAGTCTTGCACGCTTTGCCGCTTCAGTGATGCGCTCGACCAATTCTTGCGTGCTGGCCTGATCCAAAGTCCCCTCGAGATCTATGAACAGGGCCGGGTCTTGATCATGCCGTCTTGCGTTGATGATTAACCAGCGGTTCTCGGAATCCGAGATTTCACCGTCCCGATCGCGCCTGGTCACATGCAACGCATTTGGGATCAGGGGTGCAGCTTGTAATGTCGGCAGTTTTGCTTTCAATGTCCTGAGTGCCGACGCGACCAGCGATAACGACCCACGAGGACATGATCGTTTCACGAGCTTGCGAAACTCTCGATTCATGATCAGTCTCGGGACGAACCGCTGGCTGGTACCGGAGAGACGCCTCCAGATGGAGGAAAGTGAATAAAACTGATGGTTGGCCCAATAGAATCCTTCCTGTAGTTGCTCCGGTGTCATGCGGCCCGGACGATAAACGACGTGCTTCCCGTCATAGTTGGCCCAGTTGCGATCGAAAATTCGGCCGGCCGCATTGTAGCGATCGAACAGCGCTGTCCCGGGGAGAGGGGTGAGCACATTGAAATATGCCAGTTCCACCTGGTTCTTGGTGAGAAACTCCACGGCTCGCTCGAACACCGATTCGTCGTCATGATCGAACCCGAAGACGATCCCCGGATTCACCATAATGCCGTGATCATGAAACATCTTGATCTCTTGTGAGAACTTCTCCACGCGATTGAACGGCTTATTGGTTTCTGCCAAGGCGCCTTCATCGAGTGATTCCATGCCCACGAACACCGACACACAGCCACTTTCGGCTGCCAGTTTGACCATCTCTTCGTCATCACCCAAGAACAAGGTGGATTGACAGCCCCATTTGATGTTCAGGGGCTTTAGAGCGGCCCACAGTTCTCGACAGTAGGCCCGGTTGCTGTTGTGGAGGTCATCCACAAAGGCAACGATGCTTCCGTCTTCGATACCCAAGCGGATACGCAGACCCGTCAGAAAAGCGTTCCAGAGCGTGTCATTCGACATGCGATCCACCAGTTCCCCGCAGACCCACCGCTTGACCTGAGTGAGTTCCTTGATGACTTCCTCGACCGGACGTCGCCGGGTGGTTTTGCCGTTAAACGGAGACACGCTGCAGAACTCGCAGTCAAAGTGACAGCCGCGCGTCGTGAAACTGCACTGGCGGGTCATGTAGGCATCGGGGCTCAGGAGTTCCACCCGCGGACTCTTGTAATTGTCCAACCTCGGAAACGCTCTCATCTCGTACTTGCGTTGCACGGTCCCTGCAATGAAGTCGTCGATCACCTCGGGCCACAGATCTTCTGCCTCGCCACAGACCACTGCATCACAAAACTGCAGCGCCTCATCCGGGCAATAGGTAGGATGGACGCCGCCTAATACGACTGTTTTCCCCCGCTTTCTAAACTCCGTCGCAATTTCGTAGGCCCGAGGCGCGTAACAGGTCATCACGGAGATCCCTACGAGGTCACAGGGATAATCGAAATTGATATCCTGGACAGCTTCATCCACGAGATCGACGGACCACGACTCAGGCGTATAGGCCGCGATGACCGGCAAACTCAGTTTCGGGAACCAGACGGCTCGGCGTTCCGATGCCGTCAAGTGATAAGGATTGTTGAGCGGATAGGGATCTACCAGCAGGAGGCGTCGCGTCGAATTCTCTGTGGATCGGGATGGTCGTATTGGCCGAATGAGATTCATTGTCCCTCTTCATGGTCAGTAGGCACGATCATGCAGACAAGATGACTTCCTCGCTCGAGACCAGAAGTGCCATGCAAGCCTGGCCGATGTTCATGACAGATCGCGTGAGAGTGCGGGTAACCCGAACGATGCAACGATACGCCGCTTGCTTTCAGTTCTGGCGCGCTCGATGGGGCCTCCGTCAGCGACGAGCATCGTTACCCATCGCCACTGATCCAGGACCCATCAGGCTGGTGCTGCGGGCGCCAGGAACCGCCTCTACCGGTCTGCGGTCATTTTCATCGCGCCAGCAACTTTGTTCTGCAATCATGACCTGACCGATGCTGGCATCTTTGGGTATCCTGGCCATGCAGGCGCCGAGTGTGTCTTCAGCTGAACCAGCTGCGATGTCCTCCTCGGTCATCCCATTGGATCCGGGGGCAATTGTCGCCGGCGCTCGGTCTTCAGCCTGAACAAGCGGCGCTCCAAGGAAGGCACCCAAGAATATTGCGAGAGCACAAATTGTCTGCTGAATGAAGAGAGGTGTCATGCGGCCTCCTCTAGAGAATGTAAAAGTGACGCTTGTTTGCCTTGATTCAGCACACCATCGTGGAACTCGCGAACGACAGCGGCAGAGCAACGACGCTTTTGCTCGACGGAGGCCGTCCGCCGAGTCAAAACCGTCAGTTCTCGATGGGTTCTAAAGGTGCGATCTACAGTATGGACGGTTGGCCCGTGGGAAGTTGGTCAAAACAGCTCACTGAAAGGGCGGGCAAACGGATGGACTCCTCTCTCGATCTGCACGATTGCCAGCAGATGTGGCTAAGCTAATTGTCAACCCGGTCCCTAGGCTCAAGATAGGTATGCACCAATACGCCGAAGATGCTTGCAGCATACACTCTCGTGGCCGCACCGAAGGGATCATGGGGGAACCATAGGCAAAATGATGGAATGGAATGATCCATGAACATTTCTCTTGAACCCCAAGAGGTCAGTGGCGCCGAATACGTACCAAAGCAGTGCCGCAAAAGCACTCGTGAACACGAACTCAATGACGGCGCGTATCAGGACTTCAACCGGGATAGCATCGAGGGAGTATTTCATACAAACTTCATGACATGCATGATGTAACCGATAGTTTTGCTTTTCTGGTTCGCATTTGCCAACTCGTTCGTCCTCTTTCCTCGATAGAAACGGTCGGCTCCGTGGTTTTCAGACAAGCGCGTCTCTATGATTTCTTTTGATCAGTCGGTACCCCGCCTTTTCCCCTATTGTCTGGCAAAGCGGGTATTCACTTCAGCGAAAGGACACTTGATCATGCCCACATGCAATATCTGTCACGGCGGTGACGGTGTTGCACAACGTTCGTACCTAGGTACAGACGCGCAATAGCGACTGGCCGTACACCAGCAATGCCCGCAAGGACATACACGGCATCTGGCAATTGCCGCTGCCAATAACCCGCTAGGCAACTGAGACATCCTGGTCTATGACTGTCCTAAAGCGTGACGGGGAGGTTCCCCCAAGAGCGACAGCGGCTGGCCACACCTAGTCGTGCAGGATTACATTTAGGAGAGAGCTGTGTACGTGCAAATCACCGTTGTATTCAATGAAACCTAGTTTGCGAAACTTGTTCATGAAAAAACTCACGCGCGAGCGTGTGGTGCCGATCATCTCGGCGAGCGTTTCCTGGCTGATCTTCGCAATCACCGTCTCCGGTTTCCCTTCTTTGCCGAAATGCGCCAACAAGAGCAGGGCTCGCGCGAGCCGCTTCTCGCTCGAGTTGAAGAGGTGATCCACCAAATCCTCTTCAATACGAATGGTATGTGCGAGTAGATAGGTCATAAACTTTTGGGCGAAGGCAGGTTCCTCATGCAGGACGCGAATCATGACCTCCTTGTCGATGCGCACGATATTCGACTCTTCCACGGCCGTCGCGGTCGCCGTCCGAATGACCTGTCCGGCGAGGCATGATTCGCCAAAAAATGCACCGCGTTCGAGAATCGCGATCACGGCCTCTTTGCCCTGCTGCGAAACCACCGTCAATTTCACCTTGCCGGCCTGAAGATAGAACACGGCTTCGGCGGGATCGCCTTGCGAAAAGATCGTATGCTTCTTTGGAGCGAGTAGGCTTGTTTTGCCCTTGAAGACCTTGGTGAGAAAAAGTTCGGGATCAAACGACGTACGCGGGCTCGCCATACATTAACCTGCGCAGACTAAGCAGTGATTCCACTCATATATGGCACGCCGAGAATGGCTATTGTTGCACTGTTTCAGGGCAATAGCAATTAGCATTGTCAGTTATCGAGAGCGGTTCAGCGAAAACGATGCACCCGGCGCATGCACTGGTGCTTGTAAATCGCTTACGTGTTGTTGCAGTTCGATCAGTGCATGATTGAGTTCTTTGACCGAGCAGTGGCGCAAGGCATGAATGCTCCTGCCCGTCCATAGCCGAACGGCTCTTCGAGACGGTGAATTGAGCGTCAAGACATACGTCTGGGGGGGCAGCTTCATTTCGTCCTCCATTTGCGTCTTCTCCGAGTTTTGACATCGGCACAAGTAACGGCATGCAGGTTTGTCTGGAGCATTGTCACACTGCTCGAAAAACAGCGAGCAGATCACTCAACGCCAGGGTCTTGTGTTTCAATACCGCGCGCTCCGCTTTCAATTCATCGAGAGCAGCCGGCTTCGCAACGCCATCTTTCATGCACGCCGTGACAAGCGATCCTACCCGATCGCACTCGTGATCGATCTTGCCCTTTACCACCTGATTCACCGACAGCATGTCCAGCACTGTGGCTCTCGTCGAGGCGAGATTGGCTTGGAACTGTGGCTCCGGATAGCTGATGCGTGCCGCCTCGCTCACGCAGCGGTCCAAGCTTTGCGCCAGAAAGAGATATAACCTGGCCATCGTATCCGTGATGTCTATATGACTCTGAACAGTGGATGAGGTATTCATCGTTCTCCTTTTCATATGCTCGTCATAGAGTCCCCAAGGGGTTGCCCCGATTGCGGTGATCCCTGCATCGACATCTTCAGTTCGTGAATGGCCTTTGTGACATCCTGCTCTGTCGATCCGAACCGATCGCCCATAACCTTGACCGCTTGCCGGATGGCTGTCGTCAGCTTCGCAATGTGCTCCTCGGGAGTCATGGAATCCTCCTTGTTACATGCCATGAGGTCCCTGTCCGCGCCGCCCGCTCCATGTATGAGTTAACTAGGCGCTCTCTTCGCGACCTTCAAAACACCGGTTGCTGACAGCATGGCCACACGCCGTTTTTCCGCATCA
>DASTSI010000274.1:0-11928 GCA_035760745.1 Nitrospira sp. | reverse complement strand
TCCACGTAACCGGCGCTAGGTGAATCATCGTGCCTCCCGGGCGGACGAGCCGGTGGATGTTCGTCATCGCTTGCCGCACATCGAAGACGTGCTCCACCGTGCCTCCATTCAGCACAGTCCCGAATCGGCCGTCCCATGTCTCGTCCAACGGCTTTCCGAGATCGAGATGCAAATCGGCCAGGCCGTTCACATCGCAATCCTGGTAGGCCGACACCTCGTACCGGTCGCGCAGCAGCGCGCGTACCGAGTGGTCGCGGGCCAAATGAGCGTACGCATGCTCGCCGGCCAGCGCCGCAATGCGTTCTGGCGGCTCATGAATCTTGAGGGCTCCCAACGCCAGCACGGGACTCAGCAGAGCCCTTTGCTCGAAGCACGCGTCCAAAAATGGCAGGAACGAAAACGCTATTCCCATGTGTGCGAGCGCAGAACTATTAATTGTTCATCATCACATCATCGCATTGGGCGGGCTCCAACAGGTCTAACCCGCGGACAGAAAACTTGGCGTCAAGATTGACCTTTGAGTCGGTATAGATGTTGAGCTTGCCGCTCACTTCAAACGTCAGGGCATCGTACCGCAGATCATATTGAACGCCATTGGCGCGCGTGATACCGGCGGTCAGGAAATAGGACCCGGGTGCGAGCCACATTGTGACGTCCAACCGTACCTCGAACACCTCGGCGCGCATGCGAGGACCGATCCGGATCCCTTGAAGCAGCGTGTCGGTCCCGAACAGGTCGACGCCGCGCCGGTCCCGCACCAGAAATCCCACTTCCAGATCTTCAAGAGCCTCATGGGCTACCCCGCGCAACACGAAGGCATAGGAGTGACCGGACGACAATCGAACGACGGATCGCCCCTCCCGATCACGGATGTTCAACTCGATGATCTCCGCCTTCCTGTCGCCATAGCGCATTTCACTGTCCGGCTTGCCGGAGCTCGGCGCGTCGGACGAACCGTTTGCCGGTAGGTGGCCCGATTCGTCGGCAGGAGGCGGCGAACCTGAAGCCGGCTCCACCGGATCGGCTCGATCCGTTGGGATCGCATCCGCCTCTCCGCTCGGTGTCCCAAACAACATTCGGTGATAGAACTTCGTCACATAGATCGGTTCAGCGTCGGCGACCACGGACCCCGCCTCGAGCAAGATCGCCCGGTCGCACATGGACGTGAGGGCATCCGCGCTGTGTGACACGAGGAGAATCGTCTTGCCGGCCTCTCGGAACGCGCGGAATCGATCCGAGCACTTTTTCTGAAAACGGGCATCGCCCACCGAGAGGGCCTCGTCCACGATCAGAATATCGGGATCGACGCTCACCACCGTACTGAACGTCAGTCTGGCTTGCATCCCGGTGGAGTAGGTCTTAAAGGGCTGATCGATGACGTCGGCCAGTTCGCTGAACGCGATGATGTCATTGATCTTCTCGTCAATTTCCTCTTTCGACATTCCGAGGCACAATCCGCCCATATACACGTTCTCGCGCCCGGTATACTCCGGGTGAAAGCCCGTGCCCAATTCGAGAATCGAGCTGACGCGGCCGTAGACCTCAAGGTCACCACCCGTTTTCTCCAGCGTGCCAGTCAGAATCTTGAGCAGCGTACTCTTCCCCGCACCGTTTCGTCCCATGATGCCGACGACCTCTCCACGCCGCACGTCGAAGGTCACGTCACGAAGCGCCCACCGCTCCGTGTGGCGGGGACGCCCGGTGATCGCCTCCCAGACCATATCCGCGGGTCGTTGATAGATCTCGAACCGCTTGGAGAGGCTCTTCACTCGAATGACGGGCTCTCGCTTCGGGTTCACAACACCTCGCCGAACATCACCCTCAGCTTTCGGAAGATCCGATAGCCGAGATACAAAATAACCGGAGTCGATGAGGTGAGGACGAGCCAGGACAGGGGATGCTCGACGTGTCCATAATAGAGCGCATCCTGATAACACCAGACCAGGTGGCTGAAGGGATTCAGCGCAAACAGCGTCGCCACGAGAGGCGCACCCTTGGTGACGATGGATGCCGGGTACAAGATCGGCGCAAGGAAAATGCCGGCGCTGAGAAACACTTGGACGATTTCTTTCAAGTCTCGAAAATACACTCCCAGCGAGGACAGCGCGTAGCTCACGCCGATCATCAGGCCGATCTGAAGGAGGAACAATGCGGGGAGCAGAAGCACGGATAAGGGGAGATGGCTCTCCGTGGCGAGCATATAGAGCAGCAGCATCGTCATGGCGACGACCTGCGAGAGCGAGGCGGCAATGACCGATTTGACCGGCAGGATCTCGATGGGAAACACGACCTGCTTGACCAATCCCGCTTCACTCAAGATCGCGGAAGTGCCTCTGCTCATCGATTCGGCGAAAGTCAGCCATGGGATCAAGCCGGCAAGGATGTACACGACCATGCTTCCTGCCGCTCCATCGGTCACCCCGGTCCTCGACGGGAAGATATACGAAAACAGGAAGACGTAGAGGGCCATCAAGAATATCGGATGACCTATGGCCCACAGCGAGCCGAGCGCTTGACCGGCATACCGATCGCGAATCTCGCGCTTCGCCATCTGCCACAATAGCTGCCGATGCGCCGCAAGCGTCATGAACAGATGAGCCAGCAGGCCTCCCTGCACCGACCGCGGCTTCAATGTCCCGACTAGTTGCTGCATCGCTTCGTGTCTGCCGGTGCTTCGGCCGTGCTTCCGAACAGCGCCGCAAGGGTCGTCAGGCGGACGTTGACGATATCTCCTGCGACAACCTCGCCGGCATGATCAATTCGTTCCTGCATTTCCTCAGCGTATAGGAACGCCCGTTCCGTCGCGCATCGGTCCCATCGGACGCACTGAAATACAGATTGCGGCCCCAAATGGAATACCTGCCGTTCCCATACTTCCGGATGTCGTCATGGAGGGAATCGCCGGGACCGAGCGGAGTCTCATTTTCCCAGACCTGGTAACGTTCTCGTTCTCGATCGAGGCCGGGCGGCAGTACGACAATGTGGCAATAGCCCGATTCCTTTTGGATGAACTCGAGCTGGATTTCATCCCTATCCGTCCATGTCAATGCCGCAGGATCATGCACAGAGCCGTCATAGTCCACCGCCTTGCGTCCATGGCGGACATGGGGCGCATAGAACTCGATGCATTCTTCACAATTCGGCAGCGGAAAAGGGCCTGTTGCATCTCTCAACAGTGAGCGTCGGATCTTGTCGTAATTCTCGCCGAACCAGGCGTCGGCGAACTCGCCCATCGATGTGGCATACCCCAACACGACGTCTTGTGACCGACAACATGCGGCGAGTTGGCCATCCAGCCCGATCTCCACGTAGTAGTTGGGAGCAATACAGGTCCTCAGCGGATCCGCCCGATGCATGTCGGGCTCTCGCGGAAACATCATTCGGTGCTGGCCGATCGCCAGCATGCGTTTGACATTCCAGTGAACGCGGGATCGCCTCCCCTTCATCCACAAAGGACCGGTATTCAACGGATGGCCATCCAAGCTGATGCCGATGACGTTGCCGTTCCGGACCAGCCAGTCGTGAATAGTCTTCGTGGCATGCTCCAACTCTTCCGGAATCGGCGCTTCTTCGAAGGAATTTTGAATGGGACTGTATCGATGAAAGGCCACCTCTTCCACGCCGTGATCCACCGACCATTGAACGACGTTCATCACCTCGCCCACCGTTCTTCTCGTCAGGGTGGGATAGATCCCTACCCGCAGTCGGTCCCGCTGCCGGCGGCGCAGAAACTTCACCAACTGCGGCTCGGCCTTGGCCCATTCGCCGCCGTGTCTGACTTCGTCAAATCGGGGGCCCACGGCATCCAAGGACAACATCACTTTCCCGCGTTGCTGCATAAACGCGTCGATCACGCGATCGGTAAACAAGGTGCCATTGGTCTGGACTTTGATGTCGCAGCGATAGTGGGCGATGGTCTTGAGAATGGTCTCGATGTGGGGATGCAGAAGCGGATCACCTTGACTGTTCAATTCTACTTCGACCATGAAGGGAAACATCGTTTCGGCGACCGCTTGAAACGTCGCCAACTCCATGTGGCTGCGCTGCACGCCCGTCTCGTCCAGATATTTCTGGCTGCCGCAAATCTCGCAGCGGAGATTGCATTTGTTGGTGAGGGCGAGGTTGCAGAACATCGGGGGCGGGATGCGGTCTCCCCCGCGGCCCAGGAAATAACTCGCTTCCGGGTGGAACTTCCACAGGTACGTGGCGACTCTGTCGCTCAACCCTGTTTTGACATACCAGCTCAGAAGCCCTTCGATGCCGTCATGAACAAGTGTTCCCACTCCCACATCCCGTCCCGTCACAACGTTGCGTCGCAAACCGAATAGTGCCGGCCGTTCTCGTTGGGATTGGAATTATCGGTCGTCGAAAAGAGGACCATATTGCCCCAATGGGAATAGCGGCTTCCTCCATGGGATTGGATTTCGGCATGTGCCGCATGGGCAAATCCCAGGGGGACCCCATCCTCGTAGAGCATCAGGCGAGAGCGTCTCGGCTGATCACAGGTATCCGATACGTCGGCATAGTGCTCGAGGTTGGCAACCCAGGCATAACCGCCCTTGTGAGCGAATGGCGGTTGCAGGGCATCTCGTCGCTGTTTTCCGAATTCATCGTCCCAATAATTGCGGGCTCCCTGCTTCCGAAAGAGGTATTCGGTGTTGGCCTCGCCCGCCGCGATGTTCAACAACTCCAACCCCAGCCGATCCTTGCAGAACGCCTTCGTTTCGGCGATTCCGGCGAATTCCATCGGCCAGCCGCCCAACCAATCCCGTACGTCAGTCCAATAGGACATCCCCCGCGACCGCTCATAGTTCCGGATGTACGCAAAGGGGTTGCGCCCTGCCCGCAACTCTCCGAGGACTGTCCCCTTGAAGGCATAGGCCCACTCCATCCATCGTCTTCCCAAGGCGTTCCGACGGTTATACTTTTGCTTGATCGACAGCCAATATTCGGGAGTCGGATCAAGGAAGACATCCTTGGTGTAGAGCGCAACGTAGAACACGCCATCCGGGTTCATCGTTGACGCGGCATTCGTCACCGCATCCCACATGGCTCCCGTGTGATGCAACACGCCCCAGCTATAGACGACGTCGGCACGATCGAGCTTGTCTACAAATGAACGGTCCAGCACGGACCCCTGCAGCACTTCCCAGTTATTCGGCGAGTCGGCGAGCTCGCGCACTTTCCTCGTCGTCTGCACAGAATCAGGATCATAGTCAAAACTGATGATTTTGCTCGCCCCTGCCCGGTGCGCCGCAAGCGAGTGAATCCCGCTTCCGCACCCGATGTCCAGAAACGTTCGGCCATGAAGGGTTTTCAGCTTCAAGAAGCCCAGCAAATGATCCTGCGCGATGTTGATGCGCTGCTCGGTGAGAGTGCGTTGCACGAAGTCCGACCAATTTTTCCCAAATTCATATCTCATGATGGATCCCCTTGGCGTTCAAGAGTGCTTACTCTTTCTTAGGTGCCAACCAATGAATACTGGGGGGAACCCTAGTTCCGCGGTCACCCGGCAGCGGTGCATCTTGCTACAAGTCTTTGAGATCCGGTCGAGGCGACACGCATTTCCTAGAGGTGGGCATTCCCCTATGGGTTCCTATGCAGCTTGGGTTTCCGGCCAAGCCGGGCTACAACCGTTCTCTCCGCTCAAGAGGATCCTTCAGGCATTGATCAGCGGTGCCCCCCGACTCCATCATCGCCTTCGCCGATGGCACCATGCCTCAATGAATCCCTCGATCTCCTTGGACATCACACGGTTCCTGCACAACTGCCTGCAAACCGTCCAGCCCGCGTCGGCGGTGTCGACCTTGCATAATAAATTGCGCGTCTTGCACTGCATCGGTGGATTGATACCGGGAGGGGCCGAGCGGCAATTGTGTAATTTCGTCGTTGGAGCCAGCCGCCGCGGCTTGGATGTTCGGGTGCTGACGCTTCGTGAGTCTGTGGGCGAGGATGCGCATTATGTTGATCTCCTGCATCGCGCGGGAATCCATCCGTTTATTGCAGGAGCCGAGTTCAATTCCAGCTTCTCGCGAAAGCTTCAAGCCTTGCCTGGCACGCTGGAATTCCTCAATCAACTTCCGGAGTTTTTTCGCCCGTCCACGGTCGATGTCTTCGGCGAACTCCTGGTCGACCCCCCGGACATTGTTCATGCCTGGCTGGACCACAATAATGTGTGGGCGGGACTCGCCGCCGTGCTGGCGGGCGTGCCGGCGATCATCCTCTCCACTCGCAACGTCAATCCCACCCACTTTCCCTACCTGGCACATCCGTTGTTCCAACCCTGGTATCAACTCCTGGCCACATCTCCACGAGTTCACTTCATCAACAACTCATGGGCCGGCGCAAAGGACTACGCGCAGTGGTTGGCTCTGCCGCTCGATCGCTTCCACGTCGTCCACAACGGCGTGGATTTCAGCACAGTCACGCGGGCCCCGGAATCCGAGGTCCTTTCATTCAAGCAGGATCTTCAGATTCCGCCGGGGGCGCCGATTGTCGCGGGCGTGTTTCGTCTGAGCGAGGAAAAACAACCGTTAGTGTTCTTCGAAGTCGTCAAGCGAGCCATGCAGAAAGTCCATAATCTTCACGCCGTCATCGCCGGGGTCGGGCCCTGCGAAACTGAGTTGCGAGACGCGATCGCCCACGCACGCTTGTCCGACAGAATCCGGCTTCTGGGCCGCCGCAAAGACATTCCCGTCGTCATGTCGGCTGCAACCCTATGTTTGTTGACGTCTCGTCAAGAAGGCACGCCGAATGTCCTTCTCGAAGCTCAATGGCTTGGATGCCCGGTCGTCTCAACGAAAGCCGGGGGCGCCGTTGATGCCGTCAGCCACGGAAAGACCGGCTTGCTGTTGGAGGTCGGGGATATTGAGGGGTTGACCGAAGCTGTGGTGTCGCTGCTGCACGATGACCAGCAGCGGCAGCGTCTTGCAGCGGAAGGACCCGGGTTCATCAAAAGTCACTTCGGCGTGGACAGAATGGTGGAAGAGACGTTGGCGGTTTATGAGCACGCGTTGTCGTGTGCGAATGGCGCCTTGACGTCGGACGAATCGACCGCCTCACGGAACGGTTGGAACAATGTGTTCTAGCAGGAATTTGACGACCGCGTGGTGTCCCGCGTCCCCGAGATGGGTGTCATCCCGCCACCACAGCAGTTCGCCTGACGACTGGTACAGCGTTGCGGCTTCGCGAACGAGGAACGGCGCGGTATCAAAACACCGGAGTCCCAGGGTTTCGCATGCCGCCAGCACGGCCCTGGTGAATCCCGATGATCCGCCGGGCTCGATGCTCGGCTGCTGTTGGTGAACGACCCAAGGATACACCTGGCCTTTGGTCGGCATGATGAAGATCGACAGCCGGACTCCTCGCTCGGTCGCCGCTCTCGCCATGGCCTCCATGGTTTTCACGAGCCGCGTAAAATTCACAAGGGTTGTGATTTCATCAGCCGAGCGCCTGCTCCACATTTCCTGCCACCCGGCAAAGAGCACCGGCCGGCCGTCGGGAAGACCCCGTACCAGCACGTCATCGGCTGCCGGCGCGTGGAACCGGGCCCTGATTCTCTCCATGAGCTGATTTAGCGGTGATCGATTGCGAAAGGTTCGATACTGTACCGCCAGCGCCCCGATGGCGCTGTTCCACGGCAACGTGGCAGAGTCCCAGATGTCGCCGCCGGCATCCTGCAAATCATTGCCGGTATACAAGATCCAGATGAGATCGGCATTCGCCGTCAGTTGGAGGGCCGGCGATTCAATCACCCAGTTGAGAAACTCATCGTAGGGCCCCCCCGGATAGCTCAGGTTGTAGACGGACCGGCCCGAGATTCGCTCGAGCAGCGTCGAGAAGATCCGCTCTTGTGTGGTGCCGAGTCCGGCGGCGAACGAATCTCCCAGGACGACGATGTCGATACGCTCCGGCCTGCGCTCGTTCCTGAAACCCCACGGGTCGGTTTGAAAGACGATTTCCCTCGGCTCCCGGAGGGCGCTGTTCCCGCTCATCGCCGCCAGATCCCCATACGCCATACCTCGAAAACGCACGTCGGCATCCCAGCGACCGAGCATCGGGAGGGCAGGAAGGTTTCTGGAATACATGTTGTGCGGCGCATAGTGCAGGTACCCAGGCGCGATCGGCCGCACCAGGAGATCGCACAGCACCAGGGTCAAGCACCCAGCCGCCATGGCGACCATTATGCCCTTCTCTCGGTCCGAGAAGCGGGATGAGACCATGACCCACAGGATGGGCACGACCAGCCCCACCTCGATCACTGCATTTTTCAACACCCCTTCGGCGTAGAGCAGCCCCGTGCCGATCAATCCCAGGGCGGCGTACCGCGCGCGGAGGATCATTTCAGGCCCCGCAAGTCGGGTGAACTGATTCATTGAGGCGATCGGGCAAGGAGGAGGCGACGCGGCGACGAAACGCCCAGAAGTGACGCATCAAGGATGCGGATCGTTGCCCGGTACGGTTCCGTTCTTGACCACGCGCAATGTGACCTCCATATTGTCCACGACATTCCACAGATAGCGCCGACATCGCTTTTGCAGGTAGCGCGGGAACCAGCGGAACGGCTTGCGCATGTCATAGTGGATCCGCTCGATCCGAAAATCGGTCTTGATGCCGTAATCCGTCGGCGGCTCGAAATATTGGAATGTGTCTTCCGTGATATACCGGACGTGCGTCGGATCACGGAACGCGCCGCGGGAGGTGTAGTAGGGCACGACGACTTCGATCGCGGCGCCGTCCCGGCTGATCCGGTAGATCTCCTCCATGAAGCGGACGAGATCGCGCACATGCTCCATGACATGCCGCATCCATATCCGATCCACTGCGCTGGTCTTGAAGGGAAGTTCCTGCTCGATATCACAGACCACGTCCACGCCGGAAATCCGACGCCGATCAACCCCTATGGTGCCGGGCATTTTTGCGGGTCCGCATCCGATATCGAGGATCCGCTGCATTGGAACTTCTCCTCCCGACGGGCGTCTAGCGTTGTTCTTTCGAGAGCGCTCCGCCCGTCACACGCCGCACGCTGTCAACGACTTCTTCGGATGAGATCAGGCGCATGCAATTCTGCTCACCGCGCCGGCAGGTGGGATGGAAACATGTCCGACAATCCAGTCCCTTGTACAGAATCTCCGCCCGGCCTCCACGCGGCCCCCATTCTTTCGGATCAGACGGGCCAAACAGCGCCACCAGCGGCGTTCCGACCGCAGCCGCGAGATGCATCGCTCCGCTGTCGTTTCCGACGAACAATCGCGCCCGCTTCAGCACCGCCGCAAACGTTCGAATATCGGCAATACCTGTCAGGCTCACGGGGCGGCTTTTCGCCCGCCCGATGATGTTCTGCGCCAGGCCTTCCTCCTCGCTGGTTCCGCCGATGAGCACTTGGTATCCATAGTCGTCGGAAAGCCGGTCCGCCAGCGCGGCGAATCGCTCAGGAGGCCAGGCTTTGAACCAGTAGCGCGCACCGGGCTGAATGATTGCGAACGAGTGGTGACGCCCGACACCCGCCCGGTGCAGCAGTTCCTCGGCCTGGTGTTCGTCGTCAGCAGTCAGCCAGATTCGTGGAATCGTGTCGGCGTGGACGAGTCCCAATGGCCGTAGTACCGAAAGATCTCGCTCGACGCGATGACTGCCCGGCGGGCTCTGCACCACCGTGGTGTAGGCTCGGCCCCTCAGCCGTCCTTCGGCGTTGAACCCGATGCGGACGCGCGCCGCGCTCATCCAGCTCAAGAAGGCCGAGCGGTCGCCGTCCGTGAGGTCAATGGCCAGATCGAACCGCCGGCGCCGAAGTCGGGCGAGGAAACGCCACTGCGCCGCCAACGTCCCGCGCTCCAGAGCAAGGACCTCGTCCACGTTCGGATTGGCCGCCAGAACGGGCTCCGTTCCCGCATTCACGATCATCGTGATGCGGGCGGACGGGTACGCGGCTCTGACCGTCTGTACCACCGGAGTCGCCAACAGAACATCGCCGAGGTAACGGAGCTTGACAATCAGAATCGACGCCGGGTGAGGTCCTGAGGAGGCTGCGCTTTGCTGGTGGTCGTTCTCCTTCATCCGGGGTCCATCCCCGTCAGCTCGTGATAGACTCGCTCCGTCGCGGCCACCGCCTTCTCCACCGCGAAGCATTCACGGACCTTGACCGCGCCCTGTTTTGCGAATTCCTCCCTCCGCGTTCGGTCCCGCAAGAGCTCGATCACCGCCTGACTCAATTGATCGATATTCCCGGGATCGACCAGCAGGCCGGTGTGCTCATGTTCGACGATTTCCGGCAGCCCCCCTGTCCGCGTCGCCACGACGGCTTTCTCCCATGCCATCGCCTCGGCCACGGCAATCCCGAAGCCTTCCATGAGCGCGGGATGCACGTACAGGTCAAGCGCCGCGACAAACGGCTGCACGGGATCCTGAAAACCGGCGAAGTGAACCCGGCCTTCCAGACCTAGCTCGTGGACGAGCTGTCGCAACGACCGGACATAGGCGGAATCCTCCGTTCCGGCGATCGCGTAATGCAGAGCGGGAACCGCCTCGATCATCGCTGGAAGCGCCCGGAGCATGACATGATACCCCTTTCGGGGAAAGACGTTCGCGACCGTTCCGACGAGGACGTCCTGCTCCGAGAGGCCCAGGGCGCTCCGCACTTCCGCCCGATCGGGCGCCGGACGAGCCGGCGGGCCGAATCGGATCCCGCTATAGATCATCCGGATCTTTTCCGGTTTCACGCCTCCGCTCGCCAGCGCCTGCTCGACATGCCGGGAGATCGCAATGACGGCATCAACCCGGTCAAGCTCGTATCGTCCGGCCTTGCCGGGTTCGATTTCCTGCCGGACGTGAGCCGCGACAGGGACGGGACGCTCCATGCCGGACCGCGCCCGAAGCACATGCGGCACCCACCAAATGTCGTTCACATGAATGACGCTCGGACGCAGGTCTCGAATCACGCTCTTGAGACGCTCGACGGAAGACCGGCGCGCCACGAAGGAGGTCCACTTTCGCCATGGAGCCAAGTCGAGGGGGACGACCGTCGCGCCGGCCTGGCGAAACAGCGCCAGGAGAGGCCCCGCAGCGGGACAGGCGACGGCCGGCTCCCACTGACTCCGATTCAGCCCGCCGACCAGCGTATGTAAATCCCGCTCGGCTCCTCCGATCTCTCCGATCCCATGGATGAACAGGATCGTCCTGCCCATCTACCGGAACCCCTCGAGCACGATCCCGCGTCGATTGGCGTCCCACAGCTTCGCATACTTCACGAAGGTGTACATGCTCGCAAAGGTGCAGACGATGAGCCCTCGCACTCCGTCTCGAAACCCGTGCTTCAATCCGTAGGTCTTCAGGAAAACGACCAGCGGACGCATCAACAGATCGAGGGCCGAGACGCGGCACGTCGTTTTCGATTTCTCGGCCGCCGCCAGCGTGGTGTACTGGCTGAACTTTCGGAAATGATCCTTGATGCGGCGTTCCGTATAGTGATCGAGCGGATGGACCAACGTGCCGATCTCCCCGTCGACGATCAGGTTTTCGTGCACCGCGGCGTCGTTATACCTGGCGGTGCCCTTGCGGAACAGCCTGATCTGATAATCCGGAAAGACTCCCCCGTATCGCACCCAGGCGCCGTAGAACAGATTGCGCCTCGGAATCCGGTACGCCGCTGCGGAGCCGGGCGTCCATCGATTGAGACAACCGAGAATTTCCTCCTGCAACGCCGTGGGAACCCGTTCATCGGCGTCGAGGATCAGAATCCATTCCGACCGGGCAAGTTCGATCCCGACGTTTTTCTGAGGACCGAACCCCGGCCACGGCCTGACGTGCACAGCGGCCCCGGCGGCCCGGGCGAGTTCCACCGTGCGGTCGTCGCTTTCGGCGTCGATCACCAGCCGTTCGGTGACCCAGTGGACCGATCGGAGGCACTCCTCGATATTGCACTCCTCATTCTTG
>DASTSI010000273.1:0-12017 GCA_035760745.1 Nitrospira sp. | reverse complement strand
TGCATGGTCCTCACCTTCGTCATCTGCTACCTGGCGCTGTCCGTCGCTGTCGGACTCTACGCGGCGCGGCGCGTCCGCACGTCCAGGGATTTCGCGGTCGCGGGGCGCTCGTTGCCGCTTCCGATCGTCGCGGCCACCGTGTTCGCCACGTGGTTCGGCGCCGAGGCCCTCATGGGGATGTCCGCGACATTCGCGAAGGAAGGGCTTCGCGGCGTGGTGGCCGACCCGTTCGGCTCGACGCTCTGCCTCGTGCTGGCGGGCCTCTTCTTCGCGCCGCGGTTCTATCGTTTGAATCTGCTGACAGTCGGGGACTACTACCGGTTGCGGTACGACCGGCGGGTCGAAGTGCTGTGCACGTTGTGCATCGTGGCCTCTTATTTCGGGTGGGTCGCGGCGCAGTTCAAGGTCCTCGGCCTGGTCGTGAACGTTTTGACCGAGGGAGCCGTGAGCCAGCCGGCCGGCATGATCGCCGGCGCGCTGATCGTGCTGACCTACACGACGTTCGGCGGCATGTTTTCCGTCGCCATCCTTGATTTCGTCCAACTCACGGTCATCATCGGCGGGCTGCTCTACATCGTGACGGTCGTGAGCGCGCTCGCCGGCGGGGCGGGGACCGTCATTGCGCACGCGGCCCAAGCGGGGCGGCTCGATTTCTTTCCTCCGCCCACCTACCTAGAGTGGATCCCGTTCATCGGCGCGGGCCTCACGATGATGCTCGGCTCCATTCCTCAGCAGGACGTCTTTCAGCGCATCACGTCGGCGAAGAACGAGCGGACCGCGGTTCGCGGCTCCTTGCTCGGAGCCGGCATTTATTTTTGCTTTTGCTTCGTCCCGATGTTCCTGGCCTACGCCGCTCTGCTGGTGGATCCTCAGAAATTCGGCGCGCTGCTTGAGCAGGATTCCCAGCTCGTGCTGCCGACGTTGATCGTGCAGCATACGCCGGCTTTCGCCCAGGTCTTGTTCTTCGGTGCGGTGCTCTCCGCGGTCATGAGCTGTTCCAGCGCGACGTTGCTCGCCCCCTCCGTCGCGCTCAGCGAAAACGTCATCAAGGGCCTCCTCCCGCACATGGACGAATGGGCGCTTTTGCGCACCATGCGCATCGTGCTGGTCGCCTTCGCGGGGGTCGTGCTGACGATCGCGCTCACATCGGATGCCACGATCTACAAGCTCGTCGTCAATACCTATAAGGTGACGCTGGTCGCGGCCTTCGTTCCGCTCTTCGCCGGACTCTACTGGCCGCAGGCCAACACGCACGGCGCGCTGTGGGCGATCGGCCTTGGGCTGCTCAGCTGGATCGGTGCCGAGTTGTTCGGTCCGGACAATCCCGTGTGGCCGCCTCAAGTGATCGGCCTCATCATGGCGGCGATCGGCATGGTATTCGGATCCCGGTTGTCGTTTCGCGCGGTTCCGGAAACCGTGCCATCCCGGTCCGCCTGACCGGCCGCTCCTTGCGAAGGTTCGTGCTTCCGTCCTGTATCATGTCCGACAGCATGCGAATGTCGATCAGAAGCGCGGTCAAAGCGTTCTGGGTGAAACGCGCGGCTCTGGGGATGGCGGTCCTCTTCACGGTGCTATGCCTGGCGCTGGCCTCCTACGGCGCCTATCTCGCCACGTTCCTCGACTTGCCGAAGCGCGAGGACCATCCGCCCCTCCGGCTCTATACGGCGCCGTTCGCTTTGAAGGCCGATATTTCCATCAAAGAAGCGCGCCTGATCGAGCGGTTGGAACGCCTCGGCTACCGCTCCGTGAACGGCGACGTCACCGCCCCCGGCGAGTATCGTCTGGGGGCGGAGGCTCTCGTGATCTACCTCCACGGCCAGCCGGAAAGCCATATCAAGCCGATTCTCGTGAAGCTGACCCTTGATGAGGGCTTTATCGTGGAGGTCTTGTCGATGCCCGAAGGGAGCCCGGTGTTTCCCGTTCATCTCGAACCCGAACTGATCAGCGGGTTTCGCGGGTCGTCGCGCCAGGTTCGCGAATGGGTCGCGCTTGCGGACATTCCGGCCCCGCTCATCGACGCCGTGCTGGCGGTCGAGGATCACCGGTTCTATTCCCACTTCGGCATCGATCCGGTCGCGATTGCGAGGGCGGTCTGGAGAAACGTGACCAGGGCCGGCGTCGTGCAAGGCGGCAGCACGATTACGCAGCAACTGGCGAAGAACCTGTTCTACTCCCCGCAGCGCACGCTGGCCCGCAAAATCAAAGAGGCGCTCGCGGCCGTCGTGCTGGAAATCAAGTACAGCAAGCAGGAGATCCTCGAGAGCTATCTCAACGAGATCTACTTGGGTCAAGCCGGCTTCGTCTCCATTTACGGCGTCAGCGAGGCCGCGCATCGGTACTTCGGGAAGTCCCTTTCCGAACTGACCGTCGGCGAACGGGCCATCATTGCCGGCCTCATCAAAGGGCCGAATACCTATGCGCCGACAAAGCATCTTCAACTCGCAACGCAACGACGAGACGTCGTCCTCCGCGTGCTGCGCGACCAGGGACGCCTGACTGAAGAGGAGTGGAAGGCCGCTGTCAATCAACCCGTTCGGGTCGTGCCGCCGGACGACGTGCTGGCCGAGGCGCCGTACTTCGTCGATACGGTGTTGCGGCAGGTGGAAGACACCATCGGCACGCCGTTGCCCGAAGGCCTGCGGATCGATAGCACGCTCGATGCCCTCGTCCAACAGGCCGCGACCGAGGCGTTGGAACAGGGGTTGGCGCGACTGGAGCGCAGTTACCCGGCCTTGGCCGCCTCCGAGCAGCCGTTGCAAGGGGCGGTGGCCGTGCTCGAGCCGGCGAGCGGTTCGGTGCTCGCGCTGGTCGGAGGACGCGACTACAGGCAGAGCCAGTTCAATCGCGCCGTGCAGGCGCGTCGCCAAGCGGGTTCGCTCTTCAAGCCGTTCGTGTATCTCGCGGCGTTCGAAGCGAGCCACGACGGCCGGACGCCCCCTCTCACGCCGGCAAGCCTGCTGGCGGACGAGCCGGTGACCTTCGAGTCCGACACCGGATCCTGGTCGCCGAAGAATTATGACCGTCAGTTCCGGGGGCACGTGACGCTTCGCAGCGCGCTCGAGCAATCCCTCAACGTGCCGGCGGTGCGGGTTGCGCAACTCGTCGGACCCCGCGCCGTGACCGAGTTGGTGCACCAACTCGGCGTGACCAGTTCATTGACCGAAGACCTTTCGATCGCACTCGGCAGCCCCTCGGTTTCGCTCCTGGACATCGCGACAGCGTACGGGACGATTGCGAACGGCGGCATTTGGGTTCGGCCGACCGCCGTGCGGGCGGCATCCGATCGGGAAGGCACGGTGCTCTGGAGCGCCACCCCGGATCGCCGGCAGGCGGTCTCCCCGCAGGCGGCCTATCTCGTCACGTCGCTCCTCGAAGGCGTCATGCAGCGAGGAACGGCGAGCAAGGCCAAGAGTCTGGGACTGAACGGAGGCGCTGCGGGCAAAACGGGGACCACCGACGGCTACCGGGACGCCTGGTTCGTCGGCTACACGCCTGAGTTGGTGATTGGCGTGTGGGTCGGGTTCGACGACGAGCAGCCCGTGCGCCTGACCGGCGCGCAGGCCGCGCTGCCGATTTGGATGGAACTTGCCAAACGTATGGTGCGCGGGCGGTCGCCCTCCTTTGCCCCGCCCCCCGGAATCGTGACCCGCATGGTTGATCCCAAGACCGGTCAGTTGGCCACGTCGCAATGTCCGGATCCGGTTTCGGAAATCTTCATCGAGGGCACCGAACCGACTGTGTACTGTGAGATCCACGGCGGCGGGCTCCTGGAGAAGCTGCGTCATACGTTCGGACTCTGATGCCGTGCGCGGGCCGCGACCTTCATCGTTTCGATATTGTGCTAGGCGTGGCCTGCAACTTGGTGTAAGCTTGCGCTGACATTCCGGGTAAGAGGAGCGTCTCATGAAGAAGAACGGATTCTCGGGCGACGACAACATCACATTGCTGGCGAAGGGCGTCCAGTTGAAGGGCGAAATCCGCGTCGAAGGCACCGTGCGGATCGACGGACGGCTGGATGGAGACATCCATACCAAAGGGCAAGTCATCGTCGGAGAAGAAGGATTGGTACAGGGCACGATCACCGCGGGCACGGTCATCAGCAGCGGTCGCATCAAAGCCAAGGTGTCCGCCATCGAACGCGTGCAATTGCTGAAGACGGCGGTGCTGATCGGCGAAGTGCACGCCCCCGTCCTGATGATGGAAGAGGGCGCCAAGATGCAGGGCGTGACCGACATGGGCGTCACCTCCTGGCCCGACGAGTTGCCGAAATTGCCCGCGACCGTCCGTGAATTGGGCTCGCACCGGACGAAGCACGCCGTCGCGGCCGAGAAGGATTCCAACGGGTAATCTCACCCCTCGCGAGCGAGGGTGGGACGTTTGCTTTCACGCCAGACAGCCGGTACGCAGCAGCCCGCTTCCCTGTCCCCATGACACGACCGCAGCCGTTCACCGTCGTCTTTTTCGCCCTCCTTCTCTTCCTGCTGTATCAGATCGCGCTGGTGTTCCAACCGTTTCTCTTTCCGGTACTTTGGGCGGCTCTCCTCGTCCACGCCACCTATCCGCTGTACGGCAGGCTGACGGTGCTCTTGGGAGGCCGTGACACCCTTTCTGCGGCCGTCCTGACGGTCGTCGTGCTGGCGATCGTCGTTGTGCCGCTTATCATCGTCGGCGTGCTGTTGGTCAGGGAGACGAGGGACGCGGAGCATGCGATACGCATGTGGATTGCGGGCGGCGGGCTCGAGCGGCTTCCGGAACAGATTTCGACGATTCCCATCATCGGGGAGCGGCTGAGGGCGATCCTCTCGGTGGAAGGACTGCGTGAAGTGTCGATGGAGCAATCGGTTCTCGCAGGAGCCGGTTTTCTCAGTCAGTTCTTCGTGGACCAGATGGGCGGACTCCTCAAGAATACGCTGCTGTTGATCGCGGACTTCTTCATCATGTTGCTGGTCCTGTTCTTTCTGTACAAGGAAGGAAAAGACTGGGTCGAAGGGCTGTATGAGCTCATCCCGATGGAGGAGTCTCACAAGCGCAAGATCATGGCCCGGCTCGATCTGACGGTGCGCGCCGTGATCAAAGGCATGCTCGTCACGGCGTTGGTTCAAGGACTGCTGGCGGGCCTCGCCTATGCCATGCTCCAGGTACCCTTTCCCATCGTCCTCACGGCGCTGACGATCATCCTCGCGCCGGTTCCGTTCGGCGGCACGGCGCTCGTGTGGGTCCCGGTGGTGGTGTATCTGTGGTGGAGCGCTTCGCTCTGGAAGGCGCTGGTCATGCTGGCCTGGGGGGCGGGTGTCGTCTCGACGGTGGATCACTTCCTGCGCCCCTGGCTGATCGGGAAAGACATTCAGATGCCGGTGCTCTTTCTCGTCTTCAGCGTCCTCGGGGGGTTGGCCCTCTACGGCCTCATCGGCCTCTTCATCGGACCCGTACTCGTGAGCCTCTTCCTTACGGCTCTGCAGATTTATCGCGAGGAATACCATACCGGCGTGCTGGCCGCGGCGGAGGAGAAGACCAGCGTGCCCTAGCGCTCGTCGGCGGTTCGTCCCGCCTCACAGTGCCTCTCCGGCAAAGGGCCGCTTCCGTCTCAATTGGCCGACGATCTGTTACGACACATCGTCTCCCGTCACTCCAGCGGAATGGTAATCGCAATGCCTCCCATCACGTCGTTCACTTTGAAATCCCGCTTGGGGCTCAGCGGGTGGCTGTTATGGCAGGCGACGCAAGCGGCGGAGACGGCTCGGTCCGGATAGATCGCCTGGAAATACTGCTTCCGCCCGCTGGTCACGATCCCGGTCACCGGCGCGTCGGGGGCTCGATTCAATGACTCCAGCGCCTTGCGCTCGAAGTCCGTCGCCGGCGCGTTCCGCTGGTAGATGGGCGACAATCCGATGAGGCGGTAGCGGATACCTTGGCCGCTCTCGGCCACGATACGGCCGGAATGTTGAAGGAATTGCGCGGGCAGCGGCAGCGCGTTGTCTTGTTCCCAATGTTCCGCCGCCGTCACCACGCCCTTTTCCTGCATCCGGTTGACGACCTGCGTGGTGTAGATGGTGCGATCGGCCTGCAGCACCGCATGAACGTAGGAGGCCACTTTTTCCGGGGGAATGCCGGGAGGCGGCGGGTGAGCGGTCTCCTTGGCGGGAAACGCAGTTTGCCAACTGATCCCGCACGCCGCTACAACGATGACGGCTGCTGCGAAAGGCGAGAATCGGAGACGGTGCATGAGACCTCCTTCGGCGGGGAGGACATGGCCGGAAGCGTGATGATGCAGGATGTGCCGTGCCCCTCGTGGCTTTCCAAACGAATGTCGCCGCCGAGCTTTCTGATGATCCGCCGGGCCACGGTGAGTCCCAGCCCGGACCCTTCACCCTGTCCTTTGGTCGTAAAGAAGGGATCGAACACCTTCGACAAATGGTGTGAGGGGATGCCAGGCCCCGAGTCGGCGATCGTGGCGACGACGGCTCCATCGACCCTCGCGGTGGACAGGCGCAGCGTTCCGCGACCGTTCATCGCCTGCGCGGCATTCAACAGCACGTTGTTGATTGCTTGGCGCAGCTGGTCCGGCGGGGCCAAGACCCATGCCTTCCCCGTATACGCGCGTTCGACGGTCAATGCCGACTCATCGAGATTGGAGAGGAGCGACGCCCAAACCTGGTCCAGCTCCCGTTCCAGAAACAGCGGCTGCCGGGAGTCGGTCGTTTCGCGCGTCGTGACGCCGGTGAAATCCCTGATGATCGACGCCATCCGTTTTCCGTGTTGAACGATATCCCGAGCATACGACTTCACCCGCGTCAAATCGCCCTCGTCCTGTATCGCTTCGCCGAGCCCGAGAATTCCAAACAAGGGATTGTTGAGCTCATGCCCGATGCCCGCGGTGAGGACGCCCAAGCTCCCGGATTTTTCGGCCTGGATCAACGTGTCCTGCATCCGGCTTTCCTCCGTCGTATCACGCAACACCAGCCCGATGCGGTCGGATTCTCCCGGACGGCCGCTGACTCGGAACCATTGATAGTGATAGAGGCGTTGGCCCAACCGGAGCTCCGGCCTCTCGCCGGCAGATTCCATCCCGGCCTGGGGAGCCAGCGGATCCCGCACCTGGCTGCCGGGTAAGAGCGGCCTGTCAATGGGGCCGGTCTCTCTGCCGCATTGCCGATGCAATTCCCGGTCGAAGCGTTGTGCATCGGCTGGTTCGAGAGGCAGGATGTCAAAGAGCCGCTCGGAATCCGGGTGCAGTCCGATCCGTTCGAAGGTCTCCCGTCCGGTCCGATTGACATATTGGACGCGCTCCTGCTCGTCGATGAGCAGAATCGGCGTAGGGACGGCATCGAGAATCTGGTCGGTCGATTCCTGCAAGTAGCGGACTTCCTGGGTCTTCAGGGTGACCTGGTCGCTGAGCCCGGCGAAGGCGGCTTCGAGTTGTTTGTTCATTCGGTTGAACTCTTCCGCCAGCGCCTCGAGTTCATCGCCGGTGTTGATCTGGATCGATTGCCGGAGCTCCCCGCGGCCGATCGACTGAGCGGCCTGCCGGAGCTGTTGGATCGGCGTGACGATGCGCGTAGCGGCCAGATATCCCAGGGTCGCCAGCAGCGCGACGGCGATCGAGCCGAACACGGTCATCCAGGTGAAGAGATGCTTGATCGGGCCGAACAACTCGTCCGACGACTGCCAGACGAACGTGTGCCATGACCCGAGATCCAACGTGCCGTTCGTGTTCCGGCTCGTCTCCGGCAGCGGGGCAAAGCCGATGATCGAGGTGGAGTGTCCTCCATGACCGTCGCTCGGGGCTTTCGCCCATCCGGGGTGAAGCGGCGTGACGAGCGGGAGCAGCGTCATGTCGGACAACGTCACGCCCGTGGGAAGAATTGGACAGCTGATGACGACGCCCCGGCTGTCGATCAGCATGACGTGACCGGTCTTCCCGAACCGAACGGGCTGCGTGGAGGGGGAAAAGAATTCTTTGGCATCGATGACCCGGTGAAGGACTCCTAGGGCCTCGTACCGTAAACTGTCCATGACGGGCAACGAGATGGAGAAGGCATACGACTCGGCCTCCTTGTCGTAATAGACGTCCTCGATGTACAGTTGGCCGATGCCCTTGTTGTAGGTCCCCTTCCACCAGGCTCGATCGGCATTGGAGAAATGCGGCCGCGCCGTCAGCGCCGCCACGAGATGCCCCTCGATGTCCGTCAAGAACAACATCTTCGTGGCTCCGCGCACAACCTGGGGAATAAGCTGATCGGGCTCGCTTCTCGCACCCGTGTAATACTCCAGCAGCAGGGCGGCGAGCGCATTTTCAGTGATCGATTTGACCGCGCCGGGCTCCTTGGCTTCCCATTTCGCTTGGAGCTCGTCAAAGGAGCCCACGGACGCCGCTTGAGGACCGTGAAGGGCGTCGCGGCGCCGCTCCAATTCTTTGACGATCAAGGGATCCGACGCGATCCGCGAGGTCCTCGCGATTTCTTCTCCCATCAGAATGTCGAGTTTTCTTGCCGCTTCGGTGGCGAGAGCTTTGAAACTTTCTCCGCTCACTTCGTGGATCTCGTTCGATCCCTGCCAGAACGCCATCCCGAGCCCGACGAGCAGCGGCACGACGCCGACGAGCAGCATCGAGACGATCAGCTTGGTGCGCAGCCTCCAGCCTCGCGTGGAGGACCGCCGGCCGACTGCGGACGTCACGGTCGAACCTCCTCCTCGGAAGGAAGCATGATGGTGAAAGTCGTGCCTTTGTCCACCTGGCTGTCCACGGTAATCGTGCCGTGCAGCTTCTGCACGATCGTCTTCACGTTGTAGAGCCCGAGGCCGGTGCCTTTACCCGGCTCCTTCGTCGTGAAGAAGGCCTCGAAGATCCGGTCGAGCGTCTCTGGCGGCATCCCACATCCGGTATCGCTGATGCTGATGTGAGCGGTACCATCCTGCATCTTCGTCTTCAGGGTCAAGGTGCCGCCTTCTTGATCCATCGCTTGGACGGCATTGGTGATCAGGTTGACGAACGCGTGGAGCAGCTCATCGGGGTTGCCTTTCGTGCAAGCCCCCGGCTCGTACTGCGCGAGGACGACGATATCGTGGAAGCTCGTCGCGTAGCGCGCGATCTTCAGGGCCTCCTCGAGGCGCCCGTTTAGATTGACGATCATGTCGTCCCGGTTGGACGATTTTCTTGCGTAGTAAGTCAGATCCCGGCAGATCGCGCTGGTGCGGCGGACGGCGTCGATGATCTCCTTCGCCTGCTCGTGGACGACCGTGAGGTCTCGTTCGTCGACGAGATTCTCGGCCAGGCCGAGAATCAACTGCAAAGGGTTGTTGATATCGTGCGCGATGCCGGCGGCGAACGAGCCCATCCCGGCGAGTTTCTCCGCCTGGAACAGCTCGGTTTGGAGGCCGGCCTCGTGCCGGACGAGCTCCCACAGCACACGCGACGTCGAGCCGTTCAGGACATCGGTGCCCGGAGTTTTGTGTCGGTGGATGACGCCTTCCATGGCCGGATCTCCGGTGACGTCCATGATGAGGTCGACATCGGGATTCGCGATGAGGTCCTCCGCGCGGTTCGTGATGGGAATCTTGAGCTCTCGCGCTCGACGAAGCCCCGGGGCCGCAGGGTCGCGGTCCATGATGCCGGCGATTTCGATGGCGGGGATTTGGTGCAGCAGGTCCAGGAGGGCGCTCCCTCCGCGGCCGGCTCCGAGGATCGCGACCGTGGTCGGAGCCATGGCAGATGTGGCCGTCCTATCCGTCAGAGACTGCACGGCTCACTCCGGAGCGCGGGGAAGGGCCGAGAGGGGTCCTTCCCCGCGCCGTACGTGGTCCGGCTCATTATAGATGCGCGAGTTCGCGCTGTTCCATGGCCCGCGCCACCGCTTCCCGCAGCTTCTCGCCCTCCACGGGTTTGACGAGATAGTCGACGACTCCCTGGCGGAGCATTGACGTCGCCATGTCGGTATCCGGGAACCCGGTGAGGACGATGACGGGCACGCGGGGATACTGGCTCCGGAAGTAGGCGATGGCCTCCACTCCATTGATTTTTGGCATCCGGATGTCGCAGATCACGACGTCGAGCAACAGGCGATTTTCTCCGGCATTGATCGTCTCGATCGCCTTTTCTCCGTTCTCCGCTTCCAACACGTCATAGCCGGCTTTTTGCAGAGTCATGCGAACCACCTTGCGGATATCCGCTTCGTCGTCCACCACGAGCACGCGCCCGTTCGTCGCCTTGTCGCCCATGAAAAATCCCGAGGTGAATTCTCCCATGATGTCCTCCTTGGTCGTGATAGGGTTGTGGCCTGCATCCGCTCCGTCGTCATGGTGGCTACGCCGGAGGAGAGCAACCGGTGTGCCATTGAAGAAACTGTTCGGCGCGGCTGATTCTCCACGCTCTTGTGCTCCGGCCCCGCGATGACCGGCCGATCCGTCGGTTCATTTCCACCACCAGCGCGCGATATCCACCACCACGGTGACTGCTGATGTCCCCCGGTCCCATCCTGCTCACCAAATTCGACGGAGTAAGAGGAGTGAACTGAGCAAGACGGCGAGCGCGGTGACCGTGACGATACTCGACAAGCTGCCCTCCTTCCGAATGCCGTTGTCCGCTCGTCATTCCCAAGTTTCATACCAAAAGCAGGGAGGCGAAAAACTGTGCTAAATACCGCGTTGTTACAGAATCCGAACGGAAGAAGCGGACGCACTCATCAATGCAAAACGAATCCAAATCGATTCAGCGTGGATCAGATCGCACTCGCGGTGGTCATGGGTAGTCGTCTTGTTTGCACAACGTCCCGGCAGAACCGGAGAAATTGCGTTTGGCGGAGCGGCTACGGTATCCTCCTCCCAGGACGTCCATGATCACGGCAGAGACCGTCGCCACCTACATACGCCAAGTCATGCCGGATGCCACTGTGACCGTCACGGACCGGACCGGCACCATGGATCATCTGAAAGTCGTGGTCGTGTCCGACGTGTTTGCCGGAAAGAGTCTATTGGATCGACACCGTCTGATTTACCAAGCGCTCGATGCGCCGCTGAAGGATGGACGCATCCACGCCCTGGAGATCACGGCGAAGACGGGGCAGGAATAGCGGAGAGGCATGCCCCACGCTCAACGAAGGAGGGCGGACAATGGCAGACCCCATCGAGGAAGAGATTCAAAAGGAAGTGAAGCTGCATAAGATCTTGATCTATGGGAAAGGAACCAAGACGATGCCGATGTGCGGGTTCACCCGTGAAACGATGCAGTTTTTCGACAAGTATGGGTACCCGTACGAGGTCATCGACGTCCTGTCACAGCCGGGGAAGCGCGAGGTGCTCACGAAGATGACCAATTGGCCGACGTTGCCGAAAGTCTTCATCGACGGCCAGTTCTACGGCGACACCGATATCCTGGATCCCATGGCGGCCAAAGGGGAGATCGAGCCGCTATTGAAGAAGGCGTTCGGGAAGTAACTGAGGAGGTATGCCGCCCGTGCTTCTTTGTTAAATTCCGAAGCCGGCAATCGGTCTCGTTACCGTTTGGCTTCGGGAGGCGGCCAGTTCATCTCCGTCTGTCTTCCGCAGTAATAACACGAGAGCCGATAGCGCGCTTGGCGCCGAGGATTGGGCATCGAGGTGAACGTGATCGGCGTGTCGTCGAACGGGCAGGTCGGCTGATCGTGAAGAAGATGCATTTCCGCCATCATCGTGATCGACGCGACGTCCCAGGGCGGCCCGGTGTCTTCGTGCCCCGTGATCTGTTCCGCGGCGTGACATCGCTCGCATTCGGCGTGATAGGTCTTGATCCGGGCGTTGTGCGGCGTCATGTCGGTCACCTGCATCGGCCCGCCGCAATCCCCCTTGAGACAGGTCAGGTGTTCGTGCTGCAAAGCCTGCACAAACCGCCGATGCATCAACCGCCGCTGGCCCGATTGCGCGGTCGCCGTCCTCATCATCACCAAGGCTCCTTTACGGTCGGATGATCCCTCACCGAGTTCCGGTCCCGAGCGCAAGCCCGAGCGTTCCCCTCCTCGGCGCGCGAGCCATCGAGGCTCGCGATT
>DASTSI010000272.1:0-7941 GCA_035760745.1 Nitrospira sp. | reverse complement strand
GGAGATCCTCGTACTTCGACGTATCGGTCGAGTACAGGCCGCAGAAGACGAGGGGCTTCACTTCCTTGTAGCCCGGGAAGGGCTCGGCGGTCGGCTGCACCGCGTCGGTGAGGGTGTCGCCGATTTTCACGTCGGCGACTTCTTTCATATTCGCGCAGACATAGCCGACCTCGCCGGTCAGCAACTCCGTCTTCTTCGTCCGCTTCGGCGTGAACTGGCCGACTTCCATCACCTCGAACGTGCGGTTGTTCGACATGACCTGGATCTTCATCCCGGGCCGGAGGGTGCCGTCGACGATGCGCGCCAGGACGATGACCCCTTGGTAGTTGTCGAACCAGGAATCGAAGATCAGGGCCTTCAGCGGGGCGTGGGGATCGCCCGAGGGCGGGGGAATCCGTTCAATGATCGCTTCCAGCACCTCCGGGACCCCGCGTCCCTCCTTCGCGCTGATCGGAATGGCGTCGCTCGATTCGAGCATGAGCACTTCCGAAATGGAACGTTTGGTGTTTTCAACGTCGGCGCTGGCCAAGTCGATCTTGTTGATGACCGGGATGATCGCCAGCTTGTTGGCCATCGCGAGGTTCACGTTCGCGATCGTTTGGGCCTGCACCCCTTGGGTGGCATCGACCAGCAAGAGCGCTCCTTCGCAGGCCGCCAAGCTTCGAGAGACTTCGTAGGTGAAATCGACGTGACCCGGCGTATCAATCAGGTGCAATGAGTAGGTGCGCCCGTCCTTGGCACGATACCGGATCGCCACGGCATGGGCTTTGATGGTAATGCCACGCTCGCGCTCCAGATCCATGGCATCCAGGATCTGGTCTTTAGCCTCTCGAGCAGTGACAGCGCCAGTAGCTTCTAAGAACCGGTCAGCGAGGGTCGATTTGCCGTGATCGATATGGGCGATAATCGAGAAATTGCGTATAAGGCTTTGCAAATCCTAGCTCATTTCAGAACAAAATCGGTTCATTATAGTAACTGCCTCCCAGGTTGTCAAAGAATGGACCCCCTCTCTATAATGAGGCGCGCGCGGCGACACCGCGATCCATCGATCGTCGGACAGCATCAGCTAAGCGTTTGATGAGTGAAGCATTTCACTGATCAGCGGCGGCTGATGACCCGCCTGATGTCCATGACGACAAGATCGGCGTCCAAGCAACTCGCGGCCTGGGATCGGCAGTATCTGTGGCACCCGTTCACGCAGATGCGGGAATGGGAAGCCGACGACCCCTTGATCATCGAGCGGGGGATCGGACCCTATCTCATCGACACCCACGGGCGGAAGTATCTGGACGGCACCTCGTCCATCTGGGTCAATATCCACGGGCATCGCCACCCCACGCTCGACCGGGCCGTCAAGCGACAGCTCGATCGAATCGCCCACTCCACGTTGCTCGGTCTCTCCAATCCCCCCGCAATCCGGTTGGCGCGGCAGTTGGTCCGCATCGCGCCGAAAGGGCTCACCCGTGTGTTCTATTCCGACGATGGATCAACCGCGGTGGAAGTCGCGCTCAAGATGGCGGTTCAGTATTGGCAGCAGCGGACGCCCGGTGCTGGACCGAAGAACAGCTTCCTGCATCTGAAGCTGGCCTATCACGGCGATACGATCGGCGCAGTGAGCGTCGGAAACTTGGAGCTGTTTCATTCACGTTTCAAGTCTCTCATTTTTCCCACACTCGCCGCAGATTCGCCATACTGTTACCGTTGTCCGTTGAACAAGTCGTATCCATCGTGTCAGCTCGCGTGCCTCGCGCCAATCGAGGAAATCCTCTCGCAAAGACACCGTGAACTCGCGGGATTCATCATTGAGCCGCTTGTGCAAGCTGCGGCAGGCATGATTACTGCTCCAGACGGCTACATGCGACGAATCAGGGAATTGTGCACGAGACACGACGTCCTTTTGATCGCCGATGAAGTGGCGACCGGCTTCGGCCGAACGGGAAAGATGTTCGCCTGCCAACACGAAGATGTGACACCCGACCTCATGGCGATCAGCAAAGGATTGACAGGCGGCTACATGCCGCTGGCGGCGACGCTGACGACCGAGAAGATCTACGAGGCGTTCCTGGGGAACTTCGAGGACTTCAAAACGTTCTTTCACGGGCACAGCTACACCGGCAATCCGCTGGGCTGCGCCGTCGCGTCCGCCAATCTCGACCTCTTTCAACGGGAGCGCACGCTCCCGAGACTCAAGCCCAAGATCGCAGCGCTTCGTCGCATGTTGGACCCCTTGCGCTCGATGCCCCATGTCGGCGACGTCCGACAACGAGGCTTCATGTGCGGGATCGAACTCGTCCTCGATCGTGCAACGAAGACGCCCTTCCCGCTCGAAACCCGCATCGGTCATCTCGTCGCCCGGGAGGCGAGACACCGTGGACTCATCCTTCGCCCGCTGGGCCATATCATCGTGCTCATGCCGCCGTTGAACACGGATGTGCGAACGCTCGCACGCATGGTCTCGATCATGTCCGAATCAATCGAAGCAGCCGTCACCAATCGAGGAATGCGCTAGACCGCGCATTTCCTCTACACAAAAAGCTTTACACAGTTCTTACCGGTCAGGAATTGAAGCGATTCCAGGCAGAGATTAGGATGCGCCGCACAAAGAACGCTAAAGTCGCTTAATTTCAACGGCTTAGATCACGTATCGCGAGTGCTAGACTTCACGTGTACGGTCGTTCCCGGGACGTGAACATGCGTATTCTCCTGATCCTGATCCTCGTCGTTTTGTCGGCGCTCCTGGCCTCTCCCTTGATGGCCGGAGGAGATGCCGATAGCGTCGCTCAACGCGGGTCATCCTGGTTCACCGGTCAGGAGCAGCAGGCCGGCCAATCAGGAACGTCTTCCCCGCTGTATCGCACGACGCTCACACCAACCTTCTTCGTCCCACCGACCGGCCCGACTCGGCTCCGCGATCTCACTCCCGAGACGGAGCGTCCCCGCACCCAGGGAATTCTCGCTTCGACAACATGGCTCAAAGGCAGCTTTATCACGGAAACCGAGGTGGCGAACAATCAGGGCGGGAGCGGGTGGCTGGATTCCAAAGTACCGGGCTACGCCAGAGACGACGCGGCCGGCCGCATGATGAGGATCGGGTTGACCGGTGTGAATGGCTCCGTTCGCTACGGAATGACCTACCGAATCGCCGGACAGACCTTCTACAATGGAGGAGACCAAGCCGTACGGGAGATGTGGGGGGAATGGAAGAGCGGACTTACGACGATCCGGAGCAGCGTCGGGCAGCAATGGAACAACGTCGCGGGCGACATGACGAGATCACGCTTCGAGCAGACATACGAACGGGTCGCGTTGATGTGGAACAAACCGGCATGGCCGAACCTCTCCCTGACCTATTCCCGGACCTCTCTGGCGAGCGCGCTCGATCCCGTCGGCGTCGCGCCTCAACGGACGGCGAACCATTTGTTGGAGGCGGCCGTCGTCTATAATACCGCCCGCTGGAACGCGCGTCTGGCCTCGAGCTATATCGTGGGCAGCGATCTCCTCCGCAACGGTGCCGAGAGTCGGGTCAATCTCCAAATCGTGACCGCCTCATTCAGACCGATCAACACGCTCACGATCTCGCCGACGTTCGCCTATCGCGCCGAGCAGCAGGACTGGTCTGGCGTCCGCATCGATTCTCCTTCCTTCTCGCTCTCGATGCAGTACAAGCAAAGCCGCCGCTTGTTGATCACCGCCATGGGGAACTACACCGGGACCCGCTCAAGCGACGGGCTGATCGACGCCGGAACCGTCGGAGGCATGGGAAGTCTCGCCTGGGATGTCCAGGAGTTTCATCACTGGACGACCATGATTTCACTGGAGGCCGGCTACAATCGCCTGACCAATCGGGCTGCCCCGTCGACGGACACGGAAGATCTTTCCGGTCTCCTCCGCCTGGTCGTCGCCTCTCTGTAACGCCCGCTGCCCTTCTATTCCAGAACGACCACCGTGTGGCGGCCGATGGCGAAGCGGGCGGCGGCGCTCCCTTCCTTGAGAAAGCATTCCAGATTTCCATTACTGTTGATCAGCGCCCGAAGCTGCTGGGGATCTCCCTCGCTGTAGCTTTCTACCAGTCCGTCGATGACCTGATCGCCGACCCGGATGTTTGCATCCGGCCGCTTCTTGGCGTCCCGCACTTCGGCAAGGTGAGCAGCCGTTACATTGCTGATGACGTTGCCGAAATGGTCGACATACATCACTTCACCGACCAGCTTTCCGGACACCCACCGCGGCACGGCGCGGGGAAAGGTCCGATAGGATTCGACGATGGGTCCGAACGAGGCAACCGGTTGATTCTTGGTGAGCCACGCGGCCGCCGGCGCAAAGACGTCCCGCCCGTCGAACGTGTTCCCCTCCGATTCCAACCGGTAGTGCTTGTTTTCGATGCTCCGCACTTCGAGGTCATCTTCCTCCCCCGCGACCCAGGTCAGCAGACCGTTGTCGGGGGCGAAAAAGAAATAGCGTGCACTGTGGGCGATTAGCGGCCGGCGCTTGGTTCCGACACCGGGATCGACGACGGCGATGTGTACCGTTCCGGGGGGAAAATATCTGTAGCAGGACTTCCATACATAGGCGCCATCCTCGACGGCATGAGCCGGTATGCGGTGGGAAAGATCGATGATGGTCGCCTGGGGATTGATCGACAGGATCACGCCTTTCATGGCGGCCACGAACCAATCGCTGTCGCCGAAATCGGTGAGAAGCGTGATGAGGGCGAGAGGACGCGCCACTCTGGCAGCCTCAGATGCGGGGAATGGTTACGGGTTACAGCTCTTCGAACCGAATTTCCAGCACTTCATATTCCACGACCTTCGCCGGAGTAGTCACCTCGACGAAATCGCCGACCCGCTTCCCGATCAGCGCGCGGCCGACCGGTGATTGGATGGAAATGCGGTTGAATTTCATGTCGGCCTCGTCCTGACCGACGAGCGTGTATTGCCGTTTCGACTGTGTTTCCTGTTCGATCAGCAGTACCGTGGCCCCGAACACCACCGTATCGGACGTTCGTCCGGCCGTCTCCACCACGCGGGCGTCGGCCAGCTTGGTTTCGATCTCCGCGATACGCGATTCGATGAAGCCCTGACGTTCCTTGGCCGCGTCGTACTCGGCGTTTTCGCTCAAATCGCCATGCGCTCTCGCTTCGGCGATCGCCTCGATCACGCGGGGGCGTTCGACCTTCCTGAGTCGATCGAGTTCAGCTTTCAACGCGTCGTACCCTTTCTTGGTGATCGGTGTGGGCATGCTACGCTGATCCTCCGGACGTTCCGTGATATTCTTGCAGGGTCTTGATGCCGAGCTCTTTCTTTAGGATGGCCTCGATGCCCATCACGGCGGCCCTCGCCCCCCGCATCGTGGTGAAATAGGCCAACCCCTTGTTCAAGGCCTCCCGCCGGATCGAGAGCGAATCATGATGCGCGGATGCCGTCTTGACGGTATTGACAACTAAGGCGACTTCCCCATTCTTGATGTGGTCCACGATATGGGGACGGCCCTGGTTCACCTTCAACACCGTCTTCGCCTGGAGTCCCTGATCCCTGAGGTAGGCGGCAGTTCCGTCGGTGCCGAGAATCGAGAAGCCCAATCGCTGGAGCCGTGTGGCGACCTCCAACGCAGCCGCACGATCGCTTTCCTTCACGCTGATGAACGCGGTGCCGCCGGTCGGAAGCACGGCCCCCGCCCCGGCCTGGGCCTTGGCATAGGCCCAACCGAAATCGGTGTCGATGCCCATGACTTCGCCCGTCGATTTCATCTCAGGTCCGAGCAGGACGTCAACACCCGGAAATTTGTTGAACGGGAACACCGATTCCTTCACCGAGAGATGAAGGGGTGTTTTCGCTTGGGTGAAGCCCAGTTCCCGAAGACTGCGCCCGATCATCGTTTTCATCGCCAACTTGGCGAGCGGCACGCCGATCGCCTTGCTTACGAACGGTACGGTGCGCGAGCCTCGGGGATTCACCTCGAGCACATAAATATTCTCGCCTTTCACCGCGAATTGCGCGTTCATCAGGCCGACCACGCCGAGTTCGAGGGCGAGCGATGTCATTTGGCGTCGGATTTCCTCCACTACGCCGGGACTCAGGGAATAAGGCGGCAATGAGCAGGCCGAGTCGCCTGAATGGACGCCTGCCTCTTCGATGTGTTCCATGATGCCGGCAACCACCACCTGCTTCCCGTCCGAAATGGCATCCGCATCCACTTCGATCGCGTCGGACAGGTACTTGTCGATCAGAACCGGATGTTTGGGCGAGGCTTTGACCGCGGACACCATGTAATCGAGGAGGCCCGCCTGATCGTACACGATCTGCATCGAGCGACCGCCCAGCACGTATGAAGGCCGAACCATGACCGGATAGCTGACGTCGGAGGCGATACGTACCGCTTCGTCCACAGACCTCGCGATGCCGCTTTCCGCCTGGCGCAGCCCGAGGGTATTCAACAATTCTCTGAACCGCTCCCGGTCTTCGGCTCGATCGATGGCATCCGGGCTCGTGCCCAGGATGCGGACCCCGGCTCTGGACAGCGGCAACGCGAGTTTCAACGGCGTCTGTCCGCCGAATTGAAGCACGACGCCCAGCGGCTGCTCCCGGGCCACGATGTTGAGCACGTCTTCCTCGGTCAACGGTTCGAAGTACAAGCGGTCCGAGGTGTCGTAGTCCGTGCTGACCGTCTCGGGATTGCAGTTGACCATGATCGTTTCGATGCCCTCGTCCTGCAGCGCCATCGCCGCGTGCACACAACAATAGTCGAACTCGATGCCTTGCCCGATCCGGTTCGGCCCGCCTCCGAGAATGATCACTTTCTGCCGGTCCGTGGGACGGGATTCGCACTCGCTGCCGTAGGTCGAATAGAGGTACGGCGTATGCGCCTCGAACTCCGCGGCACAGGTATCGACTCGCTTATACGTCACGCTTCGGCCGTTCCCACCGGGCCAACCCCGCTGGCTACGTACCGATGAAACCGGGACGCCGGCGAGTTGTGCAATCCGCTCATCGGAGAACCCGAGTTCTTTCGCCTCCCACAGGAGGGAGCCTTCGAGGGTGCCGGAAGTCTCGTGTGCCGCCTCCGCCAATCGTGATTCGAAGCGAACGAGGTCCCGCAGTTGCTCCAGGAACCAGGGATCGATCTTCGTCAAGCCGAACAATTCTTCGTTGGTGAGCCCCAAGCGCATGGCATCCGCCATGTGCCAGATCCGCTCGGGAATCGGCGTGCGGAGCTGCTGGCGGACCCGATCGATCGCGGCATCGCGATCGAATCCTTGCGGGACACCCCGGTCGAGCCCTAAGCGGGACGCCAGACCGTTGAGGTCCAATTCCAGCGAGCGAATCGCCTTCTGCAACGATTCCTTGAACGTCCGGCCGATGGCCATCACTTCCCCCACGGATTTCATCTGGGTCGTCAGGATGGGATCGGCGCCTCTGAATTTTTGGAACGCGAAGCGAGGAATCTTCACGACGACGTAATCGATCGTCGGCTCGAAGGACGCTTTCGTCACGCCCGTGATGTCGTTGGTGATTTCATCCAGGGTATACCCGACGGCCAGTTTGGCCGCAATTTTCGCGATCGGAAATCCCGTGGCCTTGGAGGCCAACGCGGAGCTCCGGGAGACGCGAGGATTCATCTCGATGACGACCATCTCGCCGTTCACGGGGTTGACCCCGAACTGAATGTTGGACCCCCCGGTATCGACGCCGATCTCTCGGATGATGCGCACCGCGGCGTTTCGCATCCGCTGGTACTCTTTGTCGGTCAGCGTCATGGCGGGCGCTACGGTAATGCTGTCGCCGGTATGAACGCCCATCGGGTCGAGATTCTCGATCGGGCAGACGATCACGACATTGTCCTTGAGATCCCGCATGACCTCGAGCTCGTATTCCTTCCATCCGATCAACGACTGCTCGATCAGCACCTGGCCGACGGGGCTCATGGCCAACGCCCAGTCGATCA
>DASTSI010000271.1:0-3155 GCA_035760745.1 Nitrospira sp. | reverse complement strand
ATCCCGCCGCGAAGGACCTGGAAAAGCAGGTCAACCAGGGGGGCGATTTCGGCAAGTTTGCGCAGCGCTACTCGATCGACACCAAGACCAGGGCCAACGGCGGCGATCTCGGCCCTTATCGCAAGGATCTGGTGCCCCCGGAAGTCGATGAAGTGATTCACCAGTTGAAGCCGGGCATGATCAGCGCGCCGATCAAGACGGAAGCGGGCTATTACCTGGTGAAGATCACGCCGCTCGATCCCGAGATCATTCAGGCGGATTTGGCGATCCGCGAGCGCCTCCGACAAGAACTTCTCAACGAAAAGCGGCAGAAGCGATTCGACGATGTGATCGCTGATATCCGCGCCAAGGCCGTCGTCAAGATCGCCGATGCCTCTCGATATGGCGGGAGCGACGTCGCCAACCGGTGACGGCCGGATGTTGAAACGTTCCTTCGGCCGGGTCGGTCTCGCGCAGAGCCTCTTCCTCCTTCCCGATTCAATCCTGTAGAATCACGCCGATATGGAACGGGGCAACCCGCCGTGTGTCGGGCGTCGATCCGCGCCTTTCCCTTTGCCATGATCCGCGCAATCTTCATGAGGCCCTTGCAGCTGGCCCTTCTTCTCTTGCTGGCGAACGCGCCATTCGGCCCCGCTTCGGACGCGGCCCAGCTCGAAGATCGGATCGTGGCGGTCGTCAACACGGATTTGATCATGCTGTCCGACGTCAAGCGGGAATTGAAGCCCGAGATCGAACGGCTGCGGAAGCGCTATCGCGGGCCGGAATTAGAGCGCCGAATCAAGACCGCGGAATCCGAGGCGCTCACGGCCATGATCGAGCGGCGGTTGCAGCTCCAGGAAGCGAAGGCGAAATCCGTCGACGTGAGCGACCAGGAAGTCAAGCAGGCGGTCCATCAGTTGAAACAGCAGGGAGAAAAAATCGACGATACGGATTCGGTGAGTCTGAAGGGCGTTCGCGAGCAATTGACGTTGCTCAAGGTCGTGGACCGTGAAGTCCGGAGCGGCGTCATGGTGGCCGACCCCGAAATGAGGCGCTACTACACCGAACACCGGGATCGGTTCTCGCTGCCCGAGGAATATACGCTGAGCCAGATCTTGATCCGCCCGCTCTCGTCCGACGACCTCTCCAGCGCGCGCCAAAAAGCGGAAGAGGTGACGAAGCTGTTGAAGCAGGGAGAATCGTTCGAGGATCTGGCGCTTCGCTATTCGGACGGGCCCACGGCGGCGCGGGGCGGAAAACTGGGGTTGGTCCGCCAAGGCGAATTGTTGCCCGCGATCGAACGAGCCGTCTCCAAACTGGTGCCGGGCGGGATCTCCGACGTCATCGAGTCGCCCGACGGCCTACACATCGTCCGCTTGGAGGACAAGAAGCCCAAACAGTTCCGGCCCTACGATGAAGTGAGGATGGAAATCCAGTCGCTCGTCTTCCAGCAAAAGAGCGAGGACATGTTTCAATCCTGGCTCTCGGAATTGAAGAACAGGGCCTACATTGAGATCAAATTCGAGTCAGCCGCTGCTTCAGCGCCGCCCACAGCTGATCCCGCCCCTCACCGGTCACAGACGAATACCCGATGAACGAATCGGCGTCCGAAATGCCGAGACCCGCCTGCAGCGAACGGAGCGTCCGCATCCGCTCGCTCGGCTTCAGCTTGTCGACTTTCGTCGCCACAACGAGCGGCGGGCGGCCGATCGATCGAAGCCATTCAATGGTCTCTTGATCTCTCGCGGGATGCCGGCTTTCCACGAGGAGGACCACGGCCCCGGGTCGGATCGGCCCGGTGAGGTAGTCCTCGATCAGCGGAGCCCATTGCGCGCGCACGGCCTTCGAGACCCTGGCATAGCCGTATCCCGGCAGGTCGGCGAGCAGGAACCGCGGCAGTCCCGCGTCGTCGGTCGTGACGGAAAAGAGGTTCACGGCGCGGGTCTTTCCCGGAGTCTTGCTGACCTTCGCCAGACCTCTGCGCTGCAGCAGCGAATTGATCAGGGACGACTTCCCGACGTTCGACCGGCCGACGAAGGCGATCTGAATCCCGTCTGCCTGCGGAAACTGTTCGGATGCGACGCAGCTTCTGATAAACTCGGCACGCAAAATTTTCATCCGATGCCTTGATCCTGCATCGGCCTTTTGATACCGATCCCTGCATGCGAAAGTCAACCCGACGTCGTCGCACCGGCTTGGTGCTCCTCTCGCTGTTGTGCGCGGCGCTTCCGCTGATGCTGGGCTTCGTCTGGCTGGTCACCATGCCCGACGTGGCAAGCCTCCGCCATACGAACCCCACGACGACCGCGCTCATCGAGAGCCGGCGCGCCCAGGCCCAAATGGAGGGTCGATCGACCGGCCGGCAGTGGATCTGGGTCCCGCTCGGCCGGATTCCCGTTCATCTCCGGCATGCCGTCGTGGCGGCAGAGGACGCGTTGTTCTTCGTCCATGAAGGATTCGACTGGGAAGGGATGAAGGACGCGGCGTTGTACGATTTGGAAAAGGGGAAGCTCAAACGCGGCGGCAGCACGATCACGCAACAACTCGCGAAGAATCTCTATCTCTCGTCGGAGCGCTCCTTGCTCCGAAAGGTGCATGAAGCCTTGATCACGCGCTCGCTCGAGCAGCATTTGTCCAAGGACCGGATTCTGGAACTGTACTTGAACGTCGCGGAGTGGGGATACGGCATTTACGGAGCGGAAGCGGCCGCACGGCATCATTTCCACAAGTCCGTGCGGGACTTGACCGTCGATGAGGCGGTCTGGCTGGCGGCGATTCTTCCCTCCCCGCTCCGCTACGATCCGCTCCGGAAGACGCCGGCGCTGACCCGCCGCTACGAGCGGATCCTCCAGCGCATGGCGAAAGAGACCTTACCCCGGGCCACCTCGTAAAGTCGGGCCCGAGGACAAGCGCGATGGTCAAGCGCCGGCGGCGCTCGCTAGTCGGTCGCCTCGGTGTCGCCGACCTCGCGCCACTCTCGCTCGCCGAAAATCGCCGATTCGTGGGTGTAGTGTTTGAATTCGAGGAGGTTTTGCGACGAGTCCTGCAGGAAAAAGGTGTGGTGCTCGATCCTCGTTCCCGGAAATCGGACACGAGGCTGCTGAAAGAACCTGAGTCCTTTGGCCCTGGCCCGGTCAGCCAGTGCCTGCCATGCCGTTTTCGACAAGAACACCAGA
>DASTSI010000270.1:0-3998 GCA_035760745.1 Nitrospira sp. | reverse complement strand
GGTGTCATCACTCCACGCTGGCTCTTTGTTCTTGCGGCGGCTACTCCGTTGGCCTTTGGCAAGCCCGTAATTGCGGATGAAACCCTGGAGCGCTTCGATGTGTCGCGCCTGCAGGCCGGAGATGCGGTAGGTATCGGAATTCACACGGGTAATGCGCTGCGCGGCTATGAACTCGGCAGGGCAGCTCGGGAGCGCGGAGCTTGGGTTGTCTTTGGAGGCATTCATGCCACGCTCTTTCCAGAAGAAGCGTTTGATCGGGGCGGAGCTCATGCGGTCGTACAAGGGGATGGCGATGGCGCGTGGCCACAGGTCCTGGCTGATTGTGAAAGTGGGCGACCGGATCGGATTTACGACGGAGGCCGAATTTCAGCCGATCGCTTCGTTAAGGCGCGGTGGGACCTCTTAGAACCTGGAAAGTACATGTGGGCATCGGTGCAGACTTTGCGAGGTTGTCCGAAGCACTGCTCTTTTTGCTCCGTATGGAGAACCGATGGACAAGTGCCGCGCATGCGCAACGCTGACTCAGTGGTCGAAGAAATTGTCACCTTACGTCGGATGGGTTACCGCTTTGTTGCCTTGGCGGACGACAACTTCTATCCAGTAACGCTAACTGACATCGAACTCGCACGGCGCCACAACAACCACCAGCGCACGCATGAGCTTGCGTCGCTTCGGGCCGAGAGATTTCGGCTGATGGAGCAGCTGGCCCAGTTACCTCCAGACATGGTCTTTTACACGCAAATCACTATGGAAGCTGCGGAGGACCCCCAGTTCCTCGCCGCCATGAAGAAAGCCAACATTAAGGGGGCCTTGGTGGGTGTTGAGGCTGTCACCCCGGAAGGATTGAAGGCGGTTTACAAGGACTTCAATCTCGCGGGCGACGAACTTGCTCAACGGCTGAAGACCTTCAGAAGTCACGGTGTCCATGTTCTTGGGTCATTCATATTCGGCCTGCCCACGGATCGTCCCGAGACGTTCGCCGCCACGGCAGCCTTGGCGGAAAAAGCCGACATCACCTTCGCGCAATTCGTGATGATGACGCCGTTCCCCGGGACCGTCGATTTCGAGAAGTGGGAAAAGAAACTTGGCGATCAAGCGGAGCGCGTGGAAGGTATACCCATTACTCGCTATTGGTTGATCCCAGCCGCGAATCGCCCGAAGATGTTTACCCCGCATCCATCAATGAGTTCGGACGAAATCCGCACGCGTACCCAGGGTGTCTGGGATCGCTTTTACCGTCTGGCAGCGATATGGAGACGGTCGAATTGCGTTCGATCCTTCAAATCTCGCTTGGCCTTCCTGTTCGTCTCGAAGCTCTATCGGCAAATGTACGCCAACACGGGAATTTCCACCGATAGTGCCCGCCGCCAGCAGGCGACAAGGTGGGCGCGCCTATTGGCGAAACCGTGCCAGCGGCTCTTCTCCGCCCAGCCGATGCCCGACTTGACCGTGCCAACTACCAATCGCACAGAATCGCTGAAGGTCTTACCATCCTAGTCGCCAAACGAAGTTATCGGGTCTTTATCGCTTTCTTCACAAATAAAAGACAGATGCCAACAGTGGAGGTGTATCATGGGGTGCAAGCTCTTTCAACGCTCCCCAAGAATCGAGTGATCCTGAGCAGCACGAAGGGAGGGTCCTTGTTGTGAAGTTGGAGCCCTTCACTCGGCGAGCTATGAGTACTTCGCGGGAATCTTGTCACCGTTGGGCGAAGCAATTGCTGGCCGCCGAAGCGTCGGTTCCGGCCGAAAATCACCCAACTGTTCACGAGGCAGCGCGTGTGTGCGAGAAGCTCCGTGTCTCACTCACGCGGTTCGTTGGTCCCGACGGGTTTGCTGCGTTGATGCGGCGTTCGCTCGCCTTGGCTCGGACCCAAACCCCCCTCCTGAACGGCTTGGAAACCACCGCAGATGGGCGACTGGAACACATGGAAGAGCTAGTTGCAAGTGGAGAGGAAGGAATCCTGGCAGCAACCGCCGTTAACGCGCAACTGCTGGAACTGCTGGTGGCGTTCGTTGGTGAATCCTTAACGATACGCCTGGTGCGTGAGGTTTGGCCCGAAGCACAACTGGAAACTGACCATGAAGACTGAGGTTTTGGGATGAGCAAGGGAAGAGCCGACAGGCCAGATCGTGTATCGATCCGCCAGCTAAACACGGGTGTGCCGGGACTGGATGAGATTCTCGGCGGCGGTTTGCCAGAATACTCCTTCAACATCATTGCGGGCGGACCGGGTTGCGGCAAGACCACTCTCGCTCATCAATTCATCTTTGCCAACGCAACCCGCGAGCGGCCGGCACTCTATTTCACGGTTCTGGGCGAGCCCGCGGTAAAAATGCTGCGGTACCAGCAACAGTACACGTTCTTTGAGCCATCGAAACTAGATGGCGTGATCCGCTTTATCAACCTCAGTCAGCTTGTCCTGGAAAAAGATTTGGGCGCGGTGCTCGATGAGATCGTAACAGAGGTCGAAGCCGCCGACGCGGGGATTGTCGTTGTAGATTCGTTCCGCACGGTCGTCCGTAGAGCGCAAGCGATGACGACGGAAATGGAACTCCAGGGATTTGTACAGCGTCTTGCCCTCCACCTCACGAGTTGGCAGACTACGTCGTTCCTGATCGGTGAATATGCCGAGAGCGAACTCCGCGATAATCCGGTGTTCACCGTGGCGGATGGATTGATTTGGTTGTATCAGAGTGCGGAAAGAAACTCCATTGTTCGCAAGATGCAGATCATGAAAATGCGTGGGCAGGAATCCGTGCCGGGAATGCACACGTTCCGGATCACGGATGCCGGGCTGCACACTTTTCCCCGAACCTACGGACTTGCAGAAGATGTCGGGCACGTTAAGGGAACCCGGCGGATCTCTACGGGCATCCCGAAATTGGACGAGTTGATCGGCGGTGGCATACCGGAAGGTGACAGCTTCCTGCTCGCAGGGCCATCCGGCGCGGGCAAATCAGTGATGGCGTCGCAGTTTGTCGCCGAAGGGCTTCGCCACGGAGAGCCCGGTGTGATCGCTGTTTTTGAGGAGTTGCCCGGCGAGTATGTTCGGCGAGCCGCGAAGCTTGGTTTCGATTTTGAGGCCCCGCAAGCATCCGGAGCGCTAAAAATCATCTACATCCGTCCCCTGGACCTTTCTGTTGACGAGACGGTACATGAACTCATTACTGCTGTAAAAAAGATGGACGCGAAACGGGTTGTGATCGATTCGTTGGTCGGGTTTGAAATGGCGCTAGCTCCGGATTTCCGGCATGAGTTCCGGGAGTCGCTTTATCGGATGATCACGGCACTCACACGGCTCGGCGTCACGGTGGTGAATACGGTTGAGATTGAAGAAAACTTCACTTCGATGGCTCTGAGCAATTTCGCGATTTCGTTCCTGGCGGACGATATTGTGCGTCTGCGCTATGTCTCCATTAACGGTCAACTGCGCAAGATGCTGCTCGTCATCAAGATGCGGGGAAGTTCCCACAGTATCGATATGTGGGAGTTCGAAGTCACGGAAAAAGGAGTGGTCATCGGTAAGCCGCTCCGAGGATATCGAGCGCTCACTAGCGGCCTCCCTGAGCCGTGGTCGCTCGAATCGGGCCAGGAGCGTCCGGGGTTGCGCGATACCTTCCACTCGCCAAAGGCACGAGGAGATCCCGATGAATGACGAAGGGAACACGTCAGTACCGCCGACAACGTTGGAATCCGTCCTCAACACCACGGACTTAGATGAGCGGGCATTCCGGCCGCCTAACTTCGAGGCGGAGAACACAGCGCTGCTTGCCCTCGCGCAGCACATGGCGGATTCTCCGAACTCAGTGCTTCAGAAGCTTGTCGAGATTGCCATGGAGACATGCGGAGCTGGGTCCGCCGGTGTCAGTCTGGTCAACAAAGAGGGCACCGAGTTCTATTGGCCGGCCGTGGCCGGAGAATGGAAGCCGTACACCGGTGGCGGCACGCCTCGTAATTTCGGGCCCTCTGGAATCGTGGTTGACCGCCACGCTGTA
>DASTSI010000269.1:0-2464 GCA_035760745.1 Nitrospira sp. | reverse complement strand
ACCGATGAGCGCATGACGCCCGAATTGCGGGAGGAAATCGATCGCCTCCTCGAGCGGGGCCCCGACGCGGACGCCTACTTTGTCCCGCGCAAGAACTTCTTCCTGGGACGCTGGATCCGGCACTGCGGCTGGTACCCGGATTATCGGCAGCCGCAACTGTTTCGAAAGAGCCGGTTCCGCTACCGCGATGAGCTCGTTCACGAGGGTTTCGAGTGCGACGGGCCGGTGGGCCACCTGACCAGGCCGGCGCTTCAATATCCCTTCCGGGACATCGATCACTACATCGCCAAGCAGGACCGCTACTCGGATCTCATGGCGCAGCGTCTTCTCGAACAGGGCCGGCGGTTCTCGCCTCATCAACTCGTGACGCACCCGCTCGCGTCGTTCGCCAAGATGTATCTGCTGCGACGGGGGTTCCTCGACGGGATCCCGGGGTTGATTCTTTCCGGACTCTATGCCTATTACACCTTCATGAAATACGCAAAATTCTGGGAACTGACGAAGGAACGGTCACGCTCCGACGAAGGGCAGGCATGAAGGGCGGTCGCGTGGAGCTGAAGGGCGGCCTCGGCTTTTTATGAAGGTGAGCGGGTTCACGTTCTGCCGAAACGCGGTGAAGTACGACTATCCGGTCGTCGAATCGATCCGGTCGGTGCTGCCCATCTGCGACGAATTCATCGTAAACGTCGGCCGGTGCGAGGACGGAACCTTGGACCTGATCCGGTCGATCGGCGACCCGCGGGTGAAAATCATCGAATCCGTCTGGGATGAATCGCTCCGGAAGGACGGGTTGATTTATTCGCAGCAGACGAATATCGCGCTGGCTCGGTGTACGGGAGACTGGGCTCTCTACATGCAGGCGGACGAGGTCATGCACGAAGACGATCTTCCCGTGCTCCTCGATTCCATGCGTCGTCATGTGGGGCATGGGAGCGTCAAAGGCCTCTTGTTCCGCTATCTGCATTTCGTGGCGGACTATTGGTCGATCAATCCCTGGTTCTATCACAAGGCCGTCCGGGTCGTGCGCAACAACGGCGAGGTGGAGTCGTGCGGCGATGCCGTGGGGTTCCACTACAAGCCCACCCGGCAATATTTGCAGAGCGGGCCCCAAGAGTGGCTGGCCCCCTCGGGGGCCCGCATCTTTCATTATGGATGGGTAAAGGACCCCAAGACGATGTTGGCCAAGGTGAAGGAGCAGGTGAGCTTTCATCACGATCGGACGCCGCCTCCCGATCAAGCGAAATGGTTCGAGGCGGAGACCTTTCGGTACGACGACTATGCCATTCTCAAAGAATTTTCCGGCCGCCATCCCGGCGTGATGCACCCCCGCATCCAAGCCTCGCATCGCTGGGCGTTGCGTCGGAATCGGTGGCTGAATTGGAAGTTCTACCGAGAAGTGGCACGTCGCGGGTTCCGGGGCTGAGGCCGATGGCGCCGGGTATGTTGAGCATCATCGTCGCCGTTCACAATCAACTCGGCCATAATCAACTGTTCCTCGATGGGATCAAGACGTACACCACCGGCCCCTATGAACTGATCGTGGTGGACAACCATTCGACGGACGGCTCCGCGGAGTTTTTCGAATCGCACGGGTGCCGCGTGATTCGGAACCGAGCCAATCTTTGCTATCCCGAATCGATGAACCTCGGGTCCGGCATGGCGCGGGGCGATCTGCTTTGCCATATCAACAACGATCTGTACGTCGCGCCCGGATGGGACGCCGCGTTGAGGGCGGCGATGGACCGGCACAAATTGGACGCGGCTTCGCCCCTTGGTTTGGAAATGATGCCGAGCCGCGAGTTGACGGATTGGATGCAGGGACGGTGGGCTTCCATCGGACAGGGCCGGTTGTCCAGCGGGAAGAGCGTCGATGACCTACGCGCAATGGTGCGGGCGATGTATGGAGATTGGGAGCTCTACTGCCAGGAGGTGAGCCGCGCCTTTGCCGGCACTTTGTATGAGGGAATTATCGGCTCCTGCGTTCTGATCAGGCGGGACGCGTACGAGCGGATCGGCCGCTTGGATGAGCGGGTGCAGGCGGCGGACTGGGATCTCTACTACACGCTCAAGAAGCGGGAAGGCGCGTTGGGAGACGTGCGCCGTTGCATGGTGGTGGGGGACATCTTCGTGCATCATTTCATCCGTGCGACGGTGAAGGGCCAACGGGAGCCGTTTGCCTGCACGCATGAACGGTGGTCGATCGACCGCAAGTGGGACAAGGCCGAGCAGGCGGCGCTCTGGTGCAAGCCGAAGGAATTCGCGGCTGCCGCCTGGGGCGGCCGGTTGAAGGGCCGCATCATCAAGCCATTGCAAAAACTGGTGAGAGAGCTGGATCGGGCCAGCGTGTGGAGGAGACGGTGGGCCGATCCTCGGCATGTCGTGGATCGGTTTCGCACGAAGTTTGCGGCCGTCCCGACGCAATCGGTCACGGACTGAATGATGGCGACCCTGACGTGCCTGGTGA
>DASTSI010000268.1:0-8708 GCA_035760745.1 Nitrospira sp. | reverse complement strand
CGGCCTCCGCATGCTCCTGCTAGCGCCTATTTCGGAAGAGCCTTTCTAGCGGAACTGCTGTTTTCGGTTCCTAACGATGCACGAGCCTACGTGGCGTCCGCTTGCACCGCTGCGATCCTCGCTCATCACGGCGGTTGGTGGCCACAGGATTTTGAACTGCATCCTCCCAACCTGTGGTCCGGGTGGGATAGCGCAGTTAAAGCAGCGATCGGCAAGGCGCCCCGCGAGGAAGACTGGTCCAACCTCAGACAATACAAAATGGACAAAATACTTACGCCAACAACCGGCGCAGATAGTCTAGCCGACTGGTGGCCCCTGGTTGCCTACCTGACCCGCACGCTTCGCCTTTCCGATCAGCGTGCGACAGCCGAAGGAACATGTCATGAGTGACACTTTCCAGAGCTTCACAATTCAGAAGCGCACCGGAACGCACGCTGATGTGTTCGCGGCTGTAGGGCTTGCAGACTTACTTCGATCCGCTCAGCGTAGCGGACCCGTGCAGCTGATCAACCGTGACATCGGATTTGAAGTTCGGTTGGCGGCCCCGATAACAAGAGACGCTCTTGTCAAAGGCATCGGGCAATCGCCAGGCTACCCGTTCCTCAAGGCGAACGACAAGGTTCATGTCCCTTCTGAGGTTCGTGACCTCGTGGATTACAAAGCTGAAAAAGCCAAGGCTGATCGGAGAAGAGAGCTTGCGAATTCAAAAAAGCGGGGGAAGCGGAAAGTCCTCGATACAGAAACGCAGCAACTCATCCAAGAGGAGCAGCTTCGGGGGGATTGGCGCTTGTTACAGGTCCTGAATACGTTGCAGGGCGATGAAACCGCAAACAGGGTCCATGAGACAATCGTAAAGCAAAAGGAGGCGACGTTCCGTCAGGACCTGAGCTCGGCTTTAGAGGATTTGTCTCAGCAAAAGCTATCTCGCCTGAAATGGAAAGTCAGCACAGTGCAGCTGTTCACTCCTATAGCGGCCAAAGGGTATAGCCGTCTCAAGCCGGATAGCACGGATCGGAACGACAAGACCAAAGAGCAATGGGCCGATCCCTTCACGGAATGGCTGCGATATAGAGGCTATTTCCGCATCGCATGCCCATTTTTTCAAGGTCAGAAGGCCGAGCATGTCCGCCTGATTTGTCCCATTCCTCACGACATATCGATTGGAGCCATAGAGTCGGTAGCCCGAGAAATGCGAAAAGGCGGAGTCTATGGTGGTGCACCGAAGCTGGATGCACTGGCGGTCCTCAAACTGGCCGAGCTGTTGGTGCGCCATTCCGAGGAATACCACGATCCTGGTGCTGAAGTGTTTCCTGGGCTGTCACTGAGCGGCAAAACTCCTGCAGCAGTGATTTCAGGAGTGACCGTCACCCATTACCAGTCCTTGGGAAATGCAAAGGCTGTTTCGGCCATGTCTACGCTTGCTCTGCCGGGATGGTTTCCCATCAGTAGTAGAGAGGATGCCGAGGACTGGTTGGGAATTCTAGGCGAGCATCAGCGCGTCATTCGTGGACTGCAAGATGATCGGTCCGACGAGGTGGGTCTTCTTGTGGCCTATCGACGCTTTCTCGAGACACGTGGCGACGACGCTGTACGCACGCTCGTCGAGTTTATGGAACGGTACGGTCCGTTTGTGATGCGCGCGAACGGAACCGTGCTGAACGGCAGGGTTCGATGGACAACGCGATTCACAGACCAGTATTTCAGGAGGATAGTTATGGGCACAAATGCAAGTCTAGTGGAGATCCTTAACGACTCCGGATTCGAAGCGGTTGCGAGGGCCCTTCGCCAAGCGACGGTGACATCGCAGAATCGAAAGGCACGTGGCGATCAGGTCTGGCGCGAGATCCGTTATGAATTGCTTCACGACCTCCACCGTACTCGAAAAGTACCAGGGACCGCTTTTGTAGAGTGCGTAACTGAGTTCATTTCCCGCTACAACTATGAAAACGCCCGTCGACGTGAAACAGAAAGGAACCCCAAGGCTGCCCCCGCCAACGTCAGCGACGCGGAGCTTACGGCCTTTCTAGCGCTTGTGGATCGACACGGAGCGTCCCTTGTTGGTTCTCTCCTCGCTGCCTATGGATCATGCAAAGAAAAGTGGGAGCCAGAGGAAGACGAGGGTGCGGAATCGTCCGCGACGGCATCTTGAGAAAGTCAGGAAGGAGGGAGAATCATGTCCGTTCACTCACTTTCACTGTGTGCACGGGTCACACTGGACCTGCACAGCCTCAACAACGAGGGCACCGAAGGAAATCAACAGCAAACGCGGATGGTCCACATCATAGATCAACGGGGCCAGCGGGCCGTTGTCAATGCTATCAGCGGCGACATGTTGAAGCACATCATCGTAGGGCATTTAGTGCCGCTCCTCGAAGAGGCCAACGAACCCCTGTCGCAACCGGCTAGACGGCTCGATCCAGATCGCATCACAGCAGATGCTAGCTTCTTAGAAATCGCTCAGAACCACGACGGCTCGAACGCGGACCTCCTTACCGAGGTTCTCAGACGGTGCAGCTTAACCGACCTGGCTGGCGCACTGTTTGTTGATGCCGCCCTCCCTCGGAAATCCTGCATTGAGTTTGGCTGGGTGGTAGGGCTTCCCACCGACGCGACTGGTGCGCCTGTTACGACGACCGAACAATATTTTCACGTAAAATATGCGGCGGAGCGAGGCGGCGCCGCGGGCGGGGAAACCACCGTCGGCAAGCAGCCGATTTTCCACCGCCCCGCTTCATCCGGCATTTACGCCCTCATCTGCAATCTTGACCTCTACCGGATCGGTCTCAACGACATCACTCGACAGTATGTGATTGAGGCTCCGAATCGCCAGGCCAGAGCCAGAGCTCTCGTGCACGCTTTAGCTGCGACGATATTGAAACCTGCGGGTGCGCAGAGAAATACCCAGAATCCGCACATCGTCGCATGCGAAGGGGTGATTGCTGTTTCGTCGAATTCGTTTCCCGCTCCCACGGTAAGTCCTCTCAACGATAATTACAGAGAGCAGATTGAGCAAGCTGCCGCAGTGCTCAATAGAATAAAACCTAACGGCGTGACGGTGAGACGGTTCGCTACCCTGGCCAAAGGTCTGGATGCTTTAGCGGATGTGACTGCCAACTTGCAGGTTCCAGGAGCGTGAGCGATGGCGAGAAAAAGACCTGATGCCAGCGCGCCGGCTCAAGACGGACGGGCAATTCGCCTTGCAGCGCTGGCACGGCTGGATTCGATCGCCGGGGTGCCCGGGCCAGGGCGGTGGCTGATCACCGAATATGAGCCCACCGCACTCTTTTCCTTAAAAATAAGCCTAGCGACGAGCTCTGTGGGCAAAACGCTTGTGGTGCCGACGCCATATAGCATCAAAATGGCTTTCGTCGACGCGGCGTTTAGGGCGGGGCTATCCGCTGAAGAGGCTGGGGAGTTTCTCCGGTCGCTTGTGAATGTTGACGTGCGCATGGCTCCACCTCTTGCCGCGTGCGTTACTCATACGTTTGTAAAGATACGCCAGGAATCGCGCGGAGGAGATCCTCTCCGACCTTATATCCCCAGCATCGCTTACCGAGAGCTGGTTCACCACCACGGTACATGGCAGTGGGCCTTCGACCTAGCCCGTGGAGACGACACGATGGCTGAACGGCTTGTGCACATTGCTCCTCACATCGCCTACATCGGCAAACGTGGCTCGTTTGTTCGGTTCATGGGCCTGTCCCGACGACAGGAACTCGGCGCTGAATTCACTCAACCAGTTCAGAATGAGGAGGTGTGGACGCCGCCGACCAATGCACACATTGTTGCGTTGGATGATTTTGGCTCTGAGGCCAATCTGGAGATCCTAAGCTCGTTTACGGCGACGTCACCCAAACGTGACCGCCATAGGCGATTTGTAGAAACAATCGTTCCGCTCGGATTAGTAAATACAGGGCCTGGATTCAGTGAATATCGAATGAGGTAATGGTTGTCATTACTCGGTAGCGGTCTAGCCATGGTCGGCGGCATCCCCATTGAAAAGAAGGGCTGCCCGGTCCACCTCGAATGGGAAGCCATCACCCCGGCGGTGGCGGTGCTGGTTGATAAGCCGATGCGTCCCACGCACGCCGTCAATCCACTCAACGTCCAGGGCGAAATCGTGTCCTACGACCCACTCCCCATCCCACCACATTCGATTTTCCGTGTCGCGGAAATTCTCAACGATTGGTTCGTGTTCGCAGGCGAGCACCGGGTGCATGTGCCGAGGAAACTCATCCGTGAGCAAGCCCCTCCGCAAGACGCCACTGCCAGCCTCCATTGGAGAACCCAGGAGGCAGAAAGATGACTAAGCCTTTCACGATCAAGCTGAGAACTTTGACGCCGCTCTGGACCGGGGGTGTGGACCAGAGGTGCGATCGCCTGCATGAGACCGGGCTCATCGGATCACTGCGGTGGTGGTACGAGGCCCTGGTGCGTGGGCTTGGAGGTTCTGGGTGTGATCCGAGGGATGATGCCCGATGTCCGGCTGATGATGGCAACCGGTGCGTAGTATGTGATCTCTTCGGCTGTACAGGCTGGGGACGCAAGTTTCGGTTCCAGATCCTTGATGGAAATCTGAACATCAGGGAAACCGCATTGTTCACAGGCGAGGATGTCGCCTTACGCTTCATCGAACTGCGTCCTTTGAACGCCGAGCAGAGATGGCTCCTGGCGAAGACGGTTGAGATTGCTGCCAAGCACGGGGCATTGGGTGGGAAGACACCGCTGAAGCCCCAGAATAGGCCTAAGGTTGGGGACGACTATGGCATCGTGCAAATTAGAGAGAGTCCAGGCACTTCGAACCTGTCAAAGTCCGACGTCGAGAAATACCTGCGTTCGGGGGATTGGCGCAATGTGCAAACCAAGGAGCCAGACCTGCGTTGGTTTTTCTTCGTTCAAGGCGCTTTCCTCTGGCGTAGACAGATCAATTCCATCATTGGACTTTCTGAAGACGGTCGGAGCGTGATTGGCAATGAACCGTTCCAGCAGTTTCTGCGGGGGAGAAGAGGCGATCAGAGCAATCTTGCGGACAGCAAGAAGATTGATGTCGAGGAATCCGACATTGACGTGCTGGTCGTGGTCGATCAGAAGACTCCGGACCTTGAAGATCAAGTCTTGGACATCGCCTTCGACGTGAACGTGGCACACGAGGTCTACATTTCTCCACGCGTGATCGCCAAGGCGATTCTGGACGACTCCGTGGAAGATCACGGCGTTTCTGCGCCATGTCGCTGCTGAAGGGGTTTCCTTGTGAAGGCCGGCACAGGGAGTGCGAACATCGGAACTCGGCTTGGCTAGTCGGCATTGTCCGCCAGGGCTAAGACTTCACGGATTGCTTGACCGACCTTCACCATCTGAGCTTTGGCTAATCTAGCGATCGGGCCTTTGGTGAGACGCCGGTTGTCAATAGCACGCAATTGATCGAGGAGCAAGTCGGAATCGTGCCGCAATTGAGAGCCGGCTACAACCCGGATACGGAGCGGCTCTGCATCATTGATGAGGTTGGTCGTGAGCGGAATGACCAATGTCGAAGGATGGTCAGCGTCTAAGAGCGCCTGGGCTTGGACGATCAACACCGGACGGATCTTGCCGGGTTCTGTGCCGTGCTGCGGCTCAAGATCGGCAAGCCAAATCTCTCCCCGATTACGCATCGGGAGCATGTTCGATGGCGGCGAATTCGGCGTTCACACGCATGCTCTCTTCGCGAACCCGTTTGGAGACTTCCGCCAGACGTTTGCTTCGGAGCTTCTGTTTGATGTCCCGGTTCATCCGCTCGATCGCCCGGCGGATGTATTCAGCTCGCGAGAGATGCAGGCGTTCGGCACATGCCTCGCTCGCTTTCAACAGGCTTTCTGGCAGCTTGAGCAAGATGGCACTCATGGCAATGATCCCCCCATATCCAATACAGATATGCTGACAGGATATCCCTTCATGGTGCGGTTTGCAAGGGCCGGTATCTATAACGTCCGACATGAGCGCACGTCTCCATGTTCACATAGGAGCTCGCTATGAGTGCACCGGCGTCTGAACCTGCTCCCCTCCCCCGCATCCATCCTGACGTTGCGGCCCCTGAGCCCGCGCGCGAATTGCCGCCGGCTCAGATCAATCTCTTCACCGGCGAGCCGGAGGCGGTGGTGGTGCCGATCGAGACGGATCCGCCCGATGGCGAGGAGCGGATCATCGATGACGGGATCCGGATGGTGAAGACCGGCGACACGTCGCAAGTCGTGCTGTCCGGCTTCGGCCTGTTTCTGTCCAAGAAGAGCGAGCGGCTGCTGGTGCGGCAGAACAAGACGGTGGTCTACGAGTTCCCCTTGTTCCGCTTGAGCGAAGTCGTGGTGGCCTCGCGCGGCGTGACCCTCTCGTCCGATTTGATTGAGGAGCTGTGTCAGCGCGGCATTCGGCTGAGCTTCCTTACGCACGGTGGCAAGCCTTATGCGATGCTGTCCTCCCCGATGCTCACCGCCACGGTGATCTCCCGTCGGGAGCAGCTGGCCGCGATCGCGGATGATCGGGGCGTCGAGTTTGCCAAGCTGATCGTGGCCGGCAAGCTCACGAACCAGGAACGGCTGCTGCGCTACTTCGGCAAATACCTCAAGCAAGCGGACCCGACTCGGTTTGAGCCTGTGGACCGAGTGGCGGATCAGATTGCCGAGCTGCGGCCGGCGGTCCAGCGGATCGCGGGTCAGCGGATCGACGACGTCCGGGATTCGTTGATGGGCTATGAGGGCACCGGGGGACGGCTCTATTGGGAGGGCGTCAAGGAAATCATCGGCCAGCGCGCGGAATTCATGGGGCGCGAGCATCGCGGCGCCACCGATGCGGTGAACGCGCTCCTGAATTACGGCTATGGCATCCTCTATTCCCAGGTGTGGGGCGCGGTGCTCAATGCCGGGCTGGAACCCTTCGCCGGATTTCTCCACGTCGATCGTCCCGGCAAGCCGTCGCTGGTGCTGGACCTCGTCGAAGAATTTCGGCAGCCGGTCGTGGATCGCACCGTGATCGCCCATATCAATCTCGGGGAAGCCGTCACGCTGAAGGCCGGGATGCTGGATGAAGAGACCCGCTCGCGCTATGCGGCGAAGATCCTCGAACGGCTGGAATCCACCGAAACGGTGAAGGGCAAGAAGTACCAGGTCAAGTCCATTATCCAGATTCAGGCGCGGAGTCTGTGTACGTTCTTGCGGCGCGAAGGCAGTTATAGTCCCTTCACCTTCAAGTGGTAGCGGCATCGGTGTCTGTTGAAGAGCTGACCACCTATGTGTTGTACGATATTCCAGACGATAGCGTGCGTACGAAGATTGCCGATGTCTGTAAAGACTATGGGCTCGAGCGCATTCAATTCAGTGCGTTTTGCGGTCTGCTGACGCGTAATAAACGGGAAGAACTGTTCCTTCGACTGGGCGACGTGTTGGGCGAGCGGCCGGGGAAAATCCTTCTCCAGCCGGTCTGCGAGAAAGATATCCGGGGCGGCCTGCGGGTCGAGAACGAAGATGCCGGCACCGAACCTGAAGCACCCCAAGCTGATGCTCCGGGTGAACGACCTGAAGCAGTATGACTACTGCCCGCGCGTCGTGTATTACCAATACGTCATGCCGGTTGAGCGGAAGGCGACGTTCAAGATGGAGCACGGGAAATCGGCTGAAGCACGATTGGATGAATTGGAGCGACGGCGGGGGGTGCGCCGGTATGGGCTGCCCGATGGCCAGCGTCACTTTCATGCGTGGCTGACGTCCGAGCTCCTTGGGCTCTCCGGCAAGCTGGACCTGTTGATCGAATCGTCCAGCGGCTGGTATCCGGTCGACTTCAAGGAGACGACCGGCCCCGCGCACTCGAATCATTTTCGGCAATTATGCGGCTACGCCCTGCTGGTGGAGGAAGCTTATCAGCGCCCGGTCGCGCGCGGGTTCATTTATTTGATTCCGACAAACAGCGTTGAGCCGGTAGAGATGACCGACGAGCTCCGATCGAACACGCTGGTCGCGCTCGATCGGATTCGTGAAATGATTGTATCGCAGCGCGTGCCGGCGGCCACGGAAGTTCGAGCCCGCTGCACGGACTGTGAGTATCGCAACTATTGTGGGGATGTGTTTTGAGTTACGAACCGGTTAACCCTGGCCCCTCATCCGTGGCCACCAGCGAAAAGCCACCTTTTCGCAAACCACCCGGGGTTTATGGCAATCGGACAATTTTCGAAGCATCCGCCCGAGATAATCGAAAATTCATCATGTTTTATAAGGTCTTGCCGAGCGGTTGATGAGACCGTCCCTACGAAGAGGGAACTGAAAGTCTCGATCGTATGCCAGTGATAAAATGTGAATCCTCCGTTGATGAGACCGTCCCTACGAAGAGGGAACTGAAAGAGTACTATGTCAAGGGGTCTGCCGAGTGGCGGGCAGTTGATGAGACCGTCCCTACGAAGAGGGAACTGAAAGCGCCGAACCCGCACCGTGAGATCTTCCGGGAGCACGGTTGATGAGACCGTCCCTACGAAGAGGGAACTGAAAGAGCTGGGCGATGCGGAGTCCCATCTGCTCGAACGTGGTTGATGAGACCGTCCCTACGAAGAGGGAACTGAAAGTTTTTGAGGGCCTGCGTCAGGCCGGTGACGTCGGAGTTGATGAGACCGTCCCTACGAAGAGGGAACTGAAAGAGCGGCTCATACTTTTGATGCTTGTCGCTCCGGCTGGTTGATGAGACCGTCCCTA
>DASTSI010000267.1:0-21580 GCA_035760745.1 Nitrospira sp. | reverse complement strand
TGGCCTTATAACCAAGCTCATCGATCGTTTCCAGGTCCGGGAACGCAGCGTAGAACCGTGATGTGCTACCCCGCCGCTCGGCGCGCTCTTTGAACAAGTACATCAGTCCCAGTCCGCCCGCCATGGCAAACGCGGCATAGCTCGTCAGCGTCACGGACACGTGAATATAGATCCAGTAGCTGTTCAGCGCCGGCACAAGCGGTTCGGCAGTCTGGTAGCGATAGGGCAGCAAGGATGCCGCTCCCATGGCGATGAACCCGATACCGACGACGAAGGCACCGATCGCCTTGATCTTGTAACGAAGCTCGAGCAGGACGTAGCCGAGAATAATCGCCCATGAAACATAAGCCATCGCCTCGAACTGGTTGGACCAGGGCGCAAATGTGCCGGAATGCTCGAGCCGTTCGAACGCGCGGGTCAGCAATGCGGCCGTGTTCACTATCCACCCAAAGACGGTCACGAGCGTCGCGACCTGCCCCAGCTGCGCCGCCCAAGCCCCATCCCGCTCATCGAAATTTTCCGTCGGATATCCGGCCGGAGCCAAAGCCATCGAGGGACGACGGGCGAACAAGTACGCAACATAGAGCGTGAGTGCGGCCAGGTAGAGCCAGAACGTCATATCGAACAGAAACAATGATCGGACCATGAGGCCTCCGTCTCGTTCAATCAGGGATGCCTTTCCCGGCATCGGTCATTATCATACCCAAGCGGGCTTGGGTTTGACCACTGCCCGGTCACGTCGAAAAGGTGCGGATTTTCTCCGTAAGCTTGCGGAATTCCTTCTGGAAATCGATCTGGCTCTTGTGCGTAGTCCCGCCGAGATGCACCATCACTCCGGCGTCTGAGGGGATGATTTTGGTCCACAGCCGCCGATGGTAGATGAAGGAGGACAGCGTGATGCCAACGACAATCATGGTGGACCCGATCCACACGATGTTGATGCCGGGGTTCTTGGCGATTTGAAGCCCGGTGTACTTCTTCGGCTTGTATCCGACGAGCTCGAATTGATACTTCGAGTCCTTGATCTCGAAGAGATCCGGAAATTGATAGAAGATCCAGGGGGTCGCCTGCACGCTGCTGCGCTCATTGACCGCCAGCTTGATGGCGGGATTCGCATGCTCGACGGTCTTGGAATAGACCTTCTTTTCCGTGGAATTAAAGGCGAAATCTGCGACAAAATCCGTGAGAGAAAGTTTCAACTTCAAATCGTCGATCGACTGTTCCTTTTGCCATTCGAGATCGACGGTCCTCACGACCTTATCCGTGTTTTTGTCCTTGATATTCACGCGCGCGATTTCGATTTGATCCCAGGCATCCCCATAGCTGGATTGATAAAACCAGATGCCCTTGTACACCAGGGGGTCGTTGACCGTGATGGTCTTGGTCGTCTTCTGCTGCCCGCCCTCCAGAACCGTCAGCGTGCTGTTGTAGGACTTCACTGCCCCGTTCTCGTGGTAATCGATCCAAAACTTCTCGACCTTCAAGTCAAAATTGCCGCGCGGGATGTGGTACGTCTGCCCTTCCAGGCAGACGCCGAACTCTTGAAACCCATAGTAGCTGCCGAGCAGTCCGCCAAGCACGATGACCGTCGCGCTGAGATGGGCCATGTGCGCGCCCACGCGGCCCAGCACACCCTTTGTCGCGTACAGGGTCACCTCCCCGGGATCGTTCTTGGCGAGCACCCGATAGCCCTTCTCGATGAAGTGCTGAGCCAGCGATTGCGCGACCGCCTCCTTGGACCCCCGCACGGAGATCTCCGCCTGGTGTTTCATGCCCTTGATGAAGGCTAGGGTGACACTCACCTTATCCTGCTTCATGGAGCGCCAGACGGCCGGAAATCGCTTATAGAAGCACGTCAGCGAATTGACGCAGAGCAGGCCGAGAAGGCTGGTGAACCACCACGTGTGGTAGACGTCGGTAAAGCCGAGGCGAAGAAACCAGCGGTAGGCGTTCTCGCCGTATTCTTGAATGTAGGTCTCCGGCCGTTCACCTTGCTGAATCACCGTTCCGATCGTCGCCGTCATCGCGATGAACAGGAACAGAAACATCGCCAGCTTGATCGAGGCGAAGAACTCGACCAATTCGCGGGAAAACTCCTCCCATCCCACCCCGGGAGCGGGCGTCCGAGAGGTTTCGCGCTCGCTCAACGCTTCCGGCCGACCGTTCATCGTGAGTGAGTTCCTTTATCTTGCATCAGGACACACAATCCTTACGGCGAAATCGACATGACGGATTGGGCAAGGGCGTAACGAGCCAGAGGAGATGCCTTTATGTTCAACCAAGCCCTTGGCGGTGCCGCAGGAGAGGGAGGAATTTCCTCGTGGTCGGCATCTTACAAGTGGCGGAAAAGTGGTGTCAAGCAACGGCGGCGATGTGGCAGTCAGCGCCCCCTACCATCGTAGCGTCCCAGCCGCGAATGAACTAATGGACAACCGAACCTGTTCTCCGCTACTATCGCCAGAACTTCCGATACGTCAATCGGCAGGACCCACGGAGTCGCCGGATCATGCAGTCGATTGTCCACCACGACCGAGGAACCCATGCGAAACAATTATCTGTTCACGTCGGAATCCGTCACTGAAGGGCATCCAGACAAGATCGCGGATCAGATCTCCGACGGCATCTTGGATGCCATCATCGCGCAAGACAAGTATTCCCGCGTGGCCTGCGAAACGATTCTCACCACCGGTATCGCGTTCGTGGCGGGTGAGATCTCCACCAAGGCGTATGTCGAGATTCCTGATATTATTCGCGACGTCATCAAGGACGTCGGCTACTGCGACGCCTCCTGGGGTTTTGATCATCACACCTGCTCGGTTCTCACTTCCATCCATCAACAGTCGGGCGATATCGCCATGGGAGTGGATAGCGGCGGGGCGGGCGACCAGGGCTTGATGTTCGGCTATGCCACCAACGAAACCGAGGAGTTGATGCCGATGCCGATCGTGCTGGCCCATCGCCTCACGCGCCGTCTGGCCGAGGTGAGGAAGAAGAAGATTCTCCCTTGGGTCCGTCCGGACGGAAAATCCCAGGTGACCGTCGAGTATAAGAACGGAAAGCCCTTCCGTATCGATACGATCGTCGTATCCACGCAGCACAGCCCAGACGTCGGGAATAAGGAAATCGAGCGCAGCATCCTGGAGAAAGTGATTAGACCGGTCATGCCTAAGGGCTTGTACGATCCCACGAGTGTGAAGCACCACATCAATCCCACCGGCCGCTTCGTCGTCGGCGGGCCCATGGGCGATACCGGCCTGACGGGCCGGAAAATCATCGTCGATACGTACGGAGGACACGGCAGTCACGGCGGAGGTGCATTCTCCGGCAAAGATCCGACGAAGGTCGATCGGTCGGCGTCCTACATGGCCCGCTACATCGCGAAGAATATCGTGGCCGCCGGCTTGGCCGACAAATGCGAAGTGCAGCTGGCCTATGCGATCGGAGTGGCCGACCCGGTCTCCGTCCTGGTGGATACGAAGAATACGGAGAAGGTCTCGGTTGACAATCTCGACAAGCTCGTTCGTAAACACTTTCCGATGACTCCCCGGGGAATCATCGATCATTTGAAGCTGCGGCGGCCGATCTTCAGAAAAACCGCCGCCTACGGCCACTTTGGCCGAAACGAACCGGAATTCACCTGGGAGAAAACGGACAAGGCCAAGGCTCTACGGAAGGACGCCGGGCTGTAAACTTCCGCAGACCACCCGGATAACCTCGGGGGGACGGGTTCACACCCGCCCCCCTTTTTCTGACCTCGCATCACCTTACGCGCGACGTTTTACGCCTAACGAGGAGGAGTTCAGTGGATTACGACGTAAGAGATATCAAGCTGGCCGACCAGGGCAAGCTGAAGATCGAATGGGCCGAAGTCACGATGCCCGTCCTGCGTCTCATCAGGAAGCGGTTCAAAAGGCAACAGCCGCTCAAGGGTGTCCGGGTCACCGCCTGCTTGCACGTGACGACCGAAACAGCGAACCTCGCGATCACCTTGAAGGCGGGCGGCGCGGACGTGCGGCTCTGTGCGTCGAATCCGCTCAGCACGCAGGACGATGTGGCCGCTGCGCTGATTCAGCACGAGGGCATTCCGACGTTCGCCATCAAAGGCGAGGACAATGCCACCTACTACCGTCACATCGAATCGGCCATTGCCCATCGGCCGCACGTCACGATGGACGACGGCGCGGATGTCGTCTCGCACCTCCACTCGAAGCGGAAAGAGCTGCTCCGCAACGTCATCGGCGGCACCGAGGAAACGACCACCGGGGTCATTCGCCTCCGCAGCATGGCGGAAAAGAAAGTCCTGAAGTTCCCCGTCATCTCGGTCAATGATGCGGATACAAAACACATGTTCGACAACCGGTACGGCACGGGCCAGTCCACCATGGACGGAATCGTCCGGGCGACGAACCGGCTGGTGTGCGGATCGGTCGTCGTGGTCGTCGGCTATGGCTGGTGCGGACGCGGCATCGCCATGAGGGCCAAGGGCCTGGGCGCCGATGTGGTGGTGACCGAAGTGGACCCCTTGAAGGGTCTGGAAGCGGTCATGGACGGCCTCCGCGTCATGCCGATGGAACAGGCGGCGCCGATCGGCGACTTCTTTGTTACGGTGACCGGCAATATTCACGTCATCCGGAGCGAACACTTCGCAGTGATGAAGGACGGGGCCATCGTCTGCAACAGCGGCCACTTCAACGTGGAGCTCGATATCCCCGCGCTCGAGAAGTTGGCCAAGAAACGACGCATCGTCCGCACCGGCGTCGAAGAATTCACACTCCGCAAGAACGGCCATCGCGTGAGTCTCCTCGGGGAAGGCCGCTTGGTGAATCTCGCGACCGCGGAAGGCCATCCCTCCAGCGTGATGGACATGAGCTTCGCCAATCAGGCGCTCGGCGCTGAATACATCGTCAAGAACTACAAGCACCTCGAGAAAAAGGTCTATCCAGTTCCGCCGATAATCGACAAAGAGATCGCAAGGCTCAAGCTGGCCGGCATGGGCGTGCAGATTGACACGCTGACGGCGGAACAGAAGAAGTATCTAGCGTCCTGGGAGATGGGCACGTAGCGAGGGCGTGAGGCACTCTGCCACTTAGAATAGGAAAAGAATCTGTCCGTTCAGGCGAGGCATGCCGACTGCCTTGATCAAGTCGACAGCCGAGCCGTGAGGATGACAGTCACCGGATTTTCAAGAATATCCCGCCAGTACGCCTCGCTGAACCGCGCCACTCCTTCGGGAGAGACCTCGAAATGGTGCCATTGCAGGTCAGCGAACCCTGCCGCATGTAGAGCTTCCTCGTAGACATGGCGCGCCCAGTGTCGGTATTCGATCGAGAAGGGCGGGTTCGTATGCACGTCCGCATGGACCAATCGCCATTCTTCGCTGGCCCTCACGAGTCGGTAGCTGAACCCGTATTGTTCTGTGTCACCTTGGCCCATGACATAGTCAGGCGCCGGAACGAGAGTCAGCAAGAACCCTCCTTGTTTCAGATTGGCTGCAATGCTCTTCGCCATCCGGCGCATAATGTCCGACGTCTCGGCATAATGGAGGAGATAGGTGGCAGCGGCGACATCAAACGAGCCCAATACGGATAAATCGGCGGCATCACGAACGACGTAGTGAATGCCCAGAGGATCCTTACTCTCTGCTTCACGAGCCGTCGACACCATGGCTTCCGACACGTCGACTCCCATGACGGTCGCCGCACCCCATTGTTTGAACAGGCGGGAGTAGTAACCCGTCCCGCAGGCCAGGTCCAGCACCTGCCGTCCTTGAATCACCTTGCTTACGAGACGCTTCACCGTCGGCACTTCCGCATAACGCGGGATAGGAGTGTCTTTCCAATTCACATAGACCGCGCCAATGTCGTCGTATTGCGCGCTCATGGGTGTGTGCGCCTCATCGTCTGAGCACCGCGATAATCCGCAACGGCCCTCCCGTGCCGCCCGATATTTTCATGGGCAGCGCGATCACCTGGAAGCCGGCATCCGGGAGCTCGCTTAAATCGGCCAGGTTTTCGAACACGAGCACGTTCTGAGCGAGCAGCACGACGTGCGTTTCGAACTTGGTTGATCGTCCATGATCGATCGACGCCGTATCGATCCCAACCGCTTTGACCTTCCGCTCGCGCACGAGCCAGGCGGCCGCCTCAGGATGGAGTCCCGGGAAATGAAGCGCCGCGACCCCCTCCGTTCCTCTGAGATCCGTGCCGAGATAGCGCTGTCGCACCGGCCAGACCTTTCCATACCCGGTATCCAGCAGGACAATCGTCCCGTCCGGGATCCGCCCATGAGCCGCTTCCCATTGCTGAAAGTCTCCGATCGTAATCCGATAGTCACGATCCTTGGCGCACTGAAAGGAGACGTTGATCCGCGCGGCGTTTCCGATCAGCCGGTCCAGCGGAACCTGATCCAGCGTCTGCTTGCCCTTTGAGAAGTGAACCGGCGCGTCGATGTGCGTCCCGCCGTGCTCGGGAAGTTCCATCCGATTCGAGGCATAGTAGTAGCCCCCCGGCATCTCTTCGGCATGTTGGACGGTCAGTTTGAAATCGTCCTCGGTCGGCCAGACGATCGTATCGGCCTGGAAGGCATGCGTCAGATCGACCAGCCGTACTCGATCCAAGACGAGCGGCGCAGGCCCTGGATTGGTCTCCGCACATCCGGCGCTTGCCAATTGGACCAGCGAACACACCCCGACCATCACAGTATGCGTCAGCAGTGGACTCATCGAGCATCGCAGGGTTCGCATCGGTCTCTCCTCCTGATTGATCCTGGAGAATATCCGCATTGCTCTGAAACTTCCAATGATCTAGGCTCACACGAGAGGCGTGGGCGGATGAAGGAGGGAATATGGCGCAAATGACGGTGGTGCAGGTCGCTAGACCAGGCGGAAAATTCGAGCTCGTCACACGCGACATCCCTGAACCGGGTCCGAACAGGGTGCGAATCAGGGTCGAGGCCTGCGGCGTCTGCCATAGCGACGTGTTCGTGAAGGAAGGACAGTGGCCCGGGCTCGAGTACCCGCGTGTGACGGGGCATGAAGTCGCCGGCGTCATCGACGCCGTCGGACCGGGGGTCTCTAGATTGAGCAAGGGCCAGTCGGTCGGAGTCGGCTGGCACGGCGGACATTGTGGAATCTGCCCGTCATGCCGCCGCGGAGACTTCATGGGCTGCCAAGATTTCAAGGTCACGGGATTCCACAGCGACGGGGGATACGCGCAATACATGATCGCGCGGAGCGAGGCGGTAGCCGCCATCCCGGAGACGCTCAAGTCCGTCGAAGCGGCACCGCTTCTTTGCGCCGGCGTAACGACCTTCAACAGCCTGCGCCACAGCGGCGCCAAACCAGGGGATCTCGTCGCGGTCCAGGGGATCGGCGGCTTGGGCCATCTTGGGATCCAGTTCGCCTCCAAGATGGGGTTGTACACGGTCGCCATCGGGAGAGGAGCAGAGAAGGCCGGTCTGGCCACCCAATTGGGCGCGGTGCGCTACATCGACGCGGAGAAGGTCGATGCGGCAAGCGAGCTGACGGCAATGGGGGGAGCTTCGGTTATTCTCGCCACAGCCCCAAACAGCCAGGCCATGTCCACACTGATCGACGGGCTCGGTGTGGACGGCACACTGCTGACCGTCGGGGCATCGGCGGATCCGATCGCCGTCACCCCGATTCAGCTCATCAGCGGAAGGCGAGCGGTCCGAGGCTGGCCAAGCGGCACCGCCAAGGATTCCGAAGACACGCTGAGCTTTTGCGCACTGACCGGAGTCCGGCCGATGACGGAGATCTTTCCCTTGGACCAGGCGGCCACAGCGTATGAACGCATGCTGAGCGGAAAGGTGCGCTTCCGCGCCGTCTTGAGGACGAACTAACCCGTCTAGGGAAGGATCTTGTGGCTTGGCCTGTCAGGTAGACCGTGATGCGGCATGAGCGCGCGAGGAGTCTTGGCCGTTGCCGCGATCACTTTCACGAACGTCGCGGCCGTCCAATCCAGCTGAGCTCGTCGGACCAATTCAGCCCCGAGCACGACCATGCCACTGCCGATGACCGTGATGACGCCGATCGACTCTCCGAGAAAAATGGCGGCCCCCACAATCGTGAAGATCGGCACGAGATTATGGTACGTCCCAACTGTCGCAGGCGGAAGCGACTGTAACGCTCGAGAACGCAGAAGAAACACCACGGCGGTCGCCATGCCGACATAGACCACGCCGCACAAAAGCAGCAGTGGCATGGCTTCGTGCTTCGCCTCAAACCATTCCCGGGATCCGGCAAGAAGAACGAGCGAACTGGTCCCGAACATGACCGTATTGGCCACCATCACGCCGAAACGTTTGACGACTCCCGCGCTGCAGACCATATGGGCCGACATCATGAAGGTAAACAGCAGAACCAGTCCGTCTCCAGGACCGACAGTCACGGCGAGCGTCTCAGCGTCATCGGCGAGCGCCACCATGCAGCCGGCCAGAGATACCGCGATCCCAACGATCTTGGTGACGCTGAGCCATTCTCGTCCCAGCATCACGCTCAGCATGGCCGTCGCGGAGGGGAGCAAGCTGTAAATGAGCACGTAATGGGTGACGCTGGTCCGCATCAGCCCGCAAGCCGCCACAGCGTACGAACAAACTCCCAATATGCCGACGACGGTCAAGGTCGCGAGATCCCTGACAGAGAGAGACAAGAGCCCTTGCCAGTCCCAGAGCAGCGTAACGGCAGAGAGCATGACGAACCCGATGGCGACGCGGACAGAGGCCAACCCCCTAGGCTGTACAGCGCTATGCTGAAAGACATACTTACTGACCAGGGTGACCGAGGTAAGCAGGAGCACGACGCCGAACAGGCAGAATAGCGGGATCGGAAACGGGGAGACTCGTTGGGAGTCGACCTGGCGTTCACTCATCGCTCAAGAACATCCGAGGTTTATGGCGATGAGCTGCTCAATGAACTGCGCGAGCTGCCGTTCATTGTCCGCAGAAATCTTGCTGATGCGTGCGCCGACCGCGGGGAGCCTTACCCACGTCACGAGAACGCTGCAATGAATCGTAGCTGCGGGAGCGAGTTCCAACGTCAACCCGAGTTCCTCGCCGGCTTCAACCGGCTCGGCAGTCGAAAGCTGAACGCCCTGTTCGGTCAAGTCGATGACCTGACACGGAACAATCTGGTGGCCCCGCTGCAGCGTCGCGCTCCGCTTCAATGCAATTCGGTAGAGCCTGCGCTGATGTTCCACGCTTGAAGGCCTTTCTCAATCGATGGTTCTGCTTGACAATCGAACCCAATCTTCACTGCTGACTAAATGTAGCAGATGACGGCGTTTGGGGCCTCACCGAAGGAGTCCGAATCATAGGCCGGCATCGGAAAAGTACCGCGATCTCTGTATTTTCTGCCTGATTCGGGCATCGAAGCGGCTCGTTTGCAGAAAAATCATCAATTGCCGGCGTTCTGAGCCTCCATTGAGTCTCCCATGAAAGCATCGTTTTCCTTTTCGACCCCGCGGCCACATGATAGGGTGAGCCAACCACATAACGGAGGGTTCCATGCTGGACGCCATAATCGTTGCCGCGGCCATGTACGTCTGCCCCGGCGAGGTCTATACCGACACACCGAAGGCCGGTTGTCATCCCCTTCAGGACTCCAACAAGGAGAGCTTCAGTACCGTGCCGGAAGCGCCGGAGTTCAATTCGAACCGCGCGACCCCACGCCAAGCCGACGGCCAACACTCGGTGAGAGACGACCAATCGCGAGCGCCGGCGGCTTCGGCCCAGGAATGTGCGATGTACGAGGAGTGGGTCAAGCTTTCAACAAAATCGAGCGTGATCGGAGCTCGAGATCTTTCCCCTCAAGAATTCGAACGGTGGACGAATTTGAAGCAGGTTTTCGGCAACAGTCCTCCTCCCAATTGTCGGTGAGCTGCTTGTCGGGTCGACCTCAGGGCATGTGATACGATGAGGTGAGACGGAGCACATGGAGGGGTCTCGATGACGACGAGCTTCACGGGGCTCGCGCTTTCGGATTTCGACCTCTCAACTGAACAGGGATTCCTCCCGCCCGATCCGCTTGTCGAATTGCAGGACTGTCCCGCTCTCACCCATCTCGCCCTTGAGCTGCCGAAGTTGCTCAGTGCTCGAAACGTACGATCCTTTATCAAGAACCAAGCAGAACTCCTCCCTTCGGTTCCGGAAGCTTGGGATGCGACCCGATGTCGAGCTGCAATGCGGATGCTTTCCTTCGCAGCCCATGCCTACGTCTGGGAAATACCGGAAAAGCCGGCCACTGCCTTGCCCGTTCAATTGGCCCGCCCATGGTACGAGGTGGCTTGCCGACTTGGCCGACCACCGGTGTTGTCCTATGCCTCGTACGCGTTGGACAACTGGCGCCGCTTGGACCCCACAAAGCCGGTCGAGCTCGACAACGTCGTCCTCCTTCAGAATTTTTTAGGCGGCCTGGACGAAGAATGGTTTGTGGTGGTCCATATTCAGATCGAACGCCAAGCCGGTCCGGCACTTCGAGGCCTGTTACAGGCGCTCAATGGCGCCGCCCAAGAGCGCCGCGACGAGGTCCTGGCCGGTCTCCGCTCCTTGTCGGAGGCACAATCCGCCATGCGCGATACCTTGCTCCGGATGAAGGAACGCTGCGATCCCTATGTCTATTACACCCGGGTCCGGCCGTACATACACGGATGGAAGAATAGCCCCTCCCTTCCGGCCGGTGTCGTCTACGAGGGGGTGAGTTCGTACGCCGGCAAGCCGCAGCAGTTCCGTGGAGAAACGGGCGCGCAAAGCGCCATAGTCCCCTCCCTCGACGCGGGACTCGGTATCCGGCATGCCCCGGACCCGCTCACCGTCTATCTCGAGGAAATGCGCGCGTATATGCCTCCCCGCCACCGTTCCTACCTGCAATGCTTGGAACGTTTGACGGATCAACAAAGCCGCCCGCTGCTTTCCGGTTATGTGCGCGACCACAAGCGCGATGACCCCGAAACTTGGCACGCCTACTGTACCTGCGTCGAACTCCTAGCCCAGTTCCGCAAGATCCACATCGGCTATGCCGATGCCTATATCCATCGGCAGCATCAACGTCACATCAGCAATCCGACGGGAGTGGGAACCGGTGGCACGCCGTTCATGACGTACCTCCAAAAGCATCTGGACGAGACGAGACAGGCCATCGTGGGATAGAAGGAATCGCTCGGCTACGTCGCCAACGCGCCTTGGATGGCACGGGTCAATTCCCGGCTGCTGAAGGGCTTCGCGATAAACGCCGGCCGGCGCCCGTCTTGCGGATGAAGCATGTGGTCCGAATATCCGGACATATACAACACGCGGACATCAGGATGAAGGGTTTGAAGCTGGGCTGCGAGTTGCGGACCCGTCATGCGCGGCATCATGATATCCGTCATGACCAGGTGAGGGGGCGAAGTCATTGCACGTAGACGCTGAAGGGCCTCCACCCCATCACAGGCTTCTTCGACTTGATAGCCCGCGACCTTCAGCATGTCGCTGACCGCCAAACGCACGTCACCGTCGTCTTCCACCAAGAGAATGGTCTCACGCACGGCGGATGACGCGACCACCGGAACCATCGATCCCTGAGTCGACAGAGAGGGATCTGCGCGGGGGAGACTGACCGAGAAGCTCGTTCCAACTCCGTATTGGCTTGCCACCTGAATAAAACCACCGCTTTGGCGTATGAGGCCGTACACGCTGGCCAATCCCAGTCCCCGGCCCATTGTCTCTCCCGCTCTGCCGTAGAAAGGCTCAAAGAGGTGAGCGAGCCGTTCGGCCGGAATACCGCCTCCGGTATCCTGGACGGAGAACAGGACAAATTCTCCTGACTGCACATTGTGCTCATGCGCCAGGTCTTCTCCCACCGTGGCCGTCCCCGTCGATATGGTGAGTCCACCTCCGGTTGGCATCGCGTCATGCGCATTGGATACCAGCGTCGAAATGATGTGCTTGAACTGCAGAGCATCGAACAGAATGGGCAGCGCTTCCCCATGAAGCCGCCATTCGATCTCGATTCGACCGGTGGCGAGGCTTGCTATGTGTGACACGAGATCCTTGAGCGCCGCATTGAGGTCGAGGACGGTCGGTTGGAGCACTTGGTGGTGACTGAACGCGACAAGCCGGCGAGTAAGCTCCGCGGTCCGTTCGAGGGCGCTTTGCATCCGTTGGATCGGGTCGAGCGACGCCCGGTCGACGAGGTGAGAGGAGATGTGCTCGCTGGCCCCCATCAGGACGGTCAAGAGGTTGCTGATGTCGTGGGCCACGCCCCCGGCCAGCCGCCCGAGCGCTTCCATCTTTTCCGCTTTCCGCGCCGCCTCCTCCGTCCGCTTCCGTTCGGTCACGTCCGTAATGACCTCAATCACGTGAAGGCGACCGTCGCTCGTCATGGCCTTCGACCACTGAACCAGGAGATGCCGATCGCTCGGAAGCACGACGTCGTTCACCGTGATTTTCCCTGTGCGGACGGCCTCCGGCATTTGGCAAAAGGCGCAAGGAGACGCACAACCGGCGATGGTCTCATAACACTTCCGGCCGGAAAGGTCGCCTAACTTCTCCAGTGCGGTTTCATTCTGAAACTGAATGGTGTAGGAAGCAGGATCGATCACCGCAACCATAACCGGTTGGGCGTTCAGCAGTGCCTGCGGATCGTATGAGGGGCGGGATTCGGCCATGCCCGCTTCGCGCTCATCGAAGAGGTGGATCGGGGCATTCCATAGCATCCGCAGCAGTAGGCATAAACCATTCCTTCACGGCACTGCCAAGCTCACCGGGGGCTGGCAGCGATTTTAAATCATGTTCCCCGGAGCTTAGATCGCGGGGTTTTGGGCCGCTCAGGCCCAGTGCTCAACAGGCTGAATCTTTTCGAATCCTTGGCACGGATTGAAAAAGATTCATCTCGATCCCGCGGGTGCGGTAGGGGCGAGCGGCGTGTCTGTGTACGTTGACTCTCCTTCGGGGGAGCGCTATTTTGAGGTGTCGTTGGCGGAAGGGAGGACCTCATGTCTGTCATGTGTTCCCTCGCCGTCTGTAAAGCGCAACAAGGCATGTGCGGCCACGAAAAGGCGATGCTGAGCGTCGCAATCGTCGCCGCCATCGGCCTCGGAGCCTATTTCCTGATCGGCTGATTCGGCGACGTATCATTCCCGATTTCTTCGGTGGACGGACGCTGGTTGTCCGGAGGGGGACGTTCGGTCACTATTTGGCGTTGGCGATCCGGGGGGACGGTCGACGCTGAGACTCTTGCCACACTGACGGCGGGGCGGTCATGGCCTGATTCACGGCGGATAAGAGCTCCTCGCGGCTGAAGGGCTTTTGCAAACACAGCGTCCCGCCGACTTCGATGCCGAGCGTGCGCAGCGCGCCCTCATCGTGGCCCGACATGAAAAGCACCTGGCATTTCTTTCTGATGCGCAGGATGTGATTCACCAACTCATGCCCGTGCACGCGCGAATACCGTTCCCGCCCCGTCTGAACTTGAAAGACCGGCGGACGCAGGATCAAATCGATAAGCAAGAGATGAATGGGGCCGAGATAGGTCCTACAGGCCTCCAGCGCTTCGCTGCTGCCGGCTGCCTTTAGGATCTTGCACCCCATCTCTTCCAGCGTGCGGGCGCACAGGTGCAGCACGTCGGGATCGTCCTCGACGATGAGCACCGTGCACGGATTCTTGCCGTCGCGAAGCATCGACCGGCACACGACGGCCTTGTCTTGTTCTTCGCCGACGGTGACTTGGCTGATATACGGGAGATCTTCGGCCGCGCGCTGGATGAACTCGACGCCGAAGGCGCCGGTCTGGACCCAGCGAACCCGCGCCATGCCGATGACCACCGGCCTGGGGGCTTTCGGAATCGCGAGACGCAGGCGAAGATAGCCGCCCCGGGGAACGGTTGTGGAACTCTCGACGCGGCAGCCGTTGACGTTGAGATCGAGCGTGTGCCCTTTTCCCTTGATCGCCTGCTCATCCGCGATGCCCTGAAACTCGACGGGGATCCTGACAAGGGTGCGGGACTTTCTGGGGGCCCGGCTCACAGTGAATCCTGCCTTTCGTCGCGATCTGTGTTGGTTCTATCGTAGAGCTGCCGGATCGTCAAGGAAACCGAGCAATCGCGTGCGATCGACGGATCCGCCCGCGCGACGGTATAATCGGGACGGGCGTCCTTCGAACACCGAATGATTCCGACCCACTACAATCCCGCGCTGGCCCGCACGCTCGTCCTTGATGAACTGTTTGATTTGTCGCTCTATCGCAAACTGCGGGATCTCGCGCCCGACAAGGATGCACAGGAGACGCTCGACGGGCTCATCACGGTGGAAATCCAACATCTTGCCTTCTGGCAGAAATTCTTCAGCCTCCAACTGAACCAACTTGACATCGGCAGGCGCATCAAACTTCACGTGATGATTCTGGCCTGCCGCCTCTTCGGCACCAATGCTATTCATCTCGTGCTCGAAGCAATCGAAGTGCATGGGGTGCGAAAGTACCTTGCGCTCTGGCGCGAATACCAGAACCAGCCGTTGGGGGCGGCGCTCCACGACATTCTGCTGGACGAGTTCAAGCATGAGGACGCGCTCGTCACGAAATTGACGCAGCGAAAGATCAACGCGGAGCGGATCCGAAACATTTTCTTAGGCCTCAACGACGGGCTCGTGGAAATCCTCGGAGCCGTCAGCGGCTTCTTCGGCGCATTCGGAAGCGCGAGCACGGTCCTCATCGCCGCTTCCACGGCCGCGGTGGCCGGCGCGCTTTCGATGGCGGCGGGAACATTTCTCGCGCTCAACTCGGAGAAGGAGGTCAAGGCCACGGAGGTCGCGAAGAAAATGTTCCTCGGTGAAGAGTCCGAGCTTGCGCCGATGGAAGAGCAGCCGCTCTCGTCGGCGGCGGTCGTCGGCGGTGCGTATCTGGTCGGGGCCATGGTCCCCGTGCTCCCCGTGCTCATTGGAGCCAAAGACGCCGTGTTTTCCGTGTTGACGGCGGGCCTGATGGTCATCGTCGTCTCCACGATTCTGTCGTTCCTCTCCGGCATGGACGTGAAGCGCCGCGTCATACTGAACCTCGGCATCATCACCGTGGCCGTCAGTGTCACTTATGCGATCGGCCTCTTGGCCAAGAGCCTCTGGGGAATCGCCTTGTAGCCAAGGTCGGCCGCACGAGTCCATGCTGCCACGGGAGGACGGGCGGATGGCGCGGAGCTATATCGGGCTGTCAGGCTATTCATACAAACCATGCAGGGACCCGACCGGTTTTATCCTCCGGGCCTCAAGCAAGCCGAATTTCTTCGATATTACTCGCGTCGGTACGACACGGTCGAACTGGACGGCACCTGGTACCGCTTACCTTCTGAGAAAACGGTTAACGAGTGGATCGCGCTCACGCCCGACGGTTTTATCTTCGCCCCGAAGATCCACCGGCAGATCACCCACCGATGGCGGCTCAAAACGGAATGCTTCGAGTTTCTGCCAGTCGTGCTGGACAGGCTCGCCCCGCTCTCTAAAGCCGGCCGCCTAGGCCCGTTCCTGATCCAGCTTCCCCCCAACTTTGTTCGCGATGACGACCGACTTGGACGGTTTCTCGAGCGTCTTCCGCCATCCGGGCGTTGGGCCGTGGAGTTCCGCCACGACACCTGGTCCGACGAGCAGGTCGAATCGCTGCTCCGTCGCTTTAACGCTTCATGGGTGGCTGCCGATACCGACGAGCGGCCGGCCGAATGCCGCGACACGGCTGACTTTTGGTATGTCCGCTTACGACGCGCGGTCTACGGCGACGATGCATTGACGCAATGGGCAGAACGGATCAGGGAGCGGTTGAAGAAAGGAACGGACTGTTACGTGTTCTGCAAGCACGAGGATGAAGGCTCGCCCTGGCTCTGGGCTGATCGTCTCGTACAGTCGCTTGCGTGACCCTACGAGCCGGCGGCTGGCTGCCAACAAGAGCGCCAGCAGTCCTGCCGGTTACTGCCCGCCGCTCGCGATCTTTGTCCCTACAAAGACAATCGTCGAACCGGGATGCAGTTCCTGAAAGACGATCTTCCGCTTTTTTAACGCCGCAGCGAACGACTCCGTCGTGGGAGTCAGAACCGGAAAGGTGGCATAGTGGTGCGCAATCGCAATCTTCGCTTTCACGCTCGAGGCCGCCCGTGCCGCCATGGCCGGCTCCATTCCGAAATGACCGCCGATGTTGAGGAGCGCCACGTCGGGCGCGTATTGCTCTCCAATGATCTCCATATCCTTGAAGTACGCCGTGTCGCCGGAATGGTAGATCGTTGGGCCGCCCTTGATCTTCACGACATAGCCGCCGGGATTTCCCCCGTACACGAGATCCGGACTCTGCTCGTTCGCCGTCGGATTCCCCATTCCGCTCGAGTGCACGGCGGGCGTCATGGCGACCATGACTTCTCCGTCGGCAATGGTGATCTCTCCACCGGGGTTCATGAGCGTATCGAATCCCATTTGCTCCTTCGGAAATCCTTGCAGCTTGACGAGATTCGTCCCGAGCTCGAAATTCGCCACCAGCCGGGCCCCGGTCTTTTTCGCAATGGCGACGGCATCGCCGACATGGTCGAAGTGACCATGCGTGATCAAAATGTAGTCGGCTTTGGTGAGATGCTCGACCGGATCCTGCTTCTCTTTGACGAGCGGATTCAGAGGATTGTTGAGCCAAGGATCGATCAAGATGATTTTTCCAGACGGCGTGGTGATTTCGAAAGCGGCATGGCCGTGCCACGTCAGCGTGCTCTTCCCGGCTCCCCACGCCGCTGGACTCGCCATGATGAATAGGGTGAAGACGGCGGCAATCAGCAGTCGTCGTTTCATGACAACCTCCGAAAATGACAGCGGGGATGGCGGGATTCCTCCACCACCCCCGTCCACGAGCGTCCGTCGATTCAGCGGCCCAGGGCGTGCTTCACGGCGTTCCCGATCTCCGCCGGGTTCTTCACGACTTTCACGCCGGCGGCCTCCAACGCCTTCATCTTCTCCGCGGCGGTGCCGTGGCCGCCGGAGATTATGGCTCCCGCGTGGCCCATGCGGCGGCCGGGCGGCGCGGTGATGCCGGCGATGAAGCTGATCACCGGCTTCTTGACGCTTTTCTTGATGAACTCCGCCGCCTTTTCTTCCGCATCGCCTCCGATCTCGCCGATCATGACGATGGCCTGAGTTTCCGGATCCTTTTCGAACAGTGGCAGCACATCGACGAAGCCGGTGCCGTTCACCGGATCCCCACCGATTCCTACACAGGTCGTCTCGCCGAGCCCCAGCGTGGAAAGCTGATGGACCGCTTCGTAGGTCAGCGTGCCGCTGCGTGAGACCACACCGACGATCCCTTTCCTATGGATGAACCCGGGCATGATGCCGATCTTTGCCTCATCGACCGTGATGACCCCCGGGCAATTCGGGCCGATCAGTCGAACGTCGCGGCCCCGCAATGCCCGCTTCACCTTCACCATATCGTTGACCGGGATGCCCTCGGTGATGCAGATGATCAACTGGACGCCGGCGTCCGCGGCTTCAAGGATTGCATCCGCGCAGAACGGAGGCGGGACGAAGATCAGCGAGGTATCGCAGTCGGTTTTCTTCACGGCGTCGGCCACCGTGTTGAAGACCGGAATGCCTTCCACTTCCTGACCGCCTTTGCCAGGGGTGACGCCCGCCACGACCTTGGTGCCGTATGCCTTGCACTGCGTCGCATGGAACGAGCCTTCCTTGCCGGTAATGCCCTGCACCACTACGCGGGTGTTCTTGTTGACGAGAATGGACATGGAATGATCCCCTTGAGCCGCCGGTTGCTAAAAAGTTCCCCGACTATGTGCTTCCTGAATGGTTGCCCGATTGATGTCGTAATAAGCGGATTGCGCCACGGTGCTCGGCGAATCGACGAAGGGCATGACGAAGAGCAGAAACAACTCAATCCAGAACCCGAGTTCTTCCTTCTTCTCAATGCTCTCGATCACCTTCTTGTCACGGCCGGCAAAGTTCGTCCTCAAGATGATGTTCTCCGACACGTAGCCGGGAAAGAGCGTGAAGGTCAACGCCGAGAGATAGCCGGACCAGCCGATGCCCTCGCTGCCGTCCTCGATCACCGCGATATCGGCGCGCAAATCGGTCGGCTCATCGGAGTTCACGACGGACGAGAATAGCCCGGATTCGGAATAGGCCCTGAGGGCTTGATTCCGCACGGCCTCGATCGCTTCCATCCGCGGCATTTGATGCGCGCCGCTCGGGTTTGGGACCCCGGCGACGGTAATGCCGATTGATTTCTTCTCCTGCGTTTGTTGTGGCGGCCAGGGCGAGGGTGCTTTGACCTTGCCTTCCCGCACCATGATGCATCCTGACAAGGTCGTGGAAACCAAGAGCGCTGTCACAACCGGCCAGTGCATGCTTTCTACGCTGCCTTCCTCATGATTGCCTCGATTACGTGCGGGAACAGTCGACCACCGGGGATGCGAGAACCGGTTGGTGACGGACGACGAAACGCGTTCACACTTTCCCCGTCAACTTTACGATCTTTTGCGCCGCCTCCCACAGGTCATCCGCCACTTCCAGCGTCAAGCCCGACTCGGCGAGTAACTTGCGCCCTTCCTCCGCGTTCGTCCCCTGCAGCCGCACGACGAGCGGAACGGTGATCTTCACTTCCTTCGCCGCCTCGATCACCCCGTGGGCAATCCGCTCGCAGCGCACGATGCCGCCGAAGATGTTGATGAAGATGCCCTTGACGTTCGGGTCCTTCAGCAGAATCCGAAACCCGGCCGCCACGGTGTCCTTGGTCGCCCCCCCGCCGACGTCCAAAAAATTGGCCGGTTCACTGCCGGCGAGTTTGATGACGTCCATGGTGGCCATTGCGAGCCCCGCGCCGTTCACCATGCAGCCGATGTTGCCGTCCAGTTTCACGTAATTGAGATTGTTCGCCGTCGCTTCAATCTCGAGCGGCTCCTCTTCGTTCAAATCCCGCATCTTCTGCACGTCGTCGTGCCTGAAGAGGCCGTTGTCGTCGAAGGACACTTTTCCGTCCAGCGCGAGCAAGGTCTTTTCCTTGGTGATGATGAGCGGATTGATTTCCACCAATGCCGCGTTCTTGTCCATGAAGAGCCGATAGAGGTTTCCGAGCATCTGCACGAATGGAGTAATGACGGCGGGTTCAAGGTGTTGAAGGCCGAGGGCGAACGCCACGTTCCTGCCGTTGTGGCCCTGGAAGCCCACGGCGGGATCGATCGCCTCCTTGATGATTTTTTCCGGCGTCTTCGCGGCCACTTCTTCGATTTCCATGCCCCCTTCGGTGCTCGCGATGAAGGTCGGCCATCCCGTGTCGCGATCGACGAGGATCGACAGGTACAACTCCTTGGCGATGTTCGCCCCCTCTTCCACCAGAAGCCGGTGCACGGTCCTGCCCCTCGGCCCCGTCTGGTGCGTCACCAACGTTTTGCCGAGCAATTCTTTTGCGAGCCCCGCGACAGCCGCCCGCTCCTTCGTGATCTTGACGCCTCCGGCCTTCCCCCGCCCTCCCGCGTGAATCTGAGCTTTCACGACGAAGACCGGCGTGTCAAGCTCGTTCACCCAAGCCGTCGCGGCGTCAGCGGAGGTGATTTCCTTCCCGCGCGGAACGGGCACGCCGAATTGGGCGAACAACGACTTGGCTTGAAACTCGTGAACGTTCATGGCGCTCCTTCTCGGTGAACTAAAGGACTGGGCCGCGAAACCTCGGAACGGATCGAAAGCTCGGCTCCGTCCTCACGAGGATCCGCCCTTTCGCGTGTACGCGGGCAGAATCATCGGAGATATGACACCGCTGGAATTCCCGTGCCTCTTCGCTTCAGCCCGGAATCGCTGCAGATGCTTCAATGTGAGCTTCCCCTGCTTCAGGCTTCCGGCGCGGGACGCGGCGGTCAAGCCGGACCGCTTTCCGAACACCATGAGATCGAGCAGCGAGTTACCCATGAGCCGGTTCCGGCCATGCAGTCCGCCGGACGCCTCCCCGGCCACGAACAACTGCTTGATGTTCGTCTCGGAGCTGGTGTCGATCTTCACGCCTCCGTTCTGGTAGTGCAGCGTGGGATAAATGAGGACCGGGTCTTTGCTGATGTCGATGCCGAAGCGCTCGAACTGCATCATCATTGCAGGAAAGTGCTTTTCGACCGTTCCCGGTCCGTGCTCGGCATCGAGTAGCGGCGTATCGAGCCATACGCCCACTCGACCGGACATCGTCCTGATGCCTCGCCCCTCCTCGCATTCTCGGATGATGGAGGAAGAGACGACGTCGCGGGTATCAAGCTCGTTGACGAACCGCTCCCCCTTGGCGTTCACCAAATGGCCGCCCTCCGAGCGGATTCCCTCGGTCACGAGTGCGCCCACCAACTGCTCGGGATACACGGCTCCTGAAGGGTGATACTGAAACGTGTCGATATGCGCCAGCTTCGCGCCCATCCGGTAGGACAAACACAGCCCGTCTCCGGTCGCGCCGTAATGATTGCTCGTCGGAAACCCTTGAATATGCAGCCGGCCGATGCCTCCGGTGGCCAGGATGACGGATTTGGCCGCCACGACAACGAACCGCTGATTGTCGAGATCCTTGAAGATCGCCCCCGTACATTGCCCGTCTTCGCCGCTCAGCAATTCGACCGCGGCGCAAAACTCCAGGAGCTGGATCTTCTGGTTGATCACCTCGTCCTTCAGGACGCGCATGATTTCTAGGCCCGTGTAGTCCGAACACGTCAACAGCCGAGGCTTGGAGCTTCCGCCCCCCTTCTTGACATGCAGATTTCCGTCCGCCTGACGGTCGAACAGCACGCCGAGGTCGATGAGCCATTTCGCGATGGCGGGCCCGTCCTCCACCATAACCTTGAGCAAGGCATGGTCGTTTTGCATATGCCCGCCCTTGAGCGTGTCGAGGAAATGCGTGACCGGCGAGTCTTCCGGCGCAACGGAAATCTGCATCCCCCCCTGCGCCATGACGCTGTTCGAATCGCCCAAACGGAGCTTGGTGGCCAGGATGACCTTTGCCCCCGCTCCGTGAGCGTGAAGCGCGGCGGCGCAGCCGGCACCGCCGCCGCCGATCACGAGGACGTCCGCGGTGTACTGCGGCGTGAGATCCATGTCGTCCTGGACCGGGCTGTCCCCCTCCAGCAACGTCGCAAGCTCGACCACGGTCTTGTCGCCCTCGTTGGGGCCGAACCGAATCGGGCGATAGGCGCTTTCGCGAAAATCCGGGTGATACTTCTTGATCAGCGTGTCTCGATCGGCGGGAGAAAATTTCGGAATCGTCTGTTTGCGGCGGGCATCGCGGGTCTTGTGGACGATCTGTTGAAGTGCGTGAATGTCCATGATTCTATCGGCTCGTCATTTCGCCGCCGTACCATAGTCGGCCAGTTCCTTGTCGCTCATCTTCAGGACTTTCTTCCATTCGTCCTCGAAGCGTCCGTCTTGAATCTCTTTGATGCGGGTGTCCAACCCCAGCGGTTTGTCGGCGAAGTGAGCCCCTTGCGCCCGGCTCACGTACAAGGCCACGAGATTCGGTGCGATGTCGGCGATACAGACCGGTGTGCACATTCCGCACATCACGCAATCCATGAACATTTCCGAGACGCTCTGGAAATCGCCGAAC
>DASTSI010000266.1:0-17153 GCA_035760745.1 Nitrospira sp. | reverse complement strand
TTTCAGAGCGATCAAGGTCGCCGTGAGATCAGGCTCGGTACACTGAGAGCAAACCCTACGTTCGTCGGTCGATAGGACCGACGCCGCAGGTCTTATGATTGAATGCGAGGAAGCCGGCTGGCCGCTGAAATCAACAGCCGGGGCCACAGTGCTCGAACTCCTCATCGCCCTCTCGGCGGGAGTCGTCATTCTCGCGGCCGCGATGCAAAGCTTCTCTTTTTTTCAACGCCAGTTTGTGTCCCAACAGTCGGCTGTCGCGCAGCAGCAGGACCTCCGCTTAGGCCTCGAACTGCTCGAAGAAGAACTTCACCTTACCGAACCCGAAGCGCTCTCCATTATCAGGCCGGATGAGATTGAATTCGGCGCCAACATTAGCGGGTTGGTGACGACTACCATCGCGACGGCTTCACGCGGCCAAATTACTCTGTCCGTGAAGGACGGTCGCGGTTGGGCAAATAGAAAGACCATCGTTGTCTGTTGGAATGATCAATGCGACACGATGATGTTAGCACGAGACGGACAAGGATCCCTCCTCACGATTGATCAACCTCTCGCCGTCTCTATTCCGGCGGGAGCGTCAGTCTCAGTCAAAAATACCGTTCGGTATTATTGCAAACGAGACGAGAACGGGATCTGGAGATTTCTGCGACAGGTCGATGGTGGGGCCAGTGTGTTGGTTGGCGATGTTTCCTCGGTGCGGTTCTTGTATTGGACGGCTCAGGGCCGAACGGCTGCTGCGCCGGCACTCGTCAGGCGAATCACTGTGGAGATGAGCCTTGCAGGGCAGCGTCGACCAACCATTCGTGAGATTGGACTTCGAGCATGATGCCAGCCGAGAGGTGCAGTTGAGGGCCGACGTATTCTTCAAATGGCCAGGCCCCGACCAAGGCCAGGTCCTACTCACAGTCTTGATGCTGACGCTCATTCTCTCAGTCCTCGGCATGACGTCATTGTATTTGGCCGGTCAGGACGTGCCTGGTATATCAGCAATGAAAGATGAGACGACGGCTCAACAATTGGCTGATGCTGCCGCTGAAGTCGTCGTGACCTGGTTTCATGATCCAGGTGCCACTCCACCCTCTGTAGCGGGATTCTTGGCCAAACGTCAAGGCAGCCCGACGAGTGGTCCGTCGTTTTTCGATACGGCCTTACGGTCACAGTTCGTGGGGACCGCAGACTATCCTGATGTCCTATTGGATGCCGCGAATCCCCTCGATAACGCCCTGCTGAACACTTCCCCTTCAGGGTTTCCGGTGGCGCTGCGCGGGCTCGGCCGCCTGACGACACTAAAGCTGTACGGGCCACTTCGTCCCGGCCTCCTCGCCACTGTAGAGGTGGCGGCGTCAACGGCCGGCTCTAAACCGATCGGCCGTACCGTTCAAGTACAACTGGGAGCGGTCAGCATCCCGGCTGTGAGGGCCGCTGTCGAAGTCGCACAGGGATTGGGGGCAGTTCAGCCTGGTGGAGAAACGTCAGTGCGCGTTCACTGGGGCGACATGCGAATCGTCGGAGAACTCGTGGTGAAGCTGCTGGAGCACTTGCCGATTAAGAACACGTCAGCTCCAGTCACGGGATTTCCCTATAACGCGGGGGAGCAGGCACAAGATCGATGGAGCGAGTATTGGGTCGGGGACGAGTTGACAGTGACAACGCCTCCACCGGGGCAGAGCTTCCATCCCGCTCCGCCATCGAATATCCATGTCCGCCAACTGCCGTCTCCCGGCCTTCGCTTGGATCAATGGGACTACGAGACCATGAAAAGGTTATCCTTGCGGCATGGTACGTACTACCGCATGGACCGCCAAGGGCAGCTACACAGCTCACAGGAGATCGACGGGCATACCATCCGTCCATCGGACGTGCTGATGTCTCGAGCGATTGGAGATCACCGGGGGCTCGTTTTTATCGATACAGAGGACGGCGAACCGCCAACTTCAGAGAAAATGGCGACATTAGCTCTTGATGCAGGATATTTAGAAGCCATCCTGGTCGTCCAGGGACACGTGGTTTTAAGGCCGAATGGCGAAGGGCTGTCTCTGCCAGTCTTGACTCCAGCTCCGGATGGAGGCACTGCGCTAGGAGCCAGAATTCCCATTCAATTGTCAGGAGTCCATTTTCAAGGCGTCCTAGTCTGTGCCGGGAAGGTCTCCGTCGAGCGCTCTGTCAGAATGTTCGGCGCCGTAATGTCGGGAGAAACGATTTTCACGTCCGGAAGCAGCTCGTCGTTGGAAGTTTGGTACAACGCAGATCTCGCGAAAGGATTATTCCGCGGTCTACCCGTTGTATATCGAGTGCCGGGGACATGGCGCATGCTTTAGAGCCGACAGACGTGAGAGACGCTAAACCCCACCGGCCCTTGACAGCTGAGCATGACACATCAAGAAGAATCCGCGGAAAGATTCCGACAAGCGGGAAACCGAGCAGCACTTCGTAGTCGACAAACTATTGAACAAAATGTGCTCGATGCGCTCGTATTCAAAAGTGTCCTAAGCCAGGATGATATGAACGCCGCAGTTGAGGCGGCAAGAGAAGGTGGCGAAGAACTCGAAACTCTCCTCCTCGATCGATACCGAGTATCCAAATCGGCCCTAGGAGCTGCGCTCAGCGACTTCTACCAGTGTCCGTACCTTCCGTACGATGAACGGACGATCCTCGACGGTGATCTTTTCAAAGCGTTGAGCATAGACTATCTGAAGAAAAATCTATGGCTGCCGGTCTCCCGCAATGGGACGTTCCTCGATGTCCTGACGACTGACCCAAACGATTTGGACAAAGGGTGGGATGTGAGGCGGACGTTTCCCGGAACGACGATCCGCTACAGTGTCGGGCTTAAGCGAGACATCGAACAGTTCCTCACTACCGTGAAGCGGCAAGGCAAGAACTCCCAGATCGGGACTATTCTGAACGAACTCGTTCAAGACATTCCGACCTCACATGCGGATGAAACACTAGGCGTCGCGATTGATGAAAACGACTCTGCCATTGTCCGTTTGGCGAATCATGTGATCGTCGAGGCGCAGCAGCACGGTGCCTCGGATATCCATATTGAACCGTATGCCGATCGAAAAGAGACCGTTGTGCGATTCCGCGTCGACGGGACGTGCTTCACATATATGAAAATTCCAGCGGCGTACCGGCGCGCCATTGTGTCACGTCTGAAGATCATGGCGAATCTCGACATCTCAGAACGGCGAAAGCCGCAGGACGGAAAGATTCGCTTTCGGCTGCCTGGGAATGGCGATATTGAACTTCGCATGGCGACGCTTCCGACTTCTGGCGGTGACGAAGACGTTGTACTGCGTCTACTGACCGCGAAAGAACCATTGCCCTTGGAATCCATGGAGTTCAATCCTGCCACGTTGCAGTCGCTCAAGAATATGGCAGTGAGACCGCATGGGCTGATCCTCTGCGTGGGCCCGACCGGATCTGGAAAAACGACGACGCTTCACGCTCTGCTGAAACATATCAATAACGACGACCGAAAGATCTGGACGGCTGAAGACCCGATTGAAATTACACAGGACGGGCTCAGGCAAGTACAAGTGCACCAGAAGATAGGCCTGACTTTTGCGGCGGCAATGCGCGCCTTTCTACGAGCCGATCCCGACGTCATTATGATCGGTGAAATGCGTGACCGAGAGACGGCGGACATTGCGATCGAAGCGTCCTTGACGGGGCATTTGGTTTTAAGCACGCTCCATACGAACAGTGCGGTTGAAACCGTCGTGCGGTTGCTGGATCTTGGCTGTGACCCCTTCAATTTTGCCGATGCCATGTTGGGAGTACTTGCACAACGGCTCTGCAAACGGCTCTGCGCGAACTGCAAAGAGGCGTATCAACCGAGTCAAGATGAAATCGATGAGTTGGTGCAGTCGTATGGTGACATTTATTGGAACAAACTCGGATCTGCTTGTGCGAACAGCCTGACCATGTACAGAGGAGCGGGATGTCAATTCTGCAACCACACCGGCTACAGGGGCCGCTTGGCAATTCATGAACTCTTGGTTGGTTCGGCGGAAATGAGGAGATTGATCCAAAATAAGACGAAAACATCGGATATTGTTTACGCTGCCATGGCGCAAGGCATGATTACCTTGGTCCAAGACGGTATACAGAAAATCATGAAAGGACTGACGACGCTCCATTATGTTCGAAATTTTGCAATAAGTTGACGTCCCGCTAAGTAGTAGCTGCTTCACCTTCGCCCAGCCTGTATACCAACCATAGCGATCGGTGTGCTTCCCGGCCGTCCGGTTTCTCACTAGACGAAAATTGTCTCAATGCGACCAGAAAACGACCAGGTTCGCGATGTTTCCACGCTTGAGGATGAAAGGTAGTGCCACTTTAGGGAATCAAATCATCGGGTTTTGGTGCAGCAGGTGTGCATTTGTCAGAGGGCATGCCCTTTGCGATTAGCCGGTCGGCGCCATGTCTCCAAAACGACCAAGAGAGATCTGCGAGAGGGGTTTTACATTAACCGAATTGATGATCGTAGCGGCGATTCTCGGTATCGGAGCGACGCTCGCGCTTCCTAATTATCTCAATTGGAATGCCCGAAGCCAGCTCAAGCAAGCGACCAGTGAAGTGGCGTCACAATTAATCTTAGCTCGCATGGCGGCGATGAATCGGAACAAGACTGTGACTGTTTCGTTCTCGTTATCTGGAGGCCAGGTGCACTTGTCTTCAGCGGATTCATCCGGCATGGCTGTCACACCTGATATGGCGACGATGAGACTTGTCACACAGGTAGTCGGCGGGCCGGTGACCTTTAACTCTCTCGGAATGAGGACGAGCGGGGGGGCGGCCGTTCAACAAATTACTCTGTCTACCCCAAACAACCTGACGTACTCGGTCATGGTGAGCGCTAGTGGAAGAGTGTTTCCCTGCTACAAAAATAACTGCCCTTAGACAACAATGAACAAGCGAATGCATAGCATTGTGGGTCCTGAGGGATTTTCTCTCGTTGAAGCGATGATTGCGATGGTGATCCTGGGGGCAGGACTGCTGACCTTATCGGGAATGCAAGGGATATCAATTGCCAGGAATGTAGATTCTAGCGAATTGACTCGCGTATCGAATCTCGCCTCCGACATGATTGAACGCATTCAGTTCAATAGGAGAAATGTGGTTGCCTATCATGGCATTTCGGTAACTCCAGGGGGCGTGACATGCCCCACTGTGAGCACCGATCTGATGGCAAACGGTGACTGTAACCAATGGAAAGACCTGCTTGCTGCAGCTGGTTTGCCTGGATTTAGGGGAACAGTGTCAGTGAATCCCACCTCGCTGCTCCCGAATTTCGATCCACTTAACCTTAATCGACGACAGGTGACAGTAGCGATTTCATGGACTGGTTCAGTGAATAGCGCTGGAGTGTCTAGCCTAAGCAGATCCAAAACGGTAGCGATGACGACTGTTATCGCAGCTGAATGAAGCGATGAAACTCATGTTTGATTCAACAGAATACGAACAGGCCCCTATGTCAGGCATGGGGAGTGAGGGTTTCACGCTTGTCGAATTGATGGTCGCAATGTTGATATCCCTCGTCATCATCGCCGCTGGCTTTGTGCTTACTGTTACGACAGAAAAGGCTACCACAGCCAGTTCCAACATAGCCGATGCCCAACAGAACGCCAGAAGCGCGATGGAGCTAATATCCCGTGACGTAAAAATGGCAGGTTTCGGCATGCAGACTGCAGTCGGCAACTGCCTCACCCCGATCGTTCCCCAAGACCAAACGCCGACAGGCCCAGATACGGGCCCGGACCGCATCCAGCTTGTTGTGCCAGCTATGAGCGGAGATCCGTCTCTGTGGAGACTTAATGCGGCAGTATTGCCCCCTGGCGGCACCAATAAGACCCAAAACACGGTCACGCTGTATGGGGGCGCCGTAGCAGGCGCCGGTATGACCTTCCCGGCAATCATCTCGATCGCCGGTTCATGGACTGGGACGGCGATAAGCGCTGCATCGGACGTCATCACTCTCAATCCTTTGACTCTGATTGGTGCACCTGCGACATTCCCCATAAACACACCGGTCTATTGGCTCCAATGCGTGACCTACCAGGTTATTCAGAGCCCTGATGCCAATAATATCTGCGGTGGGCGAGCGCCATGTCTGGCGCGTGGAGTCACCGCGGCAGGTAATTGTGATGTCGCAAATAGCCCTTGTGTGCCGGTCGTGGACGGTATTGAAGATCTTCAGTTCGCGTATGCGTGCGATGGCTGTGTAAGCACCATTAATTCTGGCGTCCCGAATGGCATCATAGACGATCAGGGGACGACAAATCTGGGCGCATTTGACAGCACGGACTTTGTGACGAACAGCACCTGGGCCGGGGGGGCACCACCGTTGGATCCAACAAAAATAAGACTCGTTCAAATCAGTGTTGTAGCCCGAGAATTGTCTTTACCCGAAGGATTCGGCGAAGGCAAAAACAACGGCATCATGAGCCCCACCCCGCTTCAAGTTAGTGATCACCTTCATTCGGCCGACCCCGGGTACACCCTGTCGGCATATCAACAGTATCGGCGACGGCTGTTGACGAAGACCGTCGAAACTAGAAACCTTGGCCTCGGCTCATGATGAGCAGCATGAGAAAGACAAACAAGATAGCAGCCGATGAATCTGGGATCGCGTTTTTGACCATCATGATGCTGCTCCTGGTCTTTACCGCGCTCGGTGTGGCGGCAATAGCGGTTACCGGGCTCGAGAACAAGGTGGCGGGCGTTCAAAGGACGGGAGAAACAGCGGCAAACGCGAGCGAGTCCTGCATGAGCACATCGGTGAATGTGATCCAACAAACAATTATGCAGGGACAACTGCCAGCCGGCTTCTACACGTCAGGCGCTCCGATTACCAACGCCGCTGCGACAGCCACCTCGCCGAACCATTCGCTCTTCGAGGAAATTATGGGTCAATCGGACAACGATTCAGACGATCCACTGGGCTCCGGACCAACTGGGCCCGATTATTTCCAAACAGTTGGCCAGTACGATGTCTTCGGAGACATTGATCGCATGTATGCTGTGCCGAAGGCAGGGACAGGGTTACAGTTCGCTGGCGGATACGAAGGCATCGGCGGAGGAGCGGCAGCTGGAGGTGTCGATATTCTATACCGAATCGATTGCCGAGCTAGGCTGGCCGCAACCGGAACCGTGAGTCGCATCCTCGCGGTGTATGCCTGCACGATGACGGGCGAAACGTGTCAAAAGAAATTATAGGAGGATTGCGATGCTGTCAGAGTGCACCGCGGCTGAAAGTCGGGATAAAAAAACCAACTCGCTGCCCGGAAGAGCCTTGTGGATTGCTCTGATCTTGTCATCAGCGCTCTCTCTCTCGGCTTCAACGGCATCGGCTCAAACCATTACTCCGGAAACCGGTATCTGGGGGAAAATCGACTACTATTCGAATGGATATGTCCAGGTCGACGGACGAAAGTATGAATTCAGCAAGACGACAACGATGGACACATACTCGTTGAAACCGGATCAGAGGGGGAATGTACGAGTCGTGCTCGACGGACAGGGACGGGTTGCACGATTGTACTTTTATGGAATCGATATGCCCGATGTCATTAAACGGTATCGTCACTGATGAAGCGAGATCACCAGCCGTTGAAGAGACTCTGATCGAGTGGAGGACAACATGAAGAAGCTCATCTGCGCAGTCTTGGCTCTTGTGCTTCTCACATTCCTGCCGCACACCGTGTCCGCTACCTCGCCAACTGTATACAGCATTAATGACTATACGGCCTACCCACCGTTTCTCGCCTCAGCCGCTCCGCCGCTTGTCATGCTGGTCATGTCGCGAGATCACCGGCTGTTTTTCAAGGCCTACAACGATGTCATGGACATGGATGACGATGGGGTCGTCGATACGACCTACAAGGACACGATCGACTATTATGGCTATTTCAATCCCAATGCGTGCTACGACTATGTGAGCTCGAACAGTCGGTTCGAGCCAAAGGCCGCCGCAACTGGCACCAACTCACATTACTGCACGTCCCGATGGAGCGGCAATTTCTTGAATTGGGCCACGATGGCGAGAATCGACATTATCCGGAAAGTCTTCTACGGCGGCTATCGCTCGGTGGATACAAGCAATACGACTGTATTGAGCCGCACCAAGCTGCCTCGTGATGCCCACTCATGGGTGAAGGCTTATAACGGCTCTGATATCAGTCAATTGACACCGAATAACTGGACGGCGATCAGTCTTTGCAATCTCAATGAAACGAAGACTGATGCCAATCCCTTGGTGTATGTCATCAATGGCTTCAAGCCCTATGCAGCCAGCACGGAAGGCAAGGAATGCGTCAGTGAATATCAAGGTGGACCAGCGTTAACAATCGCCGCGACGCTTGCCGTAAACGTATTAGTCTGCAACGCCACTCTAATGGATCCTAACTGCGCTGAGTATAAGTCGGGAGCTTCGGCGTCCAGCTGGAAGCCCACCGGCATCATGCAGAACCTCGGTGTGAATCGCAATGGAACTCCCGATCCGTCCGATGACATCACGACGATGAATTTTGGTTTGATGACCGGGAGCTATTCAAACAATGTCAGCGGCGGAGTGCTAAGGACCAATATTGTCGATATCAACAACGAGGTCGACAATACCAACGGACAGATCAAAGGGACCTCGAAGATTATTGCGAACATCAACAATTTTCAGGTCATTCAGTACAACTACACGACGGGCTGGTATGACATCGGAGGGGCGGAAGGGACTTGCGTACCGTCGGAGCCCGTTGTGCTGACGAACGGAGTCTGTAAGAGCTGGGGAAATCCGATCGGCGAAATACTTTACGAGACTGTGCGCTATTTCAAGGCGCTCGGCGCTCCAACGAGCGAATATCGGCCTTCGAACCCTGACCAAGGGCTTTCATCCTTGACTGTCGAAGCCCAGTGGAATGATCCCTTCACGAATTGTCCGCCCTGTTCGAAGCCCTTCGCGCTGGTCTTCAGTGATGCCAGCCCTTCCTATGACTCCGATCACTTGCCGGGCTCAAACTGGTATCAGGCGATCAGTACTTCCGATATCCCGAGCGTGCAGACCTTGATCAACAACTCCGGCATTAATACTTTGGAAGGAACCGGAAACTTTTTCATCGGCGACTCCGCGGCCAACACGCCCAACACCGACCGGACCTGTTCTCCCAAAACGGTCACGAGTTTCGGGACGATGAGAGGGCTGTGTTCGGAAGAACCGACTAAGCAAGGCGCCTTTTACACGGCTGCCATTGCGCATTATGCCAAGACGAACGACTTGAGATCCTTGAGTTACGTGCAAAAAATGACCACCTACTCGGTGGTGACCAATTCACCCTATCCTCAACTAGAATTCACGATCGGCGGCAACAAGGTGCAGATCGTTCCGAGCTTTAACGATGGTTGTCCGACTGCTTCCTACCCCGGGTGCACCAGCCAAGGCCAGAACGGTGATAACTCGAAAGGCGAAATTGTCGATTTCCAGTTCTGCCGTGCAGATGCGGCGGATACCGACGGGAACGGCACGCTTGATGATTGGACCACGGCACAGGCACAGGGCTATCAACATTGTTATGACGTCATGTGGGACGATGCGGAATTCGGATGGGACTATGAGCTTGATATTCGGCATCGCATCTATGTGAGAGAAAATGCGAATACGATCGATGTGATGACCCGGGGCCTGTATGCGGCCGCGGGGCACACCGATTATGCCGGCTATCTCATCAAAGGCGTGACCAACGGGGGGGAATTCCTCGACATTATGTGTGGAGGTACCGCGGGATTTAACACGTGCAAGCGCTATGACGGAAATGCTACGCCGGTCAGTACGAGAAACTTTACCCCAAACGGATCCAGCGCCGGAGAACTGAAAGATCCGCTGTGGTATGCGGCAAAGTACGGCGGGTTCGAGGATCGCAACGGAAATAATCAGCCCGACCTTCAGGGAGAATGGGACAGCAATGGAAACGGTGTGCCCGATACGTACTTTTACGCTGCCAATCCGTTGAAGCTTGAAGACCAGCTGACCGCGGCCTTTCTCTCCATCCTGAACAGGACCACTTCCGGCACGGCGGCGTCAGTCCTGGCTTCTTCCACGACTGGCGAAGGCGCCTTGTTCCAGTCGTATTTCTTCCCCGTTCACAACGAAGCGGACGGCAGGGAGATTAAATGGGTTGGCTATACCCAAGGCCTGTGGATTGATGCTTATGGGAACTTGCGCGAAGATACGGTGAACGACGGAAAACTGGTCCTCAATCAAGACCGGATTGTTGTCACCCGCTATGATTCAAGCCTGCAGGCGACGGTCGCCGATATCTATGCAGACACGAACGGTGATGGCAAGGCAGATGGGGCCGTCGTACAGCCTAACGTTCTGCTGTCAGATTTGATCCCTATTTGGGAGGCAGGTAAGAGACTGGCTATAACTAATCCTGGCACGACTTGCAGTCTAGCGAGTGCCAGGGCGGGTTCTTGCCGCCGTATCCTGACCTATGTAGACCGTAACGGGGATAACAGGGTAAGTGCAGTGGCAAACGACGAGGTGATTGAATTCGAGCGGACGTCGACGTCGCCAAGTCCAACGCCGCTAGCCAAAATCACGCCGTTTCTTCGAGCCGATGCGACTGCGCCCTACACAGCAACCAATCTCATTGATTTTATCCGCGGTAATCAGGTGACTAATCTCAGAGATCGGATGATGTCGGTCGATGCGGGTAGCGGTGCGCAAAATTATGTTTGGAAGCTCGGTGATCCGGTCAACTCCACGCCGACGCTCGTTGGCGCTCCGCGCGAGCGATACGATGTACTGTATGGCGATCCTGATTATTCAGCATTCTACCTCGCGTGGAAAGATCGCCGGCAGGTCTCTTACTTCGGCGCCAATGACGGTATGTTGCACGCAGTCAACGTCGGGTTCTATCACAAGGGAGACGGATCAACGCATCACGGTTGTTACACCGCGACTTCTGCTGACACCTGCGCGGGTCAAAATCCGTCAAACGTAGGAGTTCTCGGTAATGAACTCTGGGCGTTTATCCCACAAGAAATGCTGCCGCATCTACGGTGGTTGGCCGATCCAAAATATACTCACGTCTATTACGTGGACCTCAAGCCGAAAGTCACCGACGCCAAGATCTTCTGTCAGACTGCCGGCAGCGGAGTCTCCGCCGGCCCGGCTAGCTGCATCAATGGACAAAACAATACGACTCATCATGGTGGGTGGGGAACGATTCTGATCGGCGGATTCCGATTCGGTGGAAGTTGCTATGTCTGTCCCACCACGGGGACCGGCAATGGCAGGGCCATGACTTTTACGGCGCAATTCAACGGGAGTACCAACCAGGAGCGGGCGTTCTACAGCGGATATTTCGTGATGGATATCACGAATCCGGAAGAAGAGCCGAAACTGCTTTGGACCTTCACGCACCAGGATCTTGGTTTTGCCACGAGCTATCCGACTGTCGCGCGAGTGCGACCCTTCGATTCAAACAGCAAGACGAGTTCCACCAATACGTTCTGGTACGCCGTCTTCGGTTCGGGCGCAACGAGCTACAACGGAAATTCTGGCCAAAAGCCTAAAATGTTCTATGTAGACCTCGTTGCAGGACCGACGGCAGCCAGTGGCGCACTAAATGGACAGGTCAAATATCTGAATGGCCATGATTCTACTAGCAACGCCTTCTTTGGCGATGTGATCACAGTGGATCGCGACTTGGATTTCCGAGTTGATTCCGTGTATGCAGGCGAGACTTTTGCTTCAACTCCCTGGCATGGGGCTTTGGTTCGTGTGACGACCGGCTGCGGGGCAAAGACGAGTCCGACCTGTCAGACGGCGCCCGATAGTTGGGGCGTGGCCTATACCGTGAACACCGCGTCACCGGGACGGGGACCGTCGATCGTGTTGGACAACTTTTACGATGGGACGAGCGCGTTTAATCTTGGAGCAATTGTGCAGGCGCCAAGCGTTGCGATCGATGATTCGAACAATGTCTGGGTGTTCGCAGGGTCTGGAAGGTATTTTAATACAGCAGACAAGACCAATACAGAAGTGCAAACATTGTTCGGCGTGAAAGATCCCGTATTAGGATACACTTGCCCTAGCAGCGGAGTAGAGACATTTACGGGGTGCCAAGTGGCCCCTTCCGGCACAACGACCGGAACTAACACGCTTGTGAACATGTCGACTGCCGCCGTGTGCGTAGTCGGAACCGGATCCGGCAGTTCGGCCTGTACCCCTTCAAACCAGGTGTCGGGCGTCTCCGGCGCAACATCTTACCAAAGCCTTGTCAGCCTCGTACAAGGAAAGGCCGGCTGGTTTGTGAAGTTGCCCGTGCCGACAGGTTCCGCAGCAGAGCGATTATCGGGTACGCCTATTGTCGCTGGCGGCATTGTCTTCCTCCCGACCTTCTTGCCGAGTTCCGATGTCTGCGTAGTCGCGGGAACGGGGTCCATGTATGGTCTCTATTACGTGACAGGTGGTGCTTACTCCTCGCCGGTGATTGGCACGACGGCGGGCACCAGCGGCGCAGCCGATACGATCAACACCAAGGTCACCTTGGGAGAAGGGTTGTCATCGCAAATTGCTCTGCACATCGGCGTGCAGGGGAGTGGAACCACCGGCGGTGGCAGTGCGAGCGGTTTGTTGGGCTGCTCACAATCCACCACCGGAGCGCTGAACTGCGTGAACATCAATCCAGCAATGGGGGTCACGAGTCGGTATATCTCGTGGATCAACCAGCGCGATTAGGTAAAGCACATCCCCACGGTTCCAACCGACGTTGGACCGTGGGGATTTCGGCGCCCGCTTTTTGTTCTATGCCCAGCTATCTTCGCAGCGGCGTATTCGGTATCCCCGCATTTCTTTTGCTGTTCGGCTGTAACAACTACACCGCATCGCCGGTAGAAAAAGCCAATAGCCCGGGCGGCAAGACAGAATCACATCTTCCCGGAATTCAATCAGCAGAGATTACCCCGAGTCCTTTAACGTTGAATGGTCCAGTGTCGATTCACATGACAACAAGCTCCTTGGAGCCAGGCCGGACGAGCCTCAAATTTCTTTGGTATGTCAATGGGAAGCCTCTGAGTGGAATAGGACAAGAACGATTGGATCCGGAGCAGCTAAAGAAGGGCGACGAGGTCTTTGTTGAAATCATTCCTATGGAAAATGGACAGCAAGGACCAACCTATCGTACGGCGTCAGCGAGAGTGGTCAATACGCCTCCCAGGATAAAGGATGTGACGCTCGAACCCATGCCGGCGAAGAGTGGTGATAGGGTTCATGCCAAAGTGGAAGTCATTGATCCAGATCATGAAGATATCGGTCTGAAGTTCAAATGGTGGAGGAATGAGCGCCTTGTATCTGAGGATGAAGATGGCGTTCTAGATACGACCGGCTATTCTCGAGACGACCACATTGTCGTCTCAGTAACTCCCTATGATAAGGAGAGCACCGGGGAAGAATTTTATTTGCAATACCGACTAGGCAACGCTCCGCCTCAGATCGTTCCCGTTGAGCATCCCATCCTGGCGGATGGTCGTGTTCAGTACGCCGTGAAAGCGGTTGATCCCGAACACGATCCTCTTAGTTTTTCCCTCGACAGTGCCCCGCCTGGTATGGTCATTGACGAGCGGACCGGCCATATCAGCTGGACCGTACCGCCAGGCCCCCATGGACCTTTTCGCGTCAAAGTCATGGTGAAGGACAATCATGGGGGGTGGGCAACTCAAGACCTTGAATTTGCTGCCAGTTCACGCGATATACCGTCGTGAAGGTTCCAATGCATTTGCCATTGGCCTTGAGTTGTAGCTGTTTGCTCGGTTTGTTAGGATAGGAACAGCGATAGGTTAAATCTCGCGTGCGTAAGCTCAAACTGAGAGAAGGTACCAACACAGCCGTCCTCTTCGGTCACCATGACCGCCACCTTAAGCTCATCGAAGAAGACTTGGGCGTCCGCCTTTCTGCTCGCGGGGAAGAACTGACGCTCGACGGAACTCCGGACGCTACTCGCTACGCGGAGCGCGTTTTAACAGAGCTCGCAGGACTGGCGAACGAGGGGATGCTGCTCCAGGCCGATGACGTTACCCATGCCCTGACAGCACTACGAAAGAGCCCGGAAACTCCGCTAAAAGAACTACTTTCCACCTCGACGACGATCGTAACCAAAAAGCGATTCGTCGCGCCCAAGACCCCGACACAGAAAGCGTACATTGAAGCAATCGAGACGTACGACGTGGTCATCGGGATTGGCCCAGCTGGCACGGGGAAGACCTATTTGGCGATGGCGATGGCAGTCAGTGCGCTGATGAAGCGAGAGGTGAGTCGAATCATCCTGGCTCGGCCGGCGGTTGAAGCAGGAGAAAAGCTTGGTTTTCTGCCGGGCGATATGTTCGCCAAGGTCAACCCGTATTTGCGGCCGCTCTATGATGCGCTCTTTGACATGATGGATATGGAACGGGCTACCAGGGCCATCGAGCGGGGTGATATCGAAATTGCTCCCCTGGCCTTCATGCGTGGCCGTACGCTCAACGACTCGTTCATCATCCTCGATGAGGCGCAAAATGCCACGGCTGAGCAAATGAAGATGTTCTTGACGAGGCTCGGTTTCAATTCGAAAGTCGTCGTGACAGGGGATATCACACAAGTTGACTTGCCTCCCGAGCGGGTCTCAGGATTGATTGACGTGCGCGATATCCTCGAGGAGGTCGAGGGTATCCGCTTTATCTATTTCAATGAGCAGGATGTCGTGCGCCATAAACTCGTTCAGGATATTATCAAGGCTTACGACAAGCATCAGAACGCCGGCCAGGTTCAAGGAAAATCCTCAAGCCAGGAGCCTCGCGTTTCGGTTTCGCGAGGTCGAAGTGCTCATAGACCTTCTCCATCGCAATCGCCCAAGGGTTCTTGGGGCCAACCTCATTAATGCCCGTCTTCGCGCGGAGCCATGTGCGATCCGCGCATTTGAAGCTAGCTAACGTGGTGCGCGTGGCAGAGTTAGTCCTGACGACGGTCGGAGAATCATCTCGCTATCTGAGTCTGATCTTCGTGGGAGATCGGCGAATGCGCAGTCTCAACAAGCGATTCCGTGACAGGGACAAGACGACAGATGTTTTGGCCTTTGCAACGTGCGATGCTCGGATCCCGGCAGGCGGTTCAACAAAGAGTTCCTCGCTCGGCGACGTCGTAATCAGCTTTCCCGCTGCCATGCGTCAGGCGCGCGACCATCATCGGCGTCCGGATGAGGAAATTGTCTCCCTTCTCGTGCACGGAATTCTTCATCTTTGTGGTTACGATCACGAGCGAAACCAATCCGAGGCCAGACGAATGCGGCGTCGAGAACGGATGATCCTGGCGCAACTGGGCCGCGTTCCAGGTTTAATTGGGCCTTTGAAACGGTAGGGACTGTCATGGGGTGGTTTCAGCGGCTCAGCGATGGATTGACCAAAACAAGATCCCTCGTGCGCGGCTCGGTCGACCGGTTGCTCGGGCGCGCTGCGGATCCGGCCGTCCTTGAGGATCTTCAATCGGCGCTTATTGAAGCTGACCTTGGAGTTCGCGTCACCGATCGGGTGATGGAGCGGCTTAAGCTGGCGTTGCAAGGCACTGACGCCTCTCAGGCTGTTCTCGTACAGAAATCGCTCAAGGACACGTTACTTGCCGTGCTGAACTCCGTGCCGGGCGCGTCACTAGACCAATTAATCGTCAAAGGGCCCAAGCCGTTCGTCATCGTGGCGGTCGGGGTGAACGGCGTCGGAAAGACCACGACACTGGCGAAAATTGCTCAACGACTGCGCCAGAAGGAACTGATGCCGCTGCTCGTCGCAGCGGACACCTTTCGAGCAGCTGCCATCGACCAACTTCAGGTGTGGGCCGATCGGATCGGCGTCGACGTGATTCGCCATCGACATGGGGCCGACCCGGCAGCGGTGGCATTCGACGGTATCGTGGCTGCCAAGGCGCGCAGCGTCGATGTGGTCCTTATTGATACAGCCGGCCGTCTCCACACGAAGTCCAATCTCATGGAAGAGCTTCGGAAGATCAACCGAGTCATCAAGCGGGAACTACCCGACGCACCACACGAAGTTTTGCTCGTGGTCGATGCGACGGTCGGACAGAATGCTCTTGCCCAAGCCCGTCAATTCCAGCAAGCAGCCGGAGTGACGGGGCTCGTCGTGACGAAGCTCGATGGGACTGCGAAAGGCGGGATTGTTCTCGCCATAGTCGACGAACTGAAGTTACCCGTCCGGTGCATTGGAGTCGGCGAGTCAGCGGAGGATCTGCAAGATTTTCAGCCTGAAGCGTTCGTGGATGCGCTCCTTGGTGGTTCCCCTTAGCGCCCCGTCGGATCCCGCCATTTCCTTCTCACGGCGCCGGTATTGTGTTACCCTCGCAACCAGACGAAATGGTGCGCGTTTTGACCAACTTATCATAGTAATTCTATGGTCAAACTCCTGATCATCGACGATGACCGAATGAACTGCGATCTTTTGCAGTCGGTCTTTACGCGCCATGGCTATGAGGTCCGTACCGCAACGAGTGGGCTTGAAGGATTGACGCTTTTTCGGCAGCACCTCCCGCGGGTAACGATTCTCGACCTACGCATGCCCGGGATGGACGGCCTGACCGTGCTTAAAGAAATACGTGCCATGGATCCTTATGCTCCGGTGATCATTCTCGGCGGTGGAGCCACCGAAGTCCAAGAAGATCAAGCTCGTGCCTTGCGTGTTACGGATTTCGTCAGGAAAGGATTGTCATTGGACGTGCTGATAGAGGGCGTGAGCCGGGTCGTTCAACAACCTGTGAAGACAGTCGGCGACCAACGGGCTGCTTCGGTGATCGGTCCCGTTGCCGATATAGGAGAAACCGTCCTCGTCGTGGACGATGAACAACTCGTGCGGGATCTCCTCGTACAGTTCTTGAGTCTGCGAGGCTACCGCGCCTTGGGAGCCAAGGACGGTTCCGATGCCTTGGCCATGATCGAACAAGCTTCTCCTGATCTCGTCCTGCTGGATCTTTTTATGCCGGGCATGAATGGAGCCGAGGTTCTCCGCCGTCTCCGACAAAAGGAGTTCCCCGGGGCGGTGATCATCATCACCGGAAGTCAAGACGAGGAAGTGCTGGAAGAGGCATGGGCTCTCCGCCCCCAGGAAGTGCTGAC
>DASTSI010000265.1:0-45163 GCA_035760745.1 Nitrospira sp. | reverse complement strand
TGTTCGGGCGAAGGGGCTCGGAGCCGGGCGAGCCCTCCAGGAGGATTCATCATGGACAGCGCGACAGTGGTTCGGACCGTGCCAGACCCGACACCGACCGATCACGGGGCAGCGGCGGTGATCGCCACCTCCGACGCTCCGGACACCGGATTGCATGTGGAACTCGTCCAGGACGAGCCGACGTTCCTCTCGATGGAATCGGTGTGGAATCGCCTGGTCGACGAAGCCGGGCTCGACCATCCGTTCATCCGCCATGAATGGATCCGCACCTGGTGGGAATGCTTCCAGCCGGCCGGCATGCTGCACATCCTCATCGTCAAACGCGGCCAAGAACCGGTCGCGATCGCCCCGCTCATGCTCGACCGGGGTCGGCTGTACGGCTGTCCCGTGCGCCGGTTGCGCGGCATCGCCAACGTCTATACCGAACGGTTCGATCTCATCCTGAGTCGTGACCCGAAAGAATGCTGCGGCGCCATCTGGCGCTTCCTTGCCGCGCGCGCGGCGCAGTGGGACGTGTTGGAACTGCGGCAGATCCCTGAAGGCAGCCACGTTGACGAGCATCTGCTGCTCCAGGCGTTCGAAGACAAGTTCTTGCTGGGCCAGTGGCCCTCTTCCCAGGGACCCTACGTCACCCTCGACCAGCCGTGGGAGGCGTACTGGAAAGGCTTGTCCAAAAGGCACACCTCGAATCTGCGGGGCCGTGAAAAGGGATTGCATCGAGTCGGCGAGGTGCAGTGCGAAATCGTGCGCGGCGGCGAGGCCTTGAGCGAGGCGATCACCGAGGCCTTTCTCCTGGAAGCGGCCGCCTGGAAGGGAAGGGCCGGCACGGCGATCATGAGCCGTCCGGAACGGGCGGCGTTCTACCGGCAGGTCCTGCACCGCTCGGCCGAACGCGGGTGGACGCGCCTGTTCTTCCTCACCGTGAACGGCAAACGCATCGCGGTGCAGCTCGCCCTGCTGCTCAATCAGAAGCTCTATATTCTGAAATCGGGTTACGATCCCCTTTATGCGCAGTTCGCGCCTTCGCTGGTCCTCTGCGGCTTGATGCTGCGTGAAGCCTGGAAAGAAGGCCTGCGGGAAGTCGACTTCATGGGCGATCCCGAGCGCTGGAAGATGGAATGGGCGACGAAGACCCGCGCGCATTCCTGGTTGTTCATTTTTCCCAACCGGCCGCGCCTGCGGCTGCTCCATCGCCTGAAATTCATCATTCTGCCCCGCATGCATCAACATCCGCTCTATCGGGCGGCGAAATTTGCCGGACGGCGGCTGGGCTTGACGCTGCACCGCGACTGACCGGTCATGCAGAAGACGCGCTTCGCCATGCTCCAGGCGGCCCGCCGCGATCGCGACCGGCAGATGGATTATCCCGGACAGCTCCCGATTTCCTCGTCGCCCGCAGCGAACGGATTGTCCGTCGCGGTGATCACCGATCCGGGACGGCGTGACGGCTTCCAGGCGGAATGGAGTCATCTCCTTGCCGAAAGCGGGCAGAAGTGCCTCTTCCTCACCGGCGAATGGCTCCTCACCTGGTGGCGCCATTTCGCCCGGGACCGTTGGAAGCTCGGCCTTCTCACCGTACGGCGACGGAAACGATTGCTCGGCATCGCTCCGCTCTTCTCGCGCCCCGAGGAGTGGGGCCGGCTGCCGTCGTGGTGGCGGACGACGCATTTTCTCGGGAGCGGGATCATCGGGTCGGATTATCTCGACGTGATCGTACGGGGGGGAGAGGACGAATCGGTGGCCGCGGCCCTCGCCGAGCATCTGGAGCGCGGGCGCCCCACGCTGACGTTGACCCATATGCCGGCGTGGGGGGCGCAAGCCGAAGGACTGATCCGCGAGCTCGAACAGAGCGGCTGGGTGGTGGAGAGGAGCGTCGTGGAGCGCTGTCCCTACATTCCGCTGCGGAAGCACACCTGGGACAGCTATGCCGGCACGCTGGGCGCCGAGCACCGCTACAATTTCCAGCGCCGCCTGAAGAACCTCCACAAACAGGGTGTCGTCACGTTCGAGGCCGTCGAGAAGGAGGAGCTCCGTCGCGAGGCGCTCGCCACGCTTCGCTCGCTGCACGATCGCTGCTGGGAGGAACGCGGCGGGTCGCAGGCCATGCAATCGGAGCGGGAATCCGCCTTCCACGAGGACTTCAGCCGGCTGGCGCTTGAGCGAGGATGGCTCCGCCTTTTCCTCCTCAAGCTGAACGGCCGCCCGCTCGCGGCCTTGTACGGTTTCCGCTACGGAACACGGTTCTATTTCTACCAATCGGGATTCGATCCGTCGTGGCGCAAACACAGCGTCGGTCTCGTCACCATGGGGCTGGCGATCCAACAGGCACTCCGGGAAGGCGTCGAGGAATTTGATCTCTTGCACGGGACCGAATCGTACAAATTCCTCTGGACCAAGGAGACGAGGGATCTCGTGCGCGTCCGGTTGTTTCCGCCGTCGTGGGCGGGGCTGATCCGCCAGCAGGCGGCCGCGCTCGAGACCCGCGCGAAGGAACTCGCTCGGCTCCTGCTTCCTCCCGATCTGCTGGAGCGTCTCGCCGCCAAGCGGCGGCGGGCGGCCTGACATGCCGCTTCGCATGCTGGCCAAGACGGGAGTGGCGTCGGCCCTCCATTATAGCGGCCTGAGCGCGGCATCCCGCGCCTGGTCCCGGGGCGATGTCTTCGTCGTCGGCTATCACACGGTGGTGGAGGAGGTGCGCGAGTATGAGTCGCGGGCGATTCCCGCCAACCTCATCGGCCTTCGCATGCTGGAACGCCAGCTGGATTGGCTCGGCAGCCGGTACCGATTCCTGTCGTTGGACGAGCTGGCCGTGCAGGCCGGGGACCGGCCGTCCGGCGGGAAGCCGCCGGCGGTGGTGACGTTCGACGACGGCTATGTAGGCGTCTACGAGCACGCGCTTCCGCTCCTGAAAAAAAAGGGCATTCCCGCCGGGGTCTTCGTCGTGACGGAAGCCGTCGGTCGGCCGGATCTTCAGGTCTACGATCGGCTGTACCTGCTCCTCGTGCGGGCGCTCCCGATGCTGGAGCACAAAGCGGACCGCCTCAACGCCTTGTTCGCGCAGCATGATGTCCGGCTCTCCGTGAAGGAGACGGGAACCCCGCTGGACGCCGTCTCTCTCATGCGCCGGCTTTTCACCACCTCGACTCAGAAACGGCTCCGCAGGGCCATTCGGGCCTTGGAGCAAGTGGCGAACATCGACGAGACGCACTTCGCCCACCTCCGTTCGATGACCTGGGACATGATCGCCGAGCTGGACCGCGCGGGATGGACGATCGGCTCGCACACACAGACACACGCCCTTCTGACGCTCGAACAGGAGCGGCGCGTGCTGAACCAGGTCCTCGGGTCCGCCCGGACGCTTCAGCGCATGCTGGGAAAACCGATTCGGCATTTCGCCTATCCGGACGGGCGCTTCAATCCCGGGGTCGTGGATGCCGTCGCCGAAGCCGGTTACCGGTTCGGGTACACGACCTGCTCGCATCGCGACCCTCGGCATCCCTGGCTGACGATCCCCCGCACGCTGCTGTGGGAAAGGGCGGCCGTCGACGCATGGGGACGGTTTTCACCGAGTCTCATGAGTTACGCGGCTTCTCCGATCTTCCGGTATCTCTCTCCCTGCCGGCAGGACCACGGACCGGTTCCCGCTCACGGCTGCCGGCCGGAGCGCGCAGCGGCATCGCGCCGGTGGGCCGCAGCCGTGGAACGGCATGAATGTTGAGGCCCGCGTTCCTGATCATTGCGGGACGGATGGCCGGCTTCGCCGCGGCCTTCGTCACTCCGCTCATCCTGGTCCGCATCTTCGACCTGGCCGCGTTCGGCACGTACAAACAATGGTTCCTGCTTTACATCACGATCCTGACCGTCACGCAGATCGGCATGGCGGAGAGCCTGTTGTACTTTCTGCCTCGCGCCGGGGCCGAGGCCGGCCGCTATGTGATGAATTCGATCCTGTTCCTGTCGATAACCGGCGCGGCGGCGGCGCTCCTCGTGACCTGGGGAGCAGGCCCCATCGCCCGATGGATGAACAATCCGGCTTTGGCACCGCTCGTTCCGATGCTCGGGCTCTATGTATGGCTTATGCAGACGTCGGTCGGGCTGGAAACCGTCATGACGGCGCGCGGCTCGTACCGGTCGGCGGCCCTCGCGTATGCGACCTCCGACATCGTACGCGCGCTCTTCTTGGTGGTTCCCGTCCTGTTCGTGCCCTCGCTCCGCGTGCTGTTGTACGGGGCCGTCTCGTTCGGCCTCCTGAGGCTACTCTACACGCTGCATTATTTTCGACGCGAGTTTGCGGGCGCCTTCCGACCCGACGGCGCCTGTCTCACGAGACAACTCGGCTACTCCTTGCCCTTCGCGCTAGCCGTCCTCGCGAGCGTCGTCCAGGAAAATTTCCATCAGTATACGGTCGCGGGCCTGTTCGATGCGGCGACGTTCGCGATCTATGCCGTCGGGTGCCTGCAGATTCCGATCGTCGATCTGATCGGCACCACGATCTGCAATGTGATGATGGTCGGCATGACGCAGGCGCTTCATGCGGGGCGGGAGACCGAGGTCATTGAGATTTGGCATCACACGGTCCGCAAGCTGGCCCTGGTGTTTTTCCCGTTGGCCTGCGTCCTGCTCGTGACCGCGCGGGACGTCATCGTGATGCTGTTTACCGACAGTTATCTGGCGAGCGTGCCGGTCTTCATGGTGAGCCTCATCGCTGTGGTGTTCGCCGCGCTGCCGGTGGACGGCCTGCTGCGGGTCTATGCGAAGACCCGCACGCTGATGACGATCAATCTGTTGCGCCTCGCCATGATCGCGCTCCTGATCCATTGGTCCATCGCGTCGTTCGGACTCCTGGGGGCCATGCTGGTCACGGTAGCGGCCCTGGGCGCCGGCAAGGCCGTCGCCTTAGGGCGGGCTGCTTCCCTCTGGCGGGTGGGGCTGTTGCAGGTTCTTCCCTGGCGGCCGCTGAGTCTCGTGGCCGCGGTCTCGGCGGCCGCCGCGGTGCCCGCGTTCGCCGTCGCCGACGTCGTCCACGCCGCGCCGTTCCTGCGGATTCTCGCCGCGGGAACCGTGTACGCCGGCGCGTACGCCGCGCTGGTGACCGGCTTCGGGCTCCTCTCGGCGCACGAACGGGCGTCGCTCTTCGAGCTGCTGGAACGCGTTCACCTGTGGCTCCCCGGCCGTTATCAACACAAACCCTCCTGAGGTGCCCTGTGTGCGGAATTGCGGGAATCGTCTCCTTGCGGGACCAACCAGTCTTCCTCGAGGAATTGCGGTCGATGTGTGCCGCGCTCGTGCAGCGGGGGCCGGACGACGAAGGGACGTACCTGGGCGATGGGGCCGGCCTGGCCATGCGGCGGTTGAGCATCATCGATCTCGAGACGGGGCACCAGCCGGTCGCCAATGAGGACGGCTCGATCTGGGTCGTGTTGAACGGAGAGATCTACAACTATCAGCAGCTGCGGTGCGACCTGGAGCGGCGCGGCCATCGGTTCGCCACCGGAACCGACACCGAGACGATCGTCCACCTGTACGAGGACCGGGGGGACGAGTGCGTGCAGGCGCTCAGAGGCATGTTCGCGTTCGCCCTCTGGGACGAGCGCCGTCGCCGGCTCCTCGTCGCCCGCGACCGCATCGGCATCAAACCGCTCTATTACGGCCTCGCCGCCGGCCGCCTCCTCTTCGCCTCGGAATTGAAGGCGCTGCTTCAATTGCCGGAGGTTGAGCGCCGTCTGAATTGGAACGCAGTCGCGCATCTGCTGTCGTACGGCACGACACCGCGGGACGAGAGTATCGTCGAGGGCGTCCGGAAGCTCGAGCCGGGTCACCGGCTCCTCATGGAACAGGGACGGGAGCCGGTGGTCGAGCGCTATTGGGAGCTCAAGTTTCGCCCGGACGGGCGGCGCCCGGAGGAGGATACGCTCGCGGAGCTCCGCGCCAAACTGCACGAGTCCATCCGCTACCATCTGGTGAGCGATGTGCCGGTGGGCGCCTTTCTGAGCGGGGGGATCGACTCCAGCTCGGTCGCGGCCTCGATGGCCATGATGACGACGCACCGGATCAAGACCTTCTCGATCGGCTTCCGCGAGCAGGAATTCGACGAGCTCCCGTACGCGCGGCTCGTCGCCGCCCGATTCGGGACCGATCATCACGAATTGGTCCTCGAACCCGACGCCCTTGATCTGCTCGATCACTTCGCCTGGGACCTCGACGAACCCCTGGGCGATCCGTCCGCGATACCGACGTATCTCGTTTCCCGCCTGGCCGGCCGGCACGTCAAGGTCGTCCTGTCGGGCGACGGCGGGGACGAGCTGTTCGGCGGCTACGACAAATATGTCGTGGAAGCGCGGGACCGGCCGGCGCGCCTGCTTCCGCCCGCAGTCCGGTCGCTGCTGGCGCGGGCCTCGGCCGCCCTCCCGGAAGACGCCAGGGGCAAGCAATTCCTGGAATACCTCTCCAAGCCGAACGGCGAACGCTATCTGTACGGCAACACACTGTTCCGAAGGGAGCACCGGTGTCAGCTCCTGACGGGGGAGGCGAGAAAACAGGTCGCGGCGGCGCAGCCGGAGCGCTCCTGGCTGGATCGGCTCAGAGCAGAAGAGGGGCACTGGCTATCCACGCTCCAAGACCTCGACTTCCGCCATTACCTTCCCCTCGACATCCTGACGAAGGTGGACCGGATGACGATGGCCCACTCGCTGGAAGCGAGGGTGCCGCTCTTGGACCACACGTTCGTCGAGTTCGCCGCGACCATTCCAGCCGACTGGAAACTCCGCCGCGGAAGGACCAAGTACGTCTTCGTCAAGATGCTGCGCGGGTGGCTGCCCGACGAGATTCTCGACCGGCCCAAGAAGGGGTTCGGCGTGCCGTTGAACCGGTGGTTCCGCGGGCCCCTGCGCCACGTGCTTCGCGAGGTGCTGTTGTCGGAGGCCTGCCGCGCGCGCGGAATTTTCGACGAGGCTTATGTGCAACGCCTGATCGCCCGGCATGAAAACGGGCGGCCGCTGGATCTTCATCTGTGGACGATCATGTCCTTCGAGCTGTGGTGCCGGACGTTCCTCGACCGGTCGAGCCGCGCTCCCGTGACGGCGGCCGCGGCCCCTCACGCCGTGCCGGGGAAGCGGACGGCGATGGCGGGCAAGTCGTTCCCATAGAGGCGGTGACGCCATGACCGGGGCCCTCCCAAGAATCGCGATGGTGGCGCCGAGCCTGACTATTCTCGGGGGACAGTCGGTTCAGGCGCACTGGCTCGCCGACCATTTGCGCGGCGAGGGCTTCGACGTCGAGTTCGTGCCCATCAATCCGCCCTTCCCGCCGGGGACCCGATGGCTGAAACGGCTCCGCATCCTTCGCACGGTGACGAACGAAGGACTGTACTTGCCGAGCCTGGGGCGGTTGCGTCGCGCCGACGTCGTCCACGTCTACTCCGCTTCCTACTGGTCGTTTCTCCTGGCCCCGGTTCCCGCGATCATGGCCGCCCGCCGGCTCCGGAAGCCGGTCATCTTGAACTATCACAGCGGAGAGGCGCCGGATCACCTGGCGCATTGGGGCTCGCTCGTCCATCCCTGGCTGAAGATGGTCGACGAGATCGTCGTGCCATCCGAATTCTTGCGCGACGTGTTCGCCCGGCATGGCTACCACGCGCAGGTCATCCACAACGTGGTCGATACGGCACGCTTTCCCTATCGGGCACGGGTTCCGCTGATGCCGGCGTTTCTTTCCGTAAGGAATTTCGAGCCGCATTACGGCGTGGAACAGACGCTCCTCGCGTTCGCCTTGCTTCAGACCGCATTTCCGGAAGCCACGCTCACCGTCGCCGGGATGGGTCCCGAGGAAGCCGACTTGAAGCACCTGGCGGAGGCCCTGGCGCTGCGCCACGTGAACTTCATCGGGCCGGTGGATCCCGCTTCGATGCCGTCGCTGTACGACGTGCATTCGATCTTCCTCAACTCCTCGTTCGTGGACAATCAGCCCTTGTCCGTTCTGGAGGCCATGGCGTCGGGCATGCCTGTGGTCTCGACCGGGGTGGGCGACATCCCGCACATGATCGAAGACGGCGCAACCGGCACGCTCGTTCCGGCCGGCGATCCGGCGGCGATGGCCAAGGCCGCCACGCTCCTGCTCCGCCGTCCCGAGCGCACACTTCTGATGGCCCAGCGCGCCCGGGAGTCGCTCGCGAGGTACTCGTGGGCCTCCGTCGGTCCCGCCTGGGAGACGCTGTACCGGCGGCTGAGCGGCCGAGCCGCCGCGTCGGTGGCTGCGTGAGGCAAGGATGCAAACCTACGATCCCATAGGCGGCGTGCGGCGGGCCTGCTGGACCTGGCTCCACCGGAAATCGGCGGACTGGCGCAGCAACCCGGACGCATGGAATCCATTCGGCCAACTCGGCGATGGCGAGGAATTGGCCGACGTCCGCCGCTTCGTCAAGGCCGAAGATTATTGGGGGGCCGCCGGCACGCTCAAGCGGCTCGTCATGGGACGGCTGCCCGAACGCTTTTTCGCAGGCGCGGGCGAGGCCCGACCCGAGGGGCCGGTCGCCGACGTGTTTGCCGCGGATCGCGAGGCGATTCTCGCCGAAGCCGAGAACCTGTGCCGCGGACGCTTTGACCTCCTGGACCTGCGCGACCTGAGTTTCGGCGACCCGCCTGACTGGCATCTGGATCCGTTGACGCGCCGCAGGGCTCCGCTCGTGCACGGCAGCTTGTTCGACGAGAGCGACGCCTCCATCGTGGGAAACCGCGCGTTGATCTGGGAATTGAACCGGCATCAATGGATGGTGACCCTCGGTCAAGCCTATCGCCTCACCGGGCAGCGGCAGTTCGCGGAGCGTTTCGAATACATGATCCGCGATTGGATTGCGATGAACCCGTTCGGGATGGGCATCAACTGGAGCGACAGCGTGGAAGTCGCGCTCCGGCTGATCGCCTGGTCTTGGGCGTTTGCCTTGTTTCTGCCGTCGGCGGTGTTGACCGCCGATTTCTTCATGCTGCTGTTCGATCACCTTCGTCTCCATGCCGTGTACCTGGACCGGTACCGGTCGTTCAGCGGCTTGGGGAACTACAGGGTGACGACGGAAGGCTTGGGTCTGTTGTATGCGGGGCTCTTGTTTCCTGAATGGCGCCGCGCATCCACTTGGCGCCGTCGCGGCCTCTCGATCCTCGAAGAACAGCTGTACCGTCAGGTGACCAGCGACGGAGTTCATCTCGCTCCGTCCACCGACGAGCAGCGCCTGACGATCGAAATCTACCTCCATGCCGCGGCCCTCGCGGCGCGAAACGCCGTGCCGATGGGCGACGGCGTGCGGCTGCGGCTGACGCGGCTGCTCGACGGCCTGCTGCGTCTCCAACGGCCGGACGGGGCCATGACGCGCCTCGGAGACCCGGGACCCGGCTGGCTGCTGCCGCTGCGGCGGCGCACCGGTGAGGATTGGCGAGGTCTGCTCGCCGTCGCGGCCGCGCTCTTCGGCGACCGCCACTATGCATGGGCCGCGGGCGGCCGGCACAGCGAAGTGTTGTGGCTGCTGGGACGGGCGGGCCTCGAGCAGTTTGAGCGTCTCTCGCCGCTGCCCCCCGAGGGGCAGCCGTCGGCCGTGGCGGAAAAAACGGGGTACATCCAGATGCGAAGCGGGTGGGACCGTCGCGCGCATCAATTGGTCTTCGACCTCGGCCCCTCGCATGCGCAGGCGCATGCCGGCTCCGCGGCGCCCGAGCGAGAACAGCTCGGCATCCAGTGCTCGGCTTTCGGCGAACCGGTCGTGCTGGATCCCGCGCCCCCCGCCAGGCGGGATGACGAACAGTGGCGGACGTTTTTGCGCGGCGACAGTCACAGCACGATCGTGGTGGACGGCATCGCGCAACGGCTCTTCGACGACCCGTTCCGGCAGCGCTGGTGGCCGCGGACCTCGTTCCGGCAATGGAGCGCCCACGAACGCTTCGAGCTGGCCGAAGCCGACCACGACCGCTATCGCTGGCTCGCAAACCCGGTCCTTCACCGGCGGCGTGTCCTGTTCGTCAAGCGCGCGTACTGGCTGCTCATCGATGATCTCCAGGGGCGGGGCTCCCATCATATCGAGCTGCGCTTCCACCTGGCGACCGATGTGGCGGATCTGGACGCGTCGCTGCTCGCCCGCGTCTGGACCTTCGAGGGCCCCGGCCTGGCGATCACGCCGTTGTCCACCGCCGCGCTTCGCGCCGAGTTGCAGCAGGGCGTGGTTCCCGGCCGAGGAACATTGCCGGGGAGGCCGCGTCCCGCACCGCTTCGATTGACCTACAGCGCGGAGGTCATGATGCCGTTTCGCGTCGTGACACACCTGTTCCCGCTGGCGGACAAGCAGGCTGCGATTCCCAGGCCGACCCCGCTCTTCGACGAACGCGGGGAATTGTCGGGCTCCGTCATCGATCATCCGTCCGCGACGATCATATTTTCCGACCGGTCCGTGACGGTGGAGGCCGCCTAGTCCCCTCATGTGCGCCATTGCCGGCATCGTGAAATTCGATCGGCACGAGCGAGCCGAGCGCTCGCGCCTCGAGGCGATGGGCTCGGTGCAGCGTCACCGGGGACCCGACGGCTTCGGCCTCTGGCTCCAGGGACCGGCCGGCCTCGCTCATCGCCGGTTGGCGATCGTCGATCTCGCGGGCGGGCATCAGCCGATGGCCAACGAAGACGAGAGCCTCTGGATCGTCTTCAACGGCGAAATCTATAACCATCGGGAGCTTCGACCGGAGCTGGAACGCGCGGGACATCGATATCGGACGAACAGCGATACGGAGACGATCCTTCATCTCTACGAGGAGCACGGAACCGACTGCCTGCATCGCCTCCAGGGCATGTTTGCCTTCGCCCTCTGGGACGCCGCCCGGTCCCGGCTGCTGCTCGCCCGCGACCGGCTCGGCATCAAACCCCTCTACTACGCCAGAACCGGGCGCGAGCTGCTGTTCGCCTCCGAGATCAAAGGCATTCTCGCGAGCGGAGCGGTGAAGGCCTCGTTCAACGCCGCGGTCCTGCCCGAATTCTTGGCGAGCCGGTATGTCTCGGGACCCGAGACGTTCTACCGGGGCGTGCACAAATTGCTGCCCGGTCACCTGCTGGAATGGTCGCCGGAAGACGGCTTCCTGGTGCGCCGCTACTGGCATCCGCCGTTGGAGACGTCGGACGATGGAGCCTCGCTGTCCGAGCAGGCGGGCCGATTGCTGGCCGGCCTCAAGGACGCGGTGAGCAGCCATCTGATGAGCGACGTGCCGCTGGGACTCTTCCTGTCCGGCGGCCTGGATTCGAGCGGGCTGGCCGCCTTGATGGCGCCGATGATGCGGGAGCCGGTCAAGACGTTCGCAGTGGGATTCGCGGAACGGCAGGCGAACGAGCTCCACTACGCGAGGATTGCGGCGCGCGCCGCGGGCGCCGAGCACCATGAAGTGCTCCTGTCCCCGCACGACTTCATGCGGGCCCTGCCGAGATTGGTCTGGCACGAGGACGAACCGATCGCGTTTGCTTCCAGCGTTCCCCTGTATTTCGTCTCGCGCCTGGCCAGCGAGCACGTGAAAGTCGTCCTCACCGGCGAAGGTGCGGACGAGCTGTTCCTGGGCTACGACTACCGGTACCGCGTGACGGCCTTGAACGACCGCATCGGTCGGCTCTATTGGAAGGCCGTCCCCTCGTCGATGCGCCGACGGATCGCCGGCTCCCTCTCCCGGCTGCCGTTGGCGCTCCAGCGCGTTGCCTCCCGGTCGGCTTTGGCCTATGAGCCGGGGCCGCGAGGCCTGTTCTTCGAGAACTTTTCCGTCTTCCCCGAGACTCTCCAACGGTCCCTGCTGCTGGACCCGGCCGCCCTCGGCGGCGACCCGCATGCCGAGGGTCTGGCCTACTGGGAGGAGCATCGCGGCACGCTGCTGGAGCGCATGAGCTATGCGGACGTCGGGACGCATCTGGTGGAGCTGCTGATGAAGCAGGATCAGATGAGCATGGCCGCGTCACTCGAAAGCCGCGTGCCCTACCTCGACCACCGATTGGTCGAGCAGGCGATGACGATACCCGGGGATCAGCGCATGCGGCGATGGCAGACGAAGGTGATTCTACGGGAAGCCTTGCGCGATCTCGTGCCGACCGAGATCCTGACGAGGCCGAAAATGGGGTTTCCCGTGCCGTTCGGCGGCTGGATCCGCGGCCCGTTCCGCCGGGTGCTCGACGAGTATGTCACCGCTCCCCGGGCGCTGGACCGCCACTTGTTTCGTCCCGAGTTTTTGCATCGCCTGGTCGAGGAGCACAGCCGGGGACTCCGTTCTCACGCCGACCGACTGTGGCTGCTCGTCAATCTGGAACTGTGGCACCGGATCGCGATCGACGGCGAGGACGCTGAAGCCCTGCAGGACCCGATCGAGAACGGCGCGCTCGAACAGCCGACCCCGGCCGAGGCGGCTTGATGCGTGCCAGGTCACGTCCTGCTCGAACCTCTGCATGACCACCCTCGCGCGCCGGATACGGAAAGCCGCCGGGATGGACCTCGCCGAGTGGCGTGAGCGCGGGCGTCAGGTCGTTCACGCCTACGGCGAGCGGCTGCTCGGCATCGATCAGGGCGAACTGCGCGATGAGGCGCTGCGCCGGCGGCTGCCGCCGTCCCTTCGTCGAGCGCCGGTCGCGACCGCGGCCGCCGAGATCCTCGAAACGATGCGAAGAAACGGGAGGCGCGGGGGATTCATGCCGGTCTTCGAGTCGCCGGAGGCCGCCGCGGCCCTCCTGAAACGGCGCTTCCCTCGGGAATGCGGCGAGCTGATCCAGCGAGCCGAGCGGGCGATCGATGGCCGGTTCGATCTGCTCGGGTATCAGGACCTCTCCTTCGGACGGCCGATTGACTGGCGGTGGGAGCCGATCTCCGGAAAGCGAACCGGCCTCTCTCATTGGAGCACGATCGACTATTTGAATCCCGCCGTCGCAGGCGACAAGAAAGTGACGTGGGAACTGAACCGCCACGCTCACTTCGTGACGCTCGGCCAAGCGTACCTGCTCACGAAGCAGGAGCGGTACGCAGAAGCGGTGGTCGAGCAGTTGACCGGGTGGCTTGAAGCCAACCCGCCGCGCCGGGGCATCAATTGGGCGAGCAGTTTGGAGGCGTCCTTTCGATCCATCGCCTGGATCTGGACGCTGCACTGCCTCGCCGGATCCCCCCGCCTGACCCCTTCCGTGTTTTGGAGAGCTTGCAAGAGCCTGGTCCAACATGGGTCCTTCATCGAGTCGTACCTGTCCCACTACTTCGCGCCGAATACCCATCTCACCGGCGAGGCTCTTGGCCTCGTGTATTTGGCGGCCGCGTTTCCGTGGCTCGCGGACGCGGCACGCTGGCGGACGGCTGGGCTCGGCATTTTGCTCGAACAACTGACCAGGCAGGTCCGGCCGGACGGCGTCTACTTCGAACAATCGTCGTATTATCACCGGTACACCGCCGACTTTTACTTGCACGTGATGGTCCTCGGCCGGCACGCAGGGTTTCAGGTTCCCGCCTCGGCGCGCGAAGCGGTGCGGGGACTGCTGGATCATCTGTTGTGGATTACGAGACCCGACGGGCGGACGACGATGTACGGAGACGAGGACGGCGGGCGCCTGCTGTTCCTTCATCGGCGCGACCCGGCCGATTTCCGCGACACCCTCCAGAGCGGTGCGGCGCTCTACGGAAGCGGAATCTGGAAGTGGGCCGCCGGCCCGGCCGGACCTGAGCTGCTCTGGTTCCTCGGGCCGCAGGGCCTGTCCGATTTTGACCGGCTGAGCGCGGCGCCGCCGCCGCGCGTGACCCGGCATTTCAAAGACAGCGGCGTCGTCATCCTCCGCGACGGCTGGGATGGACGCTCCAGTTACCTGTTCGTCGACGGCGGACCGCATGGGGCCGCCAATTACGTCCATGCGCACGCCGATGCACTCTCGTTTGAATATGCGGCGGAAGGCGTGACATGGATGGTCGATCCCGGCACGTACGGCTACACCAAGGAGCCGGAGTGGCGCGACTTCTTTAGAAGCTCGCCGGGCCACAACACCTTGACGATCGACGGTCTTCCTCAATCGGAGCCCGACGGTCCGTTTTCCTGGAGACGGACGGCGGACGGCGCGATCCGGCGATGCGAGGAGACGGACGAGGGCTCGTATTGCGAGGGCGAGCAGAACGGCTACCTGCGGCTGGTTCCCCCCGTCCTCCACAGCCGGGCATTTCATCTCTTCAAACGGTCGGAGCATCCCGCCGCCCCGTCCTCGTTGGTGATTCGGGACCGAGTCGTGACGTCGGGATCGCACGGGTATGAAGTACGGCTGCACCTGGCTCCGGGCTGCGAGCCGTCCCCGCGCGGGGACGGCATGATCGTCACGCATCCGAGCGGCGGACGGCTCGCGGTGGACGTGTGGCGGCTGGAGCGCGATCAGGGAGCCGCGACGATCGCACTGACCGTTGAAGCCGGATGGGTGTCCCGGTGTTATGGACAGCGGGAGCCCGCCCATGTGCTCGTCGCGCGTGCGCGGTGCGAAGGGAACGTCGCCTTTGTCACCGTGCTGCGTCCCGCGCTGTTCCGCGAATCGACGGATCACGACGCGGCGCCGCAGACGGCCGGTGAACGCTGCACGGCGTGAGCGAGCGAGCCCGGGCCTGACCGCACATCCATCTCTACGCAACGACTTCTGCTTCTGAGGAGGGTCCGGACGATGCGCCTCTTGTGGTTGAAAACCGACCTGCTTCATCCCGTCGACGCGGGCAGCAAGATACGGACCTACAACATCCTCCGCGAGCTCAAGAGGCGGCACCGGATCGTCTACATCACGCTGGAAGACGGCACCGGAACGTCGCAAGCGTATGAATCCGCCGAGGAATACTGTCACCGGCTGATCCCGGTGCCTCATCGCATCAGCCAGAAATTCTCCTCCGCCTTCTACCGCGAGGTGGCCGGAAACGCCTTGTCGGATCTGCCCTATGCCATTCAGCGCTATCGTTCGCAGGCCTTCGCGGAGGCAGTGCGCCGGGCCGTGACGGCCGAGCGCATCGAGGTGACGGTCTGCGACTTTCTCCATCCCAGCATCAACGTGCCCGCGACCCTCTCGTGCCCGACGGTCCTCTTTCAGCACAACGTCGAGGCCATGATCCTGCGCCGCCATTACGAGACGCAGTCGCATCCGCTCATCCGCGCGTATTTCCGGAGCCAGTGGCGGCGGATGCGGAAGTATGAGCGCGAGGCCTGCCGGCGGTTCGATGAGGTGATCGCGGTCTCCGAGGACGACTGCCGTGCCATGGCCTCGGACTACGGACTGGCGCAGGTCACCCACATTCCGACCGGAGTCGATACGGACTACTTCAGGCCCGCGGGACGCGCGCCCCGCGAGTCGGCCCATCTGGTCTTTACGGGCGCGATGGACTGGCTGCCCAACGACGACGCCATGTGCTTTTTCGTCAACGACATCCTGCCGATCGTCCGCCGCGCCGTCCCTGAGGTCCGGCTCACGATCGTCGGACGCAATCCCCTCCCGCGGGTGGTCGCCCTGCCCGAACAGGACTCCCACATCGTGGTGACGGGGCGCGTCTCGGACGTTCGCCCTTACATGGAACGCGCCGCGGTGTACGTGGTTCCGATTCGCATCGGCGGCGGAACGAGGCTCAAGATTTACGAGGCGATGGCCATGGAGCGACCGGTCGTCACGACGAGCATCGGCGCCGAAGGCCTACCGGTGAAGCACGGGGAGGATGTCCTGGTCGCGGACAAACCCGAAGAGTTCGCGGCGTCGATCATCGCGTTATTGAAGGACCAGGTCTTCGCCCGGCAACTCGGTCTGCGGGCGGCGGAAATCGTCAGGAGTCGGTTCGGATGGAAAGAAGCCGCCGATCGATTCACGGACGTCTGTCAGCGCGCCGTGTCCTTGCGCGCCAGCCGGCCGACCCCCCTTGTCGGCCGCGCATAAGAACCGACCCCTATCTGCGGAGGATCGCATGAGGATCAGCATCTTCGGATTGGGCTATGTGGGCTGCGTGTCGTCCGCCTGCTTGTCGGCCGACGGCCACGACGTGATCGGCGTGGACACGAATCCGCTCAAGGTCAGCATCGTCAACGAGGGCCGCTCTCCCGTGGTCGAACCGGGGATCGACGATCTGATCGGACGGGCGGTGCAGGCGAACCGACTCCGCGCCACGACGGAGCCCATGGAGGCGGTCCAGGAGAGCGATCTCTCGCTGGTCTGTGTCGGCACGCCCGGTCTGCCGAACGGCTGCTTGGACCTTTCACACGTCAAGGGCGCCTGCAAGCAGATCGGCGCGGCGCTGGAAAAGAAACGCCGGTTCCACGTGATCGCCGTCCGGAGCACGATGCTCCCCGGCACCATCGCGGAGACCGTCGTGCCGACGTTGGAAGTCTATTCCGGCAAGAAGGCGGGCCGTGATTTCGGCGTGGCGATCAATCCCGAGTTCCTTCGTGAAGGGACGTCCATCGCGGATTTCTACCACCCCCCGTTCACGCTGATCGGAACCGACGAGCAAGACAGCGCGGATCTCCTCGGACGCCTCTACGCCGGTCTCGACGCCCCGATCGTCACGATCGGGATCCAGGAGGCCGAGATGGTCAAATACGTCTGCAACTGCTTCCACGCGCTCAAGGTGACGTTCGCGAACGAAGTCGGCGCGCTGTGCAAAGCGTTCGGCATCGACAGCCATCGTGTCATGGACGTGTTTTGCCGGGATACCAAGCTGAACCTTTCCGCCTACTACTTGAAGCCGGGGTTCGCGTTCGGCGGCTCCTGCCTGCCGAAAGATCTCCGGGCGTTGACGTACAAGGCCAAGACCGCCGACGTGGAGGTCGGCGTGCTCAACGCCATCCTGGCGAGCAACCGCCGGCAGATCGAGCGGGCCGTGGATATGGTGCTGTGCACCGGAAAGAAACAGATCGGCATCCTGGGCCTCAGCTTCAAAGCGGGGACCGACGATCTTCGGGAAAGCCCGATGGTCGTCCTGGTCGAAACGTTGATCGGCAAGGGCCTGTCCGTGTCGATCTTCGACCGGGAGGTGGAGTTGGCCCGCCTCTTTGGTGCGAACAAGGAGTACATTGAACGCGAGATTCCGCACATCGCTTCGCTGATGCGGCGCGGACTCGACGAGGTGCTCGACGCCTGCGACGTCGTCGTCCTCACCAAACGGTCCGAGGAGTACCGTGCGGCGCTCCAAGCACGGCCACACGGCAGGCCGCTCATCATCGACTTGGCGCGGGTCGTCGAGGACAGGACGTCCGATGATTGGTACCGGGGAATCGGGTGGTAGACACGGAGGGAGTCATGCATCGGTCCTTCTCTCGATCGCTGAACGGGGTTTCCGTGCTGTTCCTTTTGTCGCTGCTCCTGCCGCCACCCGGCTGCAACGCCACACCGGCGCCCAGCCCCGCCCCGGAATCTCATGAGGGCGGGGAACCGGAGCTTCCGAGGGAGTACGTGGACACAGCGCCTGTCGCACCGACCGGCAAAACGTACCGATTGAAGGCGGGGGACGAACTTCAGGAAGCCTTGGAACTCGCGCAGCCCGGAGACGTGATCGTGCTTGAAGCCGGAGCCACGTACAAGGGGCCCTTTACGCTGCCGAACAAGACCGGCGGATCGGGATGGATCACCATCAAGACGAGCGGGCTCGACCGGTTGCCGCAGGCGGGAACGAGAGTGACGCCGGCCCATGCGCCGGACATGCCCAAACTCACCTCCCGGCGCGGCGGTGGGGTGCTGATCGCCGACAAGGGCGCGCATCATTACCGCCTGGTCGGCCTCGAGATCGCGCCGGAAGAGGGCCAGTTCCTCTACTCCCTGCTGTGGCTCGGCAACAACAAGGAACGGTCGCTCGAGGAGCAACCCCATCACATCATCGTGGACCGATGTTTTCTGCACGGGGACCCGCGGAAAGGCTCACGCCGTGGCGTCGCCTTCAACGGCCGTCATCTGGCGGTCATTGATTCCCATCTGTCGGATTTCAAGGAGGCCGGCGCCGATTCCCAGGCCATCCTGGGGTGGAGCGGAAGCGGACCCTTCAAGATCGTCAACAACTACCTGGAGGGTGCTGCTGAGAACGTGGCATTTGGAGGAGTCGATCCCGTCATACCGGGCCTCGTCCCGTCGGACATCGAAATCCGTCACAACGACATGAAGAAGCCGTTGGCCTGGAAGCGGGGAGAGGCGGAATACGACGGCAGCTCCTGGATGATCAAGAATCTTTTCGAACTGAAGAACGCGCGGCGCGTGCTGATCGACGGCAACGTGCTGGAGCACAGCTGGGAGGAATCGCAGAGCGGGTTTGCCGTCCTCTTCACCGTCCGCAATCAAGACGGCAAAGCCCCTTGGTCGACGATCCAGGACGTCCGGTTCACCAACAACATCGTCCGCCACAGCGGCAGCGGGATCACCCTGATGGCGCACGACAACAACCGGGACCGCCAGCAGAGTACGAAAATGCAGCGGATCCTCGTCAAGAACAACGTGTGGGAGGACATCGGCGGCCCGCGTTGGGGCGGCATGGGGATCCTCTTTCAGTTGCGTGAAGGCACGGCGGACGTGGCCATCGAGCACAATTCCGGGATGCAGACCGGCTTCCTGGTCCACGCCGAAGGCCCGGAGCACCGCGGGTTTCGGTTCGTCGGCAACGTCGCCCCTCACAATGAATCGGGAATCGTCGGCCGAGGGGTCGGAATGGGCACCCAGGCGCTCAACGCGCTGTTCCCCCACGCCGTCGTCACCGGCAACCTGTTCGGGGGCGGCGATGAACGGCTCTACCCCCCCGGGAACCGGTTCCTGAAATCCGTCGATGCGATTCCGTTCGTGAACATCAGAGCGGGCGACTGCCGGCTCGCGCGCGCCAAGGACCAGAGCCAGGGCCAGGGAGACCAGGCCGCCGGCGTCGATATCGGGCTCTTGTGCCACGCGCTCGGCCCCTTGCGCGCCCACGAGCCCATGTGCCGACCCTCGTCGCTCGAGGCGCACGGAGAGCCGGCCCACCGTCAATAGGCGGCGTTTTCCAGTGCCTGCTTGCCGCCTTCCTCCCGGGGGCCGGGGTCTCGCACGGTACAGGCCGGCGTCTGCGCGGCGCGCGCCTCATTCCGTCGGACGCCACACCGCATTCATCCTAACCATGAGAGGTGAAATCATGGGTGAATTTCTCATCGAACTCTGGGCCTTTGCTCGAGAGCGCCGCAAATTTCTCCTTCTGCCCATTTTTCTGTTGCTGTTGCTCCTCGGCGGGCTGATCGTCGTGACGCAGGGAACGACGGTGGCTCCGTTCATCTATGCGATCTTTTAGCCTGTCGGGAGAACGGCCGTGAAGGCCGGGGGTCCGCCCCCCGACCAGAGGAGCACCGAACATGCCCACTGATCTCGATCATTCGGTCGGCGGCGTCGAGCACGAATTGCGGGTGAGCACGGAGGTTGCGCGCGTGCGGCGGGCGCCGAGTCCCGCCGCGTCGCGGGTGAAGCGCCATCCGTGGTTCTGGTTGGGCGTGCTGTTCCTGCTTCAGCTTGTCTTCCTGTTCGGGCTCGCGGAGTTTGTCGCCTCCTTTTTTCTGCCGCCCGGACTCCATTACCGCAATCCGCAACCGATCATGGAGCCGCATCCGGCGCGGGTGTATACCCCGAAAGCTCATCAACGGGCCTTTACGATCGATCGGCCCTACGTCACGAACAGTCTCGGCTTTCGGGACGAGCGCGAGTTCGGGGGTGGAACCGACAAGACAAGAATCCTGGTCTTGGGCGATTCGATCACCGCAGGCATCGGAGTCTCAGGCGAGGAGACGTACGCGGGCCGGCTGGAGTCGTTGCTCGGCCGCCGGGGCGTTCCCGTCGAAGTCATCAATGCCGGCGTGACGGGCTATGGCCTGTGGCAGGAAGTGGACCTGTTCAAGGAGAAGGGCAGGCTGGTGAAGCCGGACGTCGTCGTGCTGCAAATGCACTGGAACGATCTGTACCCCAAGCCCTCCGAGATCGTGCCGCCGCCGAGAGACATCAGCTTGGACGAGCGCAGCACGATACACAAGTCGCTGCGGGTGTTGAAGCGGAGCCGCGTCCTGTCGTTCATGCGGGAGCGGTTTGCCGCATTGCGGAATCAGCTGTGGCCGAGCTTCGACTGGGAGCACCGGAGGACGATCCTCGAGGGACGCACGACTCCTTATCTCGAACAGGCCTTCGTCGATGCCGAGCAGAGCCTGGCGGACTTCGCGGCGCTTCGCCGCGACGGCATCGTGCCGATTCTCTTGGTCGTGCCCATTCCCATGCAGGTGCGGGACGCCCACCCGCTCACCACCGAATTTCAGCAGCGGGTGGGCGCGCTGGCCGCCCGACTCGGCCTTCGCATGGTGGATCCGCTGCCGGCGCTGCGAGAGGCCTTCGCGAATTCCGGCGAGCTCTACGTGCCCTGGGACTACGAGCATTATGCGCCGGCCGGACATGACGCGGTCGCCGGCGTCTTGGAGCGGTATCTGTTGGATGAACGGCTCTTGGCTCCGTCGGGCTCTTCTTCCGGAACCGGGTCGCTGTGACATGAGTGGGATCATGCCGGCCTCCATCGAAATGACCACGGACTTGTTCAGCGGCGAAATCCTTCGCCGCCTGAAACCGCCGGGCGGCCGAGACGACGACGACCTCGAGCCCTGTCCCGAGGGCCTCCGGTGTCTCAGGACGGGGGAGGTCTTTCCCTTGGTGTCGGGCATTCCTTCGTTGTTCCGCCCGTCGCCCGGGGACCAGGCCGGCGTGACGACGACGGTTCGCTCGTTCTATGAAGCCAACCCGTTCCCCAGCTATGAAGGCGTGGAAGAGTTCGGGGAGCTGGTCAGCAAGGGCATGCAAAGCTCCTTCGCGCGGCGGCTGCTCGAGGCGATCGGGTACAACAAAACCATCTTGGAATGCGGCTGCGGGACCGGTCAGATGACCCATTTCCTCCAGCTCAACAACAATCATGTGCTGGGCATCGACCTGTCGCTCAGCAGCCTCGCTCTGGCCATGGAGCATAAACGGCGCAACCGGTTGGCTCGAAGTTCGTTCGCCCAGATGAACATCTTCGACCTCGCCATCAAGGACGCCTCCTTCGACGTCGTGCTTTCGCACGGCGTCCTGCATCATACATACGACGCGCGGCTTGCCTTTTCACGGATCGCCCGAAAGGTCAGGCCGGGCGGGATCGTCGTCGTCGGCCTCTACAACAGCTTTGCGAGGGTGCCGACCTGGATCCGGGCGAAGCTCATCGGTCTGTTCGGCCCGCGTCTCGACTACGTCGTTCGGCACAAGATCCGGGATCCCCGGAAAGCGGACATCTGGGTGAAGGACCAATATTACAATCCGCACGAGACCTGGCATTCCATCGACGACGTGCTCGGCTGGTTCGAAGAGAACGACATTGACTACCTGAATACCAATCCGCCGATCCTGGGCACGGAGGGGAACGAGTTGTCGAACCTCTTTGCACCGACGAGCCCGGGCACCAAGCCCGGCAGGATCCTGACCCAGCTCTCGTGGCTCCGGACCATCGCCCGAGAAGGGGCCCTGTTCGACCTCGTCGGCCGGCGCCGATCCCCTGCTCGTCCGCTCGCCTCCCGCGGCAACAAATAGTCCCGCTTCGGCGATGGATCGGCCCGCCCGGCCGCCGGCATTCGACGCACATGATCATCGGAGAACGGATTCTCGAACAAATCGGCACGGGCCAGGCCCACGTGGCGGCCGAGTGGCTGTCGCCGGGCCATCGCGTGCTCGAGCTGGGCTGTTCGACCGGATACCTGACCCGGCGCTTCGCCGGCAAGGCGCGACTGATGTACGGGCTGGATATGAATGCGCCCGCGTTGCGCGAGGCGAAACGGCGCAACCCCGGGATGCTTCCCGCCTGCGGATCGGCCGAACACTTGCCGTTTGCCGACGCCACGTTCGATGCGGTGGTCATGCTGGAAGTCATCGAGCACACCGCGTCGGATGCGGCCGCGATCCGGGAATTACGCCGCGTGCTCAAGCCCGGCGGCCTGCTCATCCTCTCGACGCCTCATGCCGGGCTCTTCGCTTGGCTGGATCCCTATAACGTGCGACGCACCGTGCAACAACGAGCGCCGCTGGTGGCCACGCTCACCGGCCGGTTGGCGCGCTTCAGCAACGGCCAGTTCACCGACAACCTGGACTGGCACCGCCACTACCGGGTCGCTGAGCTCCGCCGCCTCTTGCACCCCTCGTTTGCCGTACGCGGGGTGTACCGGGGCGGTTTCTGGCTCTACCCGGTCGCGGCAGCGACGATCTCGGTCGTCGGCCGCCTGTGGAACAACCAAGCCATGCTGAGAACCCTGTTTCAGCTCCTGAATTGGGACTTCCGGCTGCGCGCCGGCCCGCTCTCCTACAATGTGATGCTGTTGGCCGAACGGCTGCCTCCGCCACAGGAACGGTGAACGGCTGCCAGAGCCGTCTCGTCACCTCGTGCCGACCGCCCGGCGGCCGCGGCGTTGCCCGCGGCCCGTCGACATGGTTCACCACTCACCCTGGCACTCGACCGTGAAGGAAGACCACTGTGGATGTCCTGACTCCCGCGCACTTCGTGCTTGGCATTTCGCTCGGTTTGCTGGCCTACGCCTACGCCGGGTATCCCGTCCTGCTGCTGCTGCTGTCCGCTCTGCGGCGGGAGCGGGAGCCGCGCCGCGCGGACCCGGCACGTTGGCCGCACGTGACCGTCGTGATTTCCGCGCACAATGAAGAGGCGATCATCGGCCGGCGGATCGAGAACCTCCTGGACCTCGACTATCCGGCCGATCGCCTGCGCATCCTGATCGGATCGGACGGTTCGACCGACCGGACGAGCGAGGTCATGCGCCTGTATCGCACGGACCGTATCGAGTTCCATGACTTTGCCCTTCAGAGAGGCAAAGCCAACGTCCTCAATGACCTGCTCGGTCGCGCCAAGGGGGAGTATGTGGTGTTTTCGGACGCCAACACGTTCTTCAAGGAGGACGCCATCACGGAATTGATCCGCGGATTTCTGGCGCATCCGTCCGCGTGCGCCGTGGTGGGCCGCTTGGAATTTCGCACCGCCGAAGGGACGACGAACCCCGACAGCCTGTATTGGCGGTATGAGACCATGCTCAAAAGGCTGGAATCCCGGTTCGGATCGGTGCTCGGCGCAAACGGGGCCATTTACGCGATCAAACGCCGATGGTTTGAACCCCTGCCGCCGGGCACGATCGTGGACGATTTTCTCGTCCCGATGCTGATGCGGCTGCGTCGACGCGCGTCCGTCATCTTCCGGCCGTCAGCGATGGCGTGGGAAACGGTGCCGGAAACCGTCCAGGACGAGTTCCGCCGGCGGACACGGATCGGCGCGGGCGACGCCCATGCGCTTCGTCACAGCTGGCGCCTGCTCCTTCCTCGGCACGGCTGGCTGGCGCTCAGCTATTGGTCGCATAAAGTCCTTCGCTGGATGGGCCCCTGGCTGCTGATCTCCGCGTTCGTCTCGAACCTCTGGCTCTTGGATCGCATGTGGGGGCGGCACTTATTCGCGGCGCAAGTCTCCGCCTACGTGCTGGGGTTGTCCGCGCCGTGGCTTCGGCGCATCCCGGCCGTCGGCCGTGCCGCAACCGTCGCTTCCTATTTCATGGTCTTGAACGCGGCATTGCTCGTCGGGATGGTGAAATACACGTTCGGCACGACCAGCTCGGCCTGGTCCCGCACGTCGCGAACCGCGGACCTGGCCACGATTCCGCTCGACGACGAGCGACGGCGCCAGCCGGCCGCGGAATCACAGGCCGACCGGCGGGCGGCGTGAGGCGATTCCCGGCGCTCGCGGGACGAGGCGCTTACTCGAACAACAGATGGAAAGGGACTTTCACAATGACGGCGTCCAGCCGGGAGCCGCCCAGATTGGTGGTCCAGATGAAGTACTCACCGGTGATGTCGAGATTGCCCTTGGGCATCTTCGAAGCGAGATCGACTCCGCCCGGGGCCTCCAAGCTCGTCAAGACGGGAGCGACGATCAACTCGCGGCGCGACCCGTCCAGCCGCACGCAGGTGATTTCGTTCTGCACGCCGGACACCTGTTCCGCGTTGCTGCCGCAGGCGAATTGTCGCTCCGCGGGAAGATCGGACTTGGCGTTCGCATGTGACAGATGATGGAGGGCATTGAGGTTCCAGTTGGCATTGTAATGGACGACGGGCCCTTTCGCCGGTTGCTGCCCCAGATACCAGACGAGCGACGCGTTCGGAAGGGCGTTATGGTCGTCGGCCCCGACGAGATAGCCGTAGCCGACGTCTCCATGCTCGACGGCCCCTTCCCGGTCGAAGATGCGCCCGATCTCCTCGTCGTTAGCCAGGTCGAAGACCCGCATGTCGGCGCCGAACTGCCCGTCGATGTTCTCGAGCGAGATCAACCAGTGCCCGCTCTTGTCGAGAAGGCACTCGCCGTAGATGCCGATCTTGGGAAAGAAAGCCATGTGCCCGGTGCGCTCGTGATACACCAAGCATCCGAGCGGCTCGCCCGTATCCCGAATCCGGAGGACTGCCGAATGCACCAGGTCGTCGTTGCTGGAATGCATCTGCCCCAGGCTCTTGTCGGGCCCCCAGGTGTCGGTGACGTCGAACACCGTCTCCTTGCTCCTCGAGTTCACGTCATACCGGATCATCCGGGGGCCGTCGTTGAGATAGAGCGCCGTCGGCCTGGTGGCGCTAAAATACCAGCCTTCCGCCGAGGCCCAGCTCAGCCGGTCGGTCGGATCGAACAACGGACCGAGTTTCGTGACGGTGTCTCGAGTCTTGTCGTAGCGGAAGAGCGTCGGACCGGCTCCGCCTCTCCGCCGGTCGAAGCTCAAGAAAATCAGCATGTCGTCGCTGCCGGCGTGATTGTTCGTGTTCCGCCAGTACGAGTATCCGATCGGAAACAGGCAGTCCGAGCCGCGACAATCGGTCGCGTCGCTGATCCGCGCCGCCTGCGTTCCATACGGAAAGGGAAACGTGAAGGACCCGCGCCGGGCCGGCATGAACGAGCGAATGTGCTCGGGCGTGAATTTCGTGCGGAATGCGGACGCATCGGGCTCGACCCAGCCGCCCGGCGCTTGAGCCTGCAACGGCGCATCCCATCCCAGCACGAGGATCGCGAGCGACAGTAGAACAGGGAATAAGGGCATACCGGTCCTCCAGTGAACGCAGCAGGACGGCCGTGACCGGCCGTCCGACGAAGGGAGGGACCGTAGCACGAGCCGGCGCCGGGCGAACCCAAGACCGGTAAGATGAACGTCGCCCCCGCGCAAAGCCGGCGTAAATTTTGTGTAAGACGCTGGACGCCATGACCCCTGCAGATCTTCATGACCCGCCATCTCCGCCCCGGCGCCGCGAGCCGATGAGCCTGGCCGAGTTGCGGGCGCAGTGGAGTGCCGATCTTCACCGCCACACGGGGCAGCGGTCGCTGCGCCATCTCCTCGTCCATCTCCTGCTGTCGGACGGCGATGAACGGTTCAGCGACGGGATGAAGTACATGTTCTACGCGCGTCTCTGTCGCTATCTGCAAGCGAAGAAGCCGGCGCTCGTCTTCTGGCCGCTCTATCGGCTCAGCAAGCGGATCCTGACCCGGTACAAGTACAAATTCGGGGTCGCGATCCCTCACACGACCTCGATCGGTCCCGGTTTCTACATCGGCCACATCCGGGACATCGTCATCAATGAAGCGGCGGTCATCGGAGCCAATTGCAACATCAGTCAAGGCGTGACGATCGGCCAGGCGAACCGCGGTCCGCGGAAAGGCACCCCGGTGATCGGTGACCGGGTCTACATCGGCCCGGGCGCGAAAATCGTGGGCGCCGTCCGCGTGGGCCACGATGCCGCGATCGGAGCGAACTGCGTCGTCACGCGCGACGTCCCCGACCATGCCGTGGTGGTCGGCGTGCCCGGGAGAATCATCTCGTTCGAGGGATCCCGAGCCTACGTCAATCGAACGGTGGAGACTCCCCGCCCGACGGAACGGCACGATCAGCTCGTGCGGGACTCCGCACCCGACCGTGAGGACCCGACGATGGATTTATGGGCGGAACCCGGGGACAACGAGACGGACGTCACTCGGGCAGGGTGGGATCGAGGCGATAGCCGACGTTGCGCACCGTGAAGATGCGCTGGCCGACCGGACCAAGCTTGTTGCGGAGACTGCGGATGTGCACATCGATGGTGCGGGACTGGAGATCGGCGTCCTTGCTTGCCCCCCACACCGATTCGAACAGCGCGTCGCGGCTGAGCACGCGTCCGTTGCTCATCAACAGCGCGCGCAGCAAGCTGAATTCTTTCGAGGTCAGATGGATCGGCTTGCCGCTCAACGTGACGGTGTAGCGGTCGAGTTGCATCTCGAGGTTGCCGACGCGCAGCGTCCGCGCCGGGTCGGTGGGGACGGAGCGACGCAGCCGGTTTTTCACCCGGGCGATCAGCTCGTTGGCATGGAACGGCTTGGTGACGTAGTCGTCGGCGCCGATCTCCAGCCCGATGACCTTGTCCCGCTCCTCTTCCTTGCCGCTGAGGATGATGATCGGCAGATGGGCGGTGATGGGATCCTGCCTGATGCGCTGCAGCACCTCGAGCCCGTCGAGCCCGGGCAGGATCAGGTCCAACAGCATCAGGTCCGGCTTTTCGCGGCGGACCGCGTCCAAGGCCTCCGTGCCGTCGTGCGCGACCGCGACCTGAAACCCCTCCCGGCCGAGGAGGGTCTTCAGGAGATCGACGACGCTCTCCATGTCTTCTACGACTAGAATCTTGGCCATCGCCGGGCAGCTTGCGTTCTAGCAGATCTCGAAGGTCGTGACTATGCGATCGCCACCCTAGATGATTGTTCTGGATCAAACGGCCTCCGGTCTGGCGGAGGAACGTTCGTGTCCGCCGCGGGCGGATGGGAAACCTTTCCCGAGTGGGGATGCCGTCCTCGCACCATGCTAGGGCTCAATGAGCCGACGGCGGATCGAATAGCGAACGAGGCTGGCCGTGTCGTGCAGGTCGAGCTTGTCCATGATCCGGTGCCGGTGAGATTCCGCGGTCTTCACGCTCACGCCGAGGAGGCCGGCGACTTTTTTCGTCGTCATGCCTTGCGCCACCAATTGCAGGACTTCCCGTTCACGGGTCGTCAACGGATCCGAGGGCAGATCCGTCTTCGCGAGGTAAGCCTGGATCACGGTCTGCGAAATACCGGGGCTGAGGTAGAAGGATCCGTTGGAGACCTCCCGAATGGCGCGGATGACGTCGGTGACCGGCTGCGTCTTCAACAAATACCCCTTGACGCCGGCGCGCAACGCTTCGAGCACGAAGATGTCGTCGGTATGCATCGTCAGCAGCAGCGATTTCGTGCGTGGGGATACCCGCTTGATTTCCCGGACTACGTCCAAGCCGTTCAGCATCGGCATCATCACGTCCAGCACGGCGAAGTCGGGCTGCGTCTCCTCGGCGAAACGGATCGCTTCGCGCCCGTCGCCCGCTTCCCCGACGACGCAGAGGCCATAGCCCTCGATCAGGACCTTGACCCCCTGGCGTAAAAGGACGTGGTCGTCGGCCAACAGCACGCGGAAATTGAGCATGTGCGGCTTGGCTTCGGCCGATTGAGGGCGCGTTACTCTGCGGTCCATCCTGGGCGCGGAAGTCATCGGCGTCTGGGACTCGGCCATACCGATCTCTCCTCTGTCGTTCTCCATCACCGTAAGGCGTCGAGGCGGGTTGGGTTACTGGGAGATTCCCCGGTCGAGCCCCGACATGACACCTAGAACGTTCTGGACCGGTGTCCAGGGACGGAAGAAGCCTAGGGGAGGGCCTAGTTGGACGGCCGTCATCGCCGCTCTACACTCTGGTCATCATGGTGACGGCGGCGGTTCCCACCCTGGCAGTGTGCTGCGTGTGCAAACGAGTGGAGGACGCGACCGCCCCGACGCCGTGGACCGCGATGGCCACCTACCTCGACCGGCATCACCTCAGGGCGACGGACGTGCGTATGAGTCATACCTATTGTCCCGGCTGCCACGACTCACAGCTGAAAGCCTGGCTCCTCAAGCCATGCCCGCGGTCGCCGATCCAGTCTTAACTTCCTTTAACCGCTACTCTTCGCTACGACGACCTCTCGAGTGCCGCGCGTTGTCCTTCCCGAGACCCATCGGGCGTCGCGCCGGCCAGGCGGCGTTCACTGCGTCCCGATCGGTCCCTCTCCGTTCCGGCGAACCATGCGTACAGCGTCGGCAGCACGATCATCGTCAGCGCCGTCGACGTCAACAGGCCGCTGATGACCACGACTGCGAGAGGACGCTGGACTTCCGAGCCCACCCCGGTCGCCAGCGCCAGCGGCGTGAGAGCCAGCAGCGCGACGGTCGCCGTCATGAGGACGGGCCGGAGACGGAGCAGGCTGCCCTGCACCACGGCGTCGCGGAGGGAGCCGACGTCTCTGCGCAGGTCCACGATATAGGAGACGAGCACGATCCCGTTCAGCACGGCGATGCCGAAGAGGTTGATGAATCCGACGGAGGCCGGCACGCTCAAGTATTCCCCGGTGATCCAGAGCCCGAAGATCCCGCCGATGAGGGCGAGGGGAAGATTCAGAATGATCAGGGTCGCGTACCGGAAGGAATTGAAGGAGACGTACAGTAAAAAGAACATGATGCCGACGGTGAGCGGAACGATGATCTTCAGGCGGGCCATCGCGCGCTGCATGTTCTCGAACGACCCGCCCCACACGATCTCATAGCTCGGCGGCAACGAAACGGCTTGGGCGATCTTCTTCTGCGCTTCCTGAACGATGCTCTGGATGTCGCGGCCGTACGTGTTGAATCCGATGTAAATCCGCCGCTGGAGCTGCTCCCGGCTGATGAGCGCCGGCCCCTCCCGCAGCTCGACCTTGGCCAAGTCTGCCAGCGGAATCAGGGCTCCCGAGGTCGTCCTGAGCAGGATATTGCGGATGCTTTCCACGCTGTTGCGGTAGGGCTCGGGATAGCGGAGCGTCAGATCGAAGCGCTTCTGCCCTTCGTACACGTGCGTCGCGGGCTCCATGCCGATGGCGGTAGAAATGATCTCATTGATCTGCGCAACGTTGACCCCGTACCGCGCGATCTTGTGGCGGTCGATGTCGATGGCCAGATAGACCTGCCCGAACAGCTGCTCGACGCGGACGTCCGCCACGCCTGGGATCTCGCTCATGATGGATTGAATCTGTTCCGCCGTCTTGCGCAGAATACCGAGATCCTCTCCCATCACCTTGACCGTCGCCTCCGACCGAACTCCGCTCAGCAACTCGTCCACGCGCTGCTGGATCGGTTGGCTCAACAGAAAATTCGCCCCGGGCACTTTTTCCAGTCGTTTCCTGACGGCCTGGTCGAGTTCCGGCTTCGTTCGTGCGGTGGTCCACTGATCCATGGGCTTCAGCGAAACGACCGGATCGCTCGCGTTGGGTTCCTGCGGATCGTTGGCGAGCTCCGATCGCCCGATCTTCGACACCACCTTGGTCACTTCCGGAAATTCCATGACGGCCCGTTGCATGTCTTTTTCGATTTGGATCGATTCCTCGAGGGAAATGCTCGGGTGCCGGATCGTCTGGGGCGTGATCGCGACCTCGTTGAGCACGGGGATGAACTCGCCGCCGAGAAATGGAAACAGCGCGAGGCTGCCCGTCAGGAGCGCGACGGCCGAGAGCAGAACCGCGGAGCGGTGAGCCAAGGCCCAATCGAGCATGGGGCGATAGCCCCGCTTGGCCCAACGCATCAGGATCGGATCCTCGTGGTCGTCCCCCTTCAAGAGCAACAGGCAAAGGACCGGGGAGAGGGTGAACGAGAGCACCAGCGAGACGAACAGCGCCATCATGATCGTCAATGCCAACGGGCCGAACATCTTGCCCTCCATGCCCACGAGACCCAGGATGGGCATGAACGTCAGCGCGATGATGAGCTCGCCGAACAGGCTCGGCCCGCGCACCTCGGCCACACCCCGCAGGACGATGGGCAGCCGCCGCTCGATGCTGCGGCGGTCCTCCTCGGAAGCCTCGGACAGGTGCCGCGAGACGTTCTCCACCTGCACGATCGCGGCGTCGGTGATCATGCCGAGCGAGATGGCCAGCCCGCCCAGGGACATGAGATTCGCGGTGAGCCCGAAGTAGTTCATGACGATGAACGTGCCGAGGGGCGCCACGATCAGCACCGCCGTGATCGCGAGCGCGCTCCGGACCGTTCCGAGATACAGGTAAAGCACGACGATCACGAAGAGAATGCCCTCGATCAACGCCTTGTACACCGTGTGCAGGGACGCATCGATCAGTTCCAGCCGGTCGTAAAACGGCACGATCCGCAGGCCGCCCGGAAGGATTTTCTTCTCGTGAATCTCACGGATTTTGTCCTTGACCGTTTGCACGACGTCCCGAGCGTTTCCGCCGCGCAGCATGAGGACCAGGCCGCTCACGACTTCCCGCTTGCCGTTCAGAACCGACGCGCCGTGGCGGACGGCATGCCCGAACCGGACCTCGGCGACGTCCCTCAGGTACACCGGCGTGCCGCGCACCTCGCGGAGAATGATGTTTTCGACGTCCTCCAGCGAGCGGATCAGGCCGATGCCCCGCACGATGAACTTTTCGTCGTCGCGCTCGAGGATATTGCCGCCGGCGTTCGCGTTGTTCTTGGCCACCGCCTGGTAGACGTCGTGGAGGGCGAGGTCGTATTTTCTCAACAGGCCCGGGTCGACGATCACCTGATACTGTTTGACGTACCCCCCCAGGGAATTCACGTCCACCACGTCCGGCAGGCCTTTCAGCGTCGGACGAATCACCCAATCCACGAGCGTGCGGCGCTCCGTCAGCTCTTCGATCGTCGGCTCGTACCCCGGATCTTCGTCGTGCGGACCTTCCAGGTAGAACTGAAAGACCTCCCCCAGGCCGGTATAGTTGGGAACGAGTTGGGAGACCGAGCCGGGCGGCAACAGGTCCTGCACTTCCAAGACGCGCTCGAGCACGACCTGCCGGGCCAGGTAGATGTCGATGTCGTCGCGGAACGTCAGCGTAATGATCGACACGCCGACCTTCGAGAGTGAACGGATGTCCGTCAGGCCGGGGGCGCCGCGCAGCTGCAGCTCGATCGGGAAGGTGACGAACCGCTCGATCTCCACCGGGGAGAGGCCTTGCGCCTTGATGACCACCTGCACCAGCACGGTGGTGACGTCGGGGAACGCATCGATCGGAATCGTCCGGAACGAATACAAGCCGCCCGCCGCCACGGCGACGGCGAAAATCAGGATCAGCACCCGCTGGCGCAGGGAAAATTCGAGAAGTCTCAGCATGAGGGATGACTGCAGGGCCGGAGCGGTCTGCGCACGATGCCGGACTGCCTGTGCGGCATGCTCAAACTCATAACTGTTCGCCGAGCAGCTCGGACTTGAGGATGAACCCCCCGTTCGTCACGACCTGTTCCCCTTGGCGAAGACCGTCCAGCACGGTGACCACGTCGCCGTTGGAGACGCCGATCCTGATGTCCCGTGCCTCGAAGGTCTGGTCGTCGCGCCGGACGAACACGTACTGTCTCTCCCGGTCGCGCTGGATCGCGGTTTCCGGAACGGTGAGCACGTCGCGTTCCACCGGCGAATAGACCCGCACCGTGGCGTACATCTCGGGCTTCAATTTTCGGTCCGGGTTGGGGACTTCGACCCGGAGGTTCATGGTGCGCGTGGCGACGTCCAGGACGTCGCCGACGTACGTGACCGTGCCGTGAAAAACTTCGTCGGGATAGGCATTGACGCGCACCTCGACGACGTGCTCGCCGTCCTGCCTTTCGGAGGCGCGGATGAACGGGATGTCTTTTTCCGGTATGTTGGCGAGCACCCACACTTCGGACAGATCGGCCACCGTAAACAGCTTCTCCGTGACCTCCACCACCTCCCCTTTGGTGATGTTCCGCTGAATCACGCGGCTGTCGAAGGGCGCGGTGATCGGGACGTAGGACCGGATCTTGTGATCCCGGTCCAGCTGGTCGATCTGCTCGTCGGTCATCCCCAGCAACCGCAGCCGGTTTTGTGCTTCCCGCCGCTCGGCCTGCATGCTCAACATCTGCCCCTCCCGCCGCTGGAGCTCCGCCAACCCGATCACCTTCTCCTTCAGCAGCACCTTCGCCCGCTCGAACGCCTTTTCCGCGACGTAGAGCTTCGCGCCGGAGCTCAGGTAGGCGGCTTGCGCCATGCCGAGATCGCCGCTGTACAAGAGCGCGAGCGGCTCTCCCGCCTTGACCTGCTGCCCGTAATCCGCATACACGTCGATGACGCGCCCCCTCACGAGCGCGGTGATCTGGGCCATGGCATGGTGGTTCGGCACCACGGTTGCCGGAAAGTCGCGGTGCACGCGGAACTCGCCCTTCGAAACGGGATGGACGACGATTTCTCCGCGCTCCACTTCTTCCGGCGTGAGAGTCACATGGCGGGCATCCGTCTTGGACTTCGGTTTTCGGGAGGCCCCTTCCTCTGCGGAGCTGTTGCAGCCGGACGCCAACGCGAGCAAGGCCAGACCGAGCAGGACCGCGCGCCACACGCCGGGTGCCGCCGGTTCGGATCGCGGCCTCGCCATCCCGGCCTCCGAGCCGCAGATCTCCGGTCTCAATTTCCGATTACAAGACACGCTCCGATGACTAGACTCGCCTGACAGCCCCACGTTACAGCAGGCCTCCGACCGCCCGTTCGAGACGCGTCAACGCGAGCGAGAGGTCCATCCTCGCCTGGGCGTAATCGAACAGGAGCTCGCGCTGCACGCGCTGGGCGTCGAGGACTTCGAGGAGATTGGTTTCGCCCTGCTGAAAGCTGAACTTGGCGATCCGCAATGCTTCCTCGGCCTGCTTCAACAGGCCTTTTTCGAAGACCTCGATGAGCTTCGCCACGGTGCGCGCTTCCTCATAATGCTGGTTGACCTGTCTCAAAAGATCGTTCCGCACGCGCAACAGCTCGGCCTCCTCTTTTCGCTTGGCGCCCAGCGAACTCGCGATTTCTCCCTGGCGCTGGTACCAAATGGGCGTCGGCACGCTCACGCCGAAGTCGAACCCCTCTCGCCCGTATTCCCTGGTGTAACTCGAGTTGAGGCTGACGTTGGGCATGCGGGCTTGCCGCTCGAACTCAATCGTGCGGTCCGCCTGCTCGATCGACCGGCTCAGACGCTGGATCGCGGGATGCTCCTCCAGAGACCGGGCCGCGAGTTGCGCCAGGTCCAGTCCGCTCGGATAGGAGAGAAACTCGCCCTGGACGGAATACATTGGACCGAGCGCGCCGGCGGTGAGCGTATCCAGCCCGACACGGCTGATACGGACCCCGTTCTCCGCCCGTGTCACCGCTTGGCCGGCCTTCAACAGTTCCACTTCCGCCTTGATCAGCTCGAATTGAGGCGCTTCGCCGACCTTGACTCGCGCGCCGACGATCCTCCTCACGTCTTCCACGATGGCGAGGTTTTGCTTCGACAGCTCGAGATCGCGATGGGCGAGCAACAGACCATAGAAGGCGATCTTGACGTCCGCCGTAAGATTCAGCCGCGCTTCGACCAACCCCGCCGTCGCGCCCGCGAGGCCCGCTTCCGCGGCCCGCTGCCGTGCGGCCCGCTTGGCGGGCCACTCGAGCGGCTGACTGAAGGCGGCCATGTATTCGGTCGCCGACCGCGGGATTTCCGGCGTGAGCGGACCGGCGTCGCGCAAGAACCCGCGACCGCCGTCTCCTTTGATCGTCGGGTTGGGATACGCGCCGGCGGCGGTGCGCTGGCCGGTACTTTGATCGATCAGGGCCTGCGCGCCGACGACGAGGGGATTGCGCTCGATCGCCAGGGCTATCACATCCGGAAGCGAATACACCTTCCCGCCGGAGTCGGCCGCGCCGGCCGGGAGCGGACCTTGCGTCGCCAAGGCCGCGACACCCCAGAGGAGAAAGCCCTTCAACGACCATGTGGCCATAGCATGCCTCGCTTCTGTGTCCCGATGCGGGACAGTCGTGCACGTTTCGTGTCGTGATGCGGAAAGGCGAAAGACTTAGGCGGTGAGCCGGGTCGGGGGATGGAAAAAGTCGGAGGCGAAGGTATCCTGCGGGCACGAGATGCTGTCTTGGGACCGGACCTGCATGCGGAGAATGGACTCGAGTTGCCAGCGGGGGGCCGCGGTGCAGTCGGGCTCGCCCCCCTCCTCGCCGCCATCGACTTCAGCCTGCGCATCGGCGTCGCTCTGCATCGGATCCTGCGGAGGCAACGGAATCCCCGCCAGGTGCTCGGTGAGCAACAGCGTAAGGAGGATTAGGAGAACTCGGCTGACTGTCTTCGCCATGCGGACCCGCCCCCTGGATGAACGAGCCACACGTTACCATCGCCAACGCAAATGGCGCAACTCATAACTCACTTCCCTTCGCCGCCGCTCCTTCCTCAGCCTATGCCGCGTCCTTGCAAGGGTCGACTAGGGAGTCCCCTAGTTGTCTCAGCGGCGAGGGGCTCCGTAGGTCCCGGTTCCGCCGGACGTTTTGTCGAGGGCAAGACATTCTGGCTTACTCCCGCCTGAGATATACGGGAATCGGGTTCGGTGGATGTTCTCCATTTACACCGTGCGGTGCGATGCGCCCGGAGGTCTGACTCTTGCGAGCCTTCCGACACGACGATCGCCATGGCCATGACTGTCCGCGGTCCATGGCGGCCGATCAGTCCCGCAGCGGTACTGATGCATCGTTCGCCTCCCGTGAAAACAAATAACGCCACCGGTTGGCGGCGTATGTCGGCGGGGTTCGAAGAGGAGACAGGGCAGCAATGATGGAACCAGAGAGGACGACACGATCCTCACCCGGTGATGCCGCACCGGGGAAGGGTCCGAAGCGCAGAGCGACTATTCGACGCGGCAAGGCCGAGGCCCCGAGCGGAGTCCCGCCGACGCCCCAGGAGCCGACGCCTCAGGAGCCGGTTTCGACGGCGCGGCCCGCGAACGGAGAGCAACGATCCGACTTGACGGCCAAGATCCAGGAACGCGCGTACGCGCTCTATCAGGCTTGCGGCTGTCAACAGGGACACGAGCTCGATCACTGGCTCGAAGCAGAGCGTCAAGTAAAAGGGACGGGCTGAACGCTCACCTGACGCCGACGGCTGCCCGATCAGAGGTCGCGGCATCGGTCACCGCAAAGGTGACCGGCGAAACGGGCTCGGACGCCTGCAGGGTCGCGCGGCCTTGCCGGAGCGCGAGCTGCAAGTCGCAGTGGCGAAGCGTATGCAGGCGGTGCGCGATCACGAACGTCGTTCGCCCCGCGGTCAGTCGGTTGATGATCTCCACCACCTCCGCTTCGGTCGCGGTATCGAGCGCGCTGGTCGGCTCGTCGAGGATGACGATCGGCGCGTCCCGGAGGAAGGCGCGGGCCAACGCGATCCGCTGCCGCTGGCCGCCGGACAGTCGGCAGCCGCGCTCTCCGACGAACGTGTCGTACCCTTCAGGCAAGGATTTGATGAAGTGGTCTGCATGCGCGGCTCGCGCGGCTGCCTCGACCTGCGCCTGCGTCGCATGCAGATTCCCGTAGCGGATGTTTTCCGCGATCGTCGTTGAAAAAAGCTGCGGATCCTGCGGGACGACGGCGAACTGTGTGCGCAGGTCCCCGAGCCGGTATTCCCGCAGATCGTGTCCGTCCAACAGAACGGCGCCGGACCCGGGATCGTAGAACCGCATCAGCAGGTTCATCAGGGTCGACTTGCCGGACCCGCTGTGCCCGAGGATCCCGACTCTCGTCCCGGCCGGGATCGAGAAAGACACGTCGCGAAGGACGGGCACCGAGGAGGGGTAGGCGAACGACACGCCGCGGAAGGCGATATGGCCCTCCGCCCTCTGGAGGGGGCGGGGATCAGGCCGGTCCGTCACCACGGCTGGAATGTCGAGAATCGCCACCGCTCTGCGGAATCCGACCAGGTGCGATTGAAGCTCGGCGATTTTCTTCGACGCCGTATCGAGCGGCCCGGACAATTGCCCCATATAGGCCATGAAGAGCAAAAGATCTCCCATGGTCAGCCGGCCGGACTTCACGTGGTCGATGCCGATCACGAGGGCGATCGCGGTTCCGATCGCCACCGTCATCCCGAACTTCAGATCGAACCCGCTTCCGATCGACGCGACGGCATTGTGTTGCCGGACCCAATCCATGGCGTGATTGAGAAAACGCCGCTGTTCGTGCTCCTCTCGGCCGAATGCCTTCACCAGCCGGGTCGCGCCGAGCACTTCCTGCGCGCAGGCCAAGGTGGCCGTTTCCGTCTTCTTGACCTCCGACCATCGTCGTCTCAGGCGCCGGCCGCAGCGGTGCGTGAGCCACAAGAGCGGGGGCAGCATCGCAAGGCCGACCAAGGCAATGTCCCGGTCGATGAGGGTCATGAGGGCCGCGAGCCCGGCGAGCATGCAGCAAGCGCGCAAGAACGGCAGCAGCGCATCAATCGGAATTTGCTTCACAGAGGCGGCGTCGTGCTGGATCCGGTACACGGAATCCGACGCCCCATGCGCATCATGGTACGACACGCAAATGCGCTGGAGATGCTCGAACAGGCGGCTCCTGAAGGCATAGATCAACCGCTCGCCCGTGTACGAGGAGAGCACCCACAACACCATGGCCTGCAGGTGGTTGCAGAAGGCGATGCCGATGTACGCGGCCGCGAGGACCACGAGCATCGCCGTCGTCGACGATTGCACCTCCACGGGGATCCATCCGCGGATCGAGGCGGGAAGCGGACGAGTACCGATGATGGTGTCCACCGCGATCGTGAACGGCAACGGCGAGAGGAGGCTCAACGGGATTGACAGGAGCAACACGATCGTGAGGCAGGCCAGGTGCACCTTGAACGGGGCAAGAAACGTCCAGGCCCGTCGCAGGAGCGCGAACGACGATGTGTGCATCTCGGCATTGTGCTGCGGAGAACGACTCGACACGATGTCCGGGTAATCCGATGGTGGTTTGCGCGACGACGGAGCGCATCGTAATGGGCGTACGCATCCGGCACAAGAAAGCGGGCGCGAAGGGCAGGTAAAAAAGGTGTAAATTTCCTGTCCCGCCCCGGCAGGATCAGGAGGCGAGGCTCGCGCATGCCGCGAGGAGCCCGCCTGCGCGGGATCCGATCGCTGAAACCGGTCCGGAGCGGGGACTCGCGGGTCGCAACGCGAGCATCCTTCAACCGGCAGAACCGCTTCTGGAGGATCGGACACGTTGTCCCGAGGCGGGGACAGGCTGTCACGGAAAAACCCTGGTCGAACCGGTATCCCCCGATGCGGCCGAAGCTTTTCCACCCATGCCGTGCCATGTCCGCCGGTCCGCGGATTGCAGCCGTCCCTCCACGGGAAAAGAGCGTCATCGTCCACTCATCGACAGACACAAGGAGGAAGGTTCCATGCGAAACGGGGACTACGAATACTACGAGGGCGAATCCATGGGATGGTCGGCGTTCCTGGCCGGTGCATTGATTGGAGCCGGCGTCGCGCTGCTGTTCGCGCCGCAAACCGGTGCCGAGCTGCGCGGCATGCTGAGGAACTACGCCACGCGGGCGCGGGAGGAAGCGATGGAACGGGGCAAGGCCGCCTGGGATACCGCGGTCGAGCGGGGCAAAGAGTACTACGACAAAGGCCAAGAAGCGATGCAGGACGTCGGCCGCTCCGCGCGCGAATTCGCGCAAGGCTCCAAGGAAGCGTTCAGAGGCGAAGGCAGGGAAACGTCGTCCCGAGGCTGAGGCACCGAAGCACAATGCATCGGGTCCCGGCGTTCATGCTGATCCTCGCCGCGGCGGCCGTCGGCGGATGTCACACGACGGCGACCGAGAGGGCCGCGCAGCAGCGGATGGAGGATGCCTCGGTGTCCGCCGCCGTACAGGCCAAGCTGACGGGAGACCGTTCGTCGAATTTCACGCGCGTGGAGGTGAAATCGAACGAAGGGGTCGTGTCGCTCACAGGGGTCGTTCCAACCGCCGGGCAGCGGGCGCGGGCGGAAGAGCTGGCCCGTCAAGTCCACGGCGTGTCGAAGGTCGACAACGATCTTCGCATCCGTCAGGCATCCGACTGAGGCCCGGTGCGGCGGCTGGATCCGGATCTGTGGGATGCGGTGATCGTCGGAGGCGGGTTGGCCGGCTTGTCGGCGGCCGTCTATCTGGGCCGGACGAAATTGAGGACGCTGTTGGTGGACGCCGGTCACAGCATGGCCCGATGGGAGCCGGTCGTCGAAAACTATCTGGGATTTCCCGACGGCATTAGCGGCGAAGCGCTTCTTGAGCGCGGACGGGAGCAGGTTCGCCGGTTCGGCACCGAGCAGGCGAAGGACGAGATCCGGGCCGTGAGTCGGACCGGGGAAGGTTTCGTGCTCGAGGGCATCCGGCGAAGATATCGGAGCCGGACGGTTCTGCTCGCGACGGGCCTGACCCATTTGCTGCCCGACATCCCGGGCGCCGAGGCCTGTCTCGGCCGCTCCCTGTTGTTCTGTAAGGACTGCGACGCCTACCGGATGCAGGGAAAGCGCATCGCCGTGTACGGCCGGCGGAATGAAGCGGCACGGTACGCCCTTGCGATGCTCGCATTCTCACCGGCCGTCGCGGTGCTGACGGACGGAAAGGAGGCGCTCTGGGACGGACAGTGGGAACACGATCTCTCCGAGTACTCCATCCCGGTTCGGCGGCAACGGATAAGGGGCCTGCTCCACGAGGACGGGTGGCTGCGTGCCGTGAGATTCGACGACGGCCCGGACTGTTCCGTCGACGCGATCTTCGCGACGCGCGGAGACGTCTGCCACACGGGCCTCGCGGAGGCGCTGGGAGCGGCGAAGGACGACGAAGGACAATTGCGGGTGGACGAGGACATGCGCACGGCGGTGCCGGGCCTTTACGCGGCCGGCTGCCTCACGCCCGCCAACTGCCAGATGATCATCGCCGCCGGACAAGGAGCCACCGCCGCCCAAGCCATCAATCGGGATCTTTTCGTCGAGGACCTTCGCGGCGGGAGCCTGCCTCGCGCGGATCAGTGTCGCGGCAGCGGGCGCGCGACGAAGCAGACGGTGTGAAGGATGGGGACGGAACCGCCCACCAATGGAGATATGGGAAGCGTCAGGCTCGCGGCAGTGGGTGATCTGCATTGCCCCCGGACCTCCGACGAGGACCTGCGCGCGCTGCTTCACAATTTATCGGAAGAGGCGGACCTCCTCCTGCTGTGCGGAGACTTGGTCGATTACGGAAAGCCTGAAGAGGCGAGGCAGCTTGCCGCGCATTTGAGCGCCGTGCGGCCGATGCCGGTCGTCGCCGTGCTCGGCAATCATGAATTCGAATGCGGACAGCAGGACGAGATCGTCCGGATTTTAAGCGATCAAGGCGTGACGGTGCTGGACGGCACGACCGTGGAGTACAAGGGGATCGGCTTCGCCGGCGTGAAAGGGTTCTGCGGCGGGTTCGGGGAGCGCACACTTCAACCGTGGGGCGAGACCATGCTGAAACAATTCGTCCGTGAAGCGGTCGAGGAGACGCTGAAGCTCGAGTCCGCGCTCGCCAAGCTTCGGACGGCTTCCCGGGTCGTGCTCACGCACTATGCGCCGATCGCCGAGACCGTACAGGGAGAGCCTGCGGAACTCTTTCCCTTCCTCGGGTCAAGCCGGCTCGAAGAGCCGCTCAACCGGTACGGGGCGACGGCGGTCTTTCACGGCCATGCCCATCATGGGACGGTGGAAGGCCGGACGCTGGGCGGCGTACCGGTGTACAACGTCGCGTTCCCGCTGCTCCGGCGCCGGTTTCCCGGAAGGCGGGCGATCCGTTTCGTGGACGTCCCGACCGTCTCGCAACCGGTCAGCGCGTGAAGGAGAGCATCGTGCAATCGAACGGCGACGATCCGGCTCACCGAGTGTACAGCGAAGCGCTGGACCATTTGCGACGGTCCGGCGTCCCGTTCCTCGTCGGAGGCGCGTTTGCCCTCGAGCGGTACACCGGGCTCGTCCGCCGCACCAAGGATCTCGACATCTTCGTGCGCCAGGCCGACCGGTTCGTGCTGATGGACCGCCTCGCGGAGGCCGGCTTCCAAACCGAGTGGCGGTTCAGCCATTGGCTCGGCAAAGCCTGGAAAGACCAGTACAGCATCGACGTCATTTTCAACTCCGGCAACGGGCTTTGCGTGGTCGACGACCTGTGGTTTCGGCACGCCGTCCCATCCAACGTGCTCGGCGTAGATGTCCTGCTGGTTCCCCCCGAGGAGATGCTGTGGTCCAAGGCCTTCGTCATGGAGCGCACGAGATATGACGGCGGCGACGTCGCGCATCTGCTCCGGGCGGGTGCCCACGCCATGGATTGGGCGAGGCTGCTTCAGCGGTTCAATAGGCATTGGCGGGTTCTGTTCAGCCACGTGATCCTGTTCGGGTACATCTATCCGGCACAGCGGCTGCGCATTCCACACTGGTTCATGAACGAGATGGTGCGCCGCCTGGAGCTCGACATGGAGAGCCTGCCGTCCGACCGGCGCGTGTGCCAGGGCACCCTGCTTTCGTGGTCACAGTACCTGATCCATCTCGAACGAGGGGATTACGAAGACGCCCGCGAACGCCCGCGCGGAAGCCTCACCTCGGAGGAGACGCGCTACATGACCGACGTGCTGCTGCATGAACAGGAGCAGCAGTCATGACGTCCGGGACGTTCCAGCCCGCCCGTCCGTCCGCTTCCACGCCGAGACGGCCACGGTTCGTGCTCGTGCCCCGGCGAACCGCCGAGACGGGGCGGAGCCGCGGACCCCGCGGCCTGATGTGGAGCTGGCCGGACAGCGTCGACCCGCAAGCGGTGCGGGACGATCTGCGACAAGCACGGACGGGCGCCCTGCGATGCCGGCGGGGCATCGTCGTCTTGGCCGTGCTTGGTCTGGGAACCGGCGCCCTGATGTCGCTGTTTCAGACCGGCGTGATCCGGCATCTGCCCGACCCGCCGATTCGTCGGTTCCATTCCGACAGGGTCAATGCCTCGTACGCCGCCTACCAATACGGAGTGCCGGCCGGGCCGCTGTCCGTCGCGCTGCATGCGACGAGCCTGCTGCTCGCGTCCGCGGGCGGACGCGGCCGTGCGACGCGCCCGGCGTGGCTGCCTTTCGCGGCCGCGGGGAAAGCCGCGGTGGAGGCCGGGGCGGCCGCCAGGTACCTGTTCCACCGCCTGCCGGTGGTGGAGCGCAGCTGGTGCGCCTACGGCATCGTCGATGCCGTGCTTCGCATAGGGATGTTCGTCCTATCCCTGCCCGAAGCCTGCGAGGCCGCGCGAGAGACGTTCCTCGAAGGAAGGAGTACGCCATGATCGGCTCACCCTACGTCGTCCTGATCGGTCGAGTGCTGCTCGGCCTGATTTTTCTGCTCTCGGGCATCAGCAAGATCGCCGATGCGGAACACACGCAGCAGTACATGATCGCGATGGGGATGACCTGGATGACGACGCTGCTCTATCTCGGTGCCATTGTGATCGAGCTGGCGGGGTCCCTCTCCCTATTGCTCGGATACCACGCACGGATCGGGGCGTGGCTGCTGTTTCTGTTCATGATTCCGACGACGCTGATCTTCCATACCCACTTGTCGGACCAGAACCAGATGATTCACTTTCTGAAGAATCTCTCGATCATGGGGGGCTTACTCTACGTCGCGACGTACGGCGCCGGGCGTCTCAGCATGGATGCAGGTCTCGACCGGGCGGAGCGAACGGCCGAGCCCCGGACGCAGGTATTCAAGAAGGTCATGCATCAATGAGCCGCGCGGAGTCTTGGCGCGATACGTGTCGCGGGAGTGCGCGTTGGTCACGGAGCGGCGCAGCCCGCCAAGGGGCTAGACCAATCGGAACGAAGCCCGGGAGGAGGACGATATGAAACAGCACGGAACGCGGATAGCCGTTGCCCTCCTCGCCGCCGCGGGCTGCGCGGCGAGCGGGGGCCAATCGGAAGTCACGGTCCCGGTGGCGCAGCCGGGAACGCAGCAAGAAACGGCAGAGCGCGCGCGCGACCAGCGGACACTGTCGTATGCCTTGCGCGAAATGGCGGACCGTCGGCAGATGGAGGCGGATCTCATCGCTCGCGATCGCGGCCCCAATGATCCCGCGGTCGAACGGAAGCGGCAGTTGGCGGAGGATCTGCGGGAAGCCGCCGATGAAGCCGAAGGCGAGGCGCGCCAGCTGCGGATGAGGGTCCCGCACGGGATGGTCCAATAGCCCGGACCCGGGGAACCGGTGAGGTCATGTCGAGGCCCGATCGATTGAGCCGTCGGGAACGGACGCCGGATCGGCGGCCTTGCGGGTCCGACCGCGGCGAAGACCGCCCCGTGAAACCGGCGAGAAAGGGCCGCGGGTCCGCTGCCTCGTCGAGTCGTTCGGACGGCGGCTCGCCGATCAGATCCGCGTGATCGGGGAGCACGTCACGCGGCTTTCCTTCGTTTCTGGGCGGATGCCTTCTTGGCGCCGCCGCGCTCGTATTTCTGTTCCAGCTTGTGTTTCCGTTTCATCACCGCTTGGCCGAGCTCCTCGGTCTCCCACTGGCTGTCTTGCGCTTGGGGAAAAATCTCCCCCTCCTCTTCTTCGATATGGTGGCCGACGAGTTCGCCCAATACTTTGAACTTCGTGGCGAATCGCTCGTCCGTCGCGCTCATCTTCTGCAGCTCTTTGATCAGCAGCTTCGCGACATGGTGCTCTTCTTCCGCTTGATCGACGAGGTCCTCATGCTCGATCGCCTCGCGGATCGCGGGGTAGACGAGCTCTTCCTCAAGTGCCGTATGGATCTCCAGGTCCTTGAGCGCCTCCGAGGCGATGGCGGGGCGGGTGCGCTTGTCGGCGTCCTCGAACCGCGTAAACAACTCCTGGACCTTGCGGTGGTCGGCCTTCAGCATCTCGACCAGGTCGATCGATTCACCGCCGTCCTGCTCCATGTCCCCGTCTTCCATCTTTTCTTCTTCGCTCTTCGACCGTGCCATGAATCCTCCTTCCATCCGCTCCCCGGAATGCCGTTCGCCCTCGTGTGTGGTCCGCTGCTAGACTTCCTCCCGGTCTTCCCGCTTCATAATCGTCTCGAACAGCTCGAATTGTTCCTGACAGGCGACGCAGCGCCGCGCGAACGGAAGCGCGCGGAGCCTCCCCGGCGAAATCGGCGCATCGCAGTCTTCGCATATCCCGTAGGTGCCTTCATCCAAACGGCGGAGCGCTTCGTCGAGCTGGATGCGCTGTTGCGTCCTGGCCTCCAGCAAGGCGATTTGTTGCGCGCCAGTCGCATCGCGCAGCGACATGTCTTCGACGTCGAGGACCTGATCGTCGGCGTGATTGTCGCGATGTTGCGCCAGCAGGAAGTCGATCTCTTTCTGCAGCTGGGTCCGTCGTCCGATCAACAGGGTCCTCAATACCTCCGGCCTTCGGTCGTTCAATGTGTTGTCCATGACAAGACTCCCTCTCAAGCGATGTGATGACGGGGACTGCGGGGAGACTTGCAAAAGCAGGACCACCTCAACAGTCGCCGAAGCAAGCCGACGCTTTCAGTGCGATTCTGTCAGAGCGACGCGACACGGCACGCAGCACGCGCATTCGGAGAGGGAAGAGTTGTCTTGAAGCAGGACAATTCGTGCAGAGAGGTGGGCGCCGATTTCGCTCAAACTTCGGACGGCTTCACGAGGATGCGGTAGGCGAGAAGCAGCAGCACCACTCCGATCACCGCCATGACGAACCCGACCGGATCGCCTTCCTGATACCAGCCGAACAGGCGGCCGAGTAACCCGCCGACAAAGCCTCCCGCCAAGCCGAGCAGGATCGTCGCCAGAAACCCGCCCGGATCGCGGCCCGGCATGAAGATCTTTGCCGCCACGCCGACCACGAGTCCGAACAGAATCCAGCCGATCGCGCCAACCATGCGTCACCCGCGCGCAGGGGCGAGGCAGAGGAGGGATCCTCCTCTGCCTCTTGTTGCCTTTTGCCTTCCGCGATCCTGCCGAGGGACTGTCATGATCATGGAGAGTGGGCGACTCTCATACTCAATGACGGATGGACCCGAACGGGGGCGCGCCCGGATCCGTTCCTGTCTCATCGCAGCCGATCGATATCGGACAAAAGACAACGCCGATGTCATTACCAAGCTTCGCGGTCCTGCCAGAGCGCCATCCCGCCCCGCAGGGCATTGAAGGAGGCGACGACGTTGACGTTGGACGGCAATGCCGCGGACCGGACGGCTCCGGCATACGGGCCGCCGAGGTACAGGCGATCGTAGCTGAACCGTTTTTCCAGTTTCGCGATCAACTTCACGATACGCCGGCTCCACTGTTCCGCAGGCCGGCTTCGATAGCTTCCGATCCGCACGTCGGGGACGAGCACCCCGTCGAGAAACAAGGACGCCCTTACACGGGGGCCGATGGTCATGATCATCTCGACCCCCTTTCCGCGGATTGCACCCCAGCCCTGGATATCCGTGGCATTGGCCACTCGAACCGGTCGATGCAAGCAATGGGCGAGAGACGGTCCGAGCGGGTAGCCGCGCCATTCGGACCCGAGATCCTGTGATTGGACCACGATTCCGTCGCAAATCCGGCCGGGGAATGCGACCGAGACGCGATCAAAGGGATCGACGTCGGCGGTGAGCGCCGTTGCCGCCTGAAGGACCGCATGCGGACATGCGGGAACCGGCGTTCTTTCACAGGCCGACTTGTGCGGCGGCCGCATGGGCCAGCCCTGTTCGTCCAGCACCAATCCTCTGATCCAGGCGATCCCGATGTCGAGGGCGAGGGTCCGCGGCCGCGGGGACCGACGGCGCACCGTCCCGTACGAGAGGCCCCGGGGACGATGATCTGTAGGAACTTCGGTTACCATGGAGCTCCGCCCTCCGTGTTGGGTACGTTCACGTTCCCCGGTGTCAGGTCGGCCGCGCCCGTCGGCGATCCCGGTCATGACGCCGACTCGCTCACGCGGCGAGCGGAGGCTGTGATCCGACGTCGTCCTTGCGGCGCTGCATCTCGAAACCCAAGGCCTGCACGTCGAGCGTGGCCGAGACGATGGGCAGAAGCACGTCCTCTTCCTCAGTCACGTGCTCGACAAACATGTCCTCGAGTTCGGCCAAAAGCTCGGAATAGTCCGGCGCGGCCGGGTCGATCGAACGCAGTTGTTGCATGAGATCGTTCATCGCCTCGTGATGTTCGTACGCGCTGGAGAGGGCTTCCGCCGCTTCGCTCCGTTCCTCTTGATCCCGGATGTCGTCTGGTTCCGCCGCGAGGCGATTGATCTCGTCCTCGCCGACATCCGCCG